>CACPIK010000010.1 GCA_902633885.1 uncultured Pelagibacteraceae bacterium | reverse complement strand
TTCAATTGACTGATTTAAATTTTTAGTACTAATTTTATTTAACTTACTTATAAAATTGAAATTTTTACTTGAATATTTTCCTAAATTTTTTTCTGCATTTCCGTAATCAGGCGATGTATCAAAGGTATAAATTTTGTTTAAATATGCCAATTTAATAATTTTTTTAATTTCTTTTTTACTTATTGATTTAAAATTATTAGCAATACCATATTTTTGATTAAAATTTGCGGTGCCAATTATAAGCTTTGAGCAAAGTTTATTTACAGACATTGTAATTTTAGTCAGCAGATTTTGAAATTTTTATAAATCTATTATTTATAAAATTTAATGAATACTGCGTATTTATATTAAATCCTTTATTTAATATTTCTACTCGGTCGATAACATTTTTTTTATCAAAAGGAGGAAACTTTAATTCAAAAGCAGTTTTGTGAGTTGGCATTCTAAGAATTTTTTTTATTTTTTTTTTAATAATTAATTTTAGATTTTTTTTAAAAAAATTTAATTTGTTGTTGCCAATATTCATATAAGATTTGTTTGTTTTTTTGAAAGATAAATTTTCTATTTCCTCAGAAATTCTTTTATATGATTGTTTATCTATTAATACTCTTTTTTTTATTTTATTTAAATTTTTATTTAGAATATTTTTTTGTATAAATTTTCTTTGAGCATTTCTTTTTATATATTTAATAATTGCATCTTTTTTGTAAAAAATTTTTCCTATTTCTGTCAAAAATTTAACTTCTTTATAATCCCTAATTAAATTATCTTTTGGCAAATAAGTAATGACATTTTTTTTGTTGAGCGTACCTTCTACTCCAGAAGTACAACCAGTATGAATTATAAAGTCCGAAGTGCTAATTTGATCAACTAAATCGCCATCTGCTATTACTTTTACATTTTTTAATATTTTATAGTTATCAAAAAATTTTTTAACTTTTTCGGTTTCCATTCCTGGGTGAGGTCTTATTACAATTGAATAGTCGTTTAATTTATTTAACTCATATATTAGTTCAAATAAATAAAAAAATTTTATAAGTACTTTACTTTCAATATGATAAGATTCATCAATTGTTTTTATAAAATTTTTTTCATTTATTTCGTGTGTAGAAATTAGCAATCTTTCAAAAAAATCTCTTTTCCAAAAAAGATTATGATTTAAACTAATTAGTATTATATTTTTTTTTAATTTATATTTTTTTTTTATATTATCTTTGTTAATTAATTTTTCATTAGCAGCAATATCAATTCTAGGTGATCCAGTTTTTATAAATTTAGTTTTTTTTTTAAATTTTTTTAAAAATTTATAATCAAAATCGCCCCAACAAAAATATTTATCAACTAATTTAAAAGTTGTTTCATTTTGAAATCTTCCATAGAAAAACTTTTCATATGTCTTATTTGTAAAACAACCTATTTCTTCGTCTTGCGAAACAATTTTAAAACCATTTTTAATAAATTTTTTATAATCATTGACTCTATATTTCTGGCTATTCATATCCTTTAAAAAAATTACACCAGGAGGAATTTTGTTATTTTTAGCCAAATAAGTTATAGTCTCTCTATCTCCCAAGAAAACATTGTGATTTTTTTTTACTAACTCTAATGAAATTAATAATTTGCCAGACAATTCCCTTTTTAGTGTTTCTAATTCAATGTATACATTCATATTTGATGAGTAATAATCTATTAATTATGCGATAAATATATAAAAAAAATTAATATATAAAAGAAAATTATGAAAATATTAGTTACTGGAGGAGCTGGTTTTATAGGTAGCCATCTTGTTGAGAAGCTTTATAAGAAAAATGATATTATAGTAATAGATAATCTTTCAACTGGGAGAAAAGAAAATATAAAGTTTTTTTTAGATAAAATTAATTTTGTTAAAGCAGATATATCAAAAATTCACAATATAGAAAAATTTTTTAAAGGAATTGATATAGTTTTTCACTTAGCTGCTTTAGCAGATATAGTTCCAAGTATACAAAATCCTATCGAATATTACAATTCGAATGTAACAGGAACAATTAATGTTTTAAAATGTTCTCAAAAATATAAGATTAAGAAATTTTTATATGCAGCGTCTTCGTCCTGTTATGGCATCCCAACAAAATATCCTACGCCAGAAAGTCAAAAATTATCTCCACAATATCCTTATGCTTTAACAAAATTACTAGGCGAACAACTAGTTATGCATTGGTCAAAATTATATAAATTGAATTCTATTTCTTTGAGATTGTTTAATGTTTATGGCACTCGATCTAGAACATCAGGCACATACGGTGCAATGTTTGGAGTTTTTTTAGCTCAAAAATTAGCTAATGCACCACTAACAATTGTTGGTAATGGAAAACAAACTAGAGACTTTACCTATGTTTCTGATGTGGTTGAAGCTTTCATAAAAGCTAGTAATTCAAAGATTTCAGGTGAAATTTTTAATGTTGGAAGTGGTAAAACTGTATCAGTAAATAAAATAGTATCAATGCTGAGTAAAAAAAAGATTTATATTAAGAAAAGACCTGGTGAGCCAGATTGTACTTTTGCAGATATAAGGAAAATAAAAAAATTCTTAAAATGGAAACCTAAAATAAATATAAAATTGGGCATTGATTTAATCCTAAAAAATATTAATTATTGGAAAAAAGCACCTGTTTGGACAGAAAAAAAGATTAAAATTGCAACTAAAGACTGGTTCAAATATTTAAAATAGATGTTAACAGAAATCAAAAATTTTCAAAAAAGAATAAATAAAATTCGTTTAAAAAAAAAATTAGTTTTATGTCATGGAGTATTTGATTTAGTTCATTTAGGACATATTAAACATTTTAAAAAAGCAAAATCTTATGGTGACTATCTAATTGTTTCATTAACTTCAAATAAATATATTAAAAAGGGTCCTGGACGTCCAATTTTTAATCAAAACCAAAGATTAGAATTTTTAAAAGAAATAAAAATAATTGACGAAGTATTAATTAGTTCCAGTGCATCCGCAGAAGATATTATCAAATTAGTTAAACCTGATTTTTATGTTAAAGGACCTGATTATAAAAATAATATTGAAGACAAAACAGGAAAAATTAAAACTGAAAAAAAATTAGTTGAAAAGTTTGGAGGTAAAATAAAATATACAAATGATGAAGTATTTAGCTCATCAAGTATTATAAATTCTGGAAATTTTTTATTTAACGAAGACCAAAAAAATTTTGTAAATAAGATTAAAAAAAAATTTTCATACAACCAAATTTATAATTTAATACAAAAATTTAAGAATTTAAAAATAATGATAGTTGGGGAAGTTATAATTGATAAATATTGCTTTGGAGAAACTATTGGAAAATCAGGAAAAGAACCGCATTTAGTTTTAAGTCAAAAAGATGAAGAATATTATGTTGGAGGTTCAGGCGCTGTAGCTAGACATATTTCAACTTTTGCCAATAAAATTAATTTAATATCACCGCTTGGAAAAGAAAAAATTTTTAAAAAAATTTTAAAAAATAATTTAAATAAAAATATTATTTCTAATTTTATTTACCCTTACTCAGGCTATAAAACTATTTTAAAAACTAGATTTGTTGATAGAATTTCAAACTACAAGTTATTTGGTTCTTATGTTTTGCCAGAAAGAGCATCTTTAAAATTTGAAAAAGATATTAAAAATATTATTAAAAAAAATAGTAAAGAAGTTGATATGATTTTAGTTTGTGATTATGGGCATAAATTTATTTCAGATGATATTGCAAAAAATATAAAAAAAAACTAAAAAGTTTGTATATGTAAATGCGCAAATTAATGCAGCAAATATAGGTTATCATACCATTAATAAATATCATGGGGTTAATTCTATAATTATTAATGAAAATGAACTAAGACAGGAACTGAGAGATAATAAAACAGATATAAAGTCTTTAGCTAAAAAACTAATTGCCCAGAAAAAAGTTAAAAAACTTATTGTTACTCAAGGAAAGAAAGGAGTTTTATTAGTGGATAATAAATTTAATTTTTATAAATGCCCAGCATTTGCGAAGAAATCTGTAGATAAAGTTGGCGCTGGAGACTCGATGCTTGCAATCACATCTATGGGACTTAAATTAAATCTTGATCCAGAACTTATTTTATTTTTAGGATCTATTGCTGCGGCAATATCAGTTGAAAATATAGGAAATAAAACCAATATATCTTTTGAAAAAATTGACAGAATCTTAGAGTATATTTTAAAGTAAAATGTCCTTATGAAAAATATTTTTTTAATTGGAGGTGCTGGTTATGTAGGGTCAGAACTTACAACTTTATTATTGAATAAAGGTTATAAAGTTACAGTTTTTGATCTTTTTATATATGGAAATACTCTAATAAATCATAAAAATTTGGAATTAATAAAAGGAGATATAAGAGATCTAAAATTTTTGGAAAGCAAAATTAAGAATTTTGAAAATGTTATACATCTTGCATGCATATCTAATGACCCAAGTTTTGATTTAAATCCTAGTTTGGGGAAATCTATTAATTTTGATCCATTCGAAGGATTAATAAAAATTTGTAAAGATAATGGAGTTAAAAAATTTATTTATGCATCTTCATCAAGTGTATATGGTATTAAATCAGATCCAAATGTAAATGAAAGCTTTAGCCTTCAGCCTCTGACTGACTATTCAAAATATAAGGTTATGTGTGAAGAAATATTATTTAAGCACAATGATAAAAATTTTATTTGCAGTAGTATAAGACCTGCAACAGTTTGTGGATATTCAAAAAGACAAAGGCTTGATTTAGTTGTAAATATTTTGACGAACCATGCTTACAATAAAGGAGAAATTTCAGTATTAGGAGGTAGTCAACTAAGACCTAATATTAATATTAAAGATATGTGTAATGCATATTTACATCTATTAAATGTTGATGAAAAATTAATTAATGGTGAAGCTTTTAATGTAGGTTTTGAGAACCATCCTGTAGAATATTTGGCTGAAATGGTAAAAGAAACGTTGGACAAGAATGTTGAAATTAAAAAATTACCATCTAATGATGATAGATCTTATCATATTTCTTCAGAAAAAATTTCAAAAGTTTTAAATTTTAGTCCAACTTATTCAATTAAAGACGCTATTGTAGATTTAAAATCTGCATTTTCAAAAAATTTATTAACTGAACCTCTTTCAAATGAAATGTACTATAATATAAAGAGAATGAATTCAATCAATCTAGTATAAAAATTATGAGAGTAAGATATTCATATTTACCACAACAATTTAAAAACTGCCCAGACCTTTGGAAAGAATTAAAAAAATTTGTTAAGACTGGTGATTTTACTTTAGGCAAACCATTAAAAATTTTTGAAAAAAAATTTTCAGATTTAATTGGTACTAAATACGCCGTAGGTGTAAATTCAGGAACTGATGCATTAAAATTATCTCTTAAAGTACTTGGGATTAGAGAAGGAGATGAAGTAATTACTGCAGCAAATACTTTTGTTGCAACAGTTGGGGCTATAACCGAGCTTGGCGCAGTTCCAGTTTTTGTAGATTGTGATGATACATTTTGTATGAATGTAAATTTAATTAAAAAGAAAATAACCAAAAAAACAAAAGCAATAATTCCTGTTCATTTTACTGGATATATGACTGATATGCCAAAATTAATGAAATTGTCAAAAAAATATAAAATACCTTTGATTGAAGATGCGTGCCAGTCAATTTTGGCAAATATTAATAATAAAAATTCTGGTACCTGGGGAATAACAGGTGCATTTTCTTTGCACCCTTTAAAAAATATAAATGTTTGGTCTGACGGAGGTATAATTACAACGAATAATAAAAATATTTATAAAAAATTATTATTACTTAGAAATCATGGACTTTCAGATAGGGACACAGTAAAAATATGTGGATATAACTCTAGGCTAGATACATTTCAAGCTGTAATAGGAAATTGGTTATTACCCCAAGCTAAATCAATCGCAGCAAAAAGGATTTTAAATGCAAGATATTTGGATAGAAGTTTATCTAAAATAAAAGAAATTACAATTCCAATTAGGCCAAAAAATTATAAAATTGTTTATCATCTTTACATTATTTTTGCAGAAAAAAGAGATGCTCTTTATAAATATTGTTTAAGCAAAGGAGTAGAAGCAAAAGTTCATTATCCAAAACCGATATATTTACAAAATGCATATAAATTTTTAAAATATAAAAAAGGAGATTTTCCATTTGCTGATGAACATGCTAAAAAAATTATTTCATTTCCTTGTGACCAACATTTAAGTAAGAAACAACTAAATACAATAATATCAACAGTAAAAAACTTTTATAAAAAAAAATGAAAATTCCATATGTAAATTTAGTTTTGCAATGGGAGAAGGAAAGGAAATTTCTTTTACCATTAATAAAAAAAACACTTGAAAAAGGAGAATATGTAGGGGGAAAACAAATTAGCATTTTTGAAAAAAATATTTCTAAAGTTTGTGGTACGAAATATGCAGTAGGATTAAACAGTGGTACAGATGCTTTAACACTAGGCCTTATATTGTTAGGGGTTAGAAAAGGTGATGAGGTTATTACTCCTCCAAATTCATTTATTTCGTCAACTTCATCGATAATCCATATAGGTGCAAGACCTGTATTCGTTGATGTTTTGCCAGATCAAAATATCAATCCAGAATTAATTGAAAGATCTATAACAAAAAAAACAAAAGCAATCATGCCTGTTCATTTAACAGGAAGGATAGCGGAAATGAAAGAGATAATGAGGATATCAAAAAAATATGGTATCCCAGTTTTAGAGGATGCCGCACAGTCGATTGGATCAAAATATTACCAAAAAAAATCTGGTTCATTTGGAGACATAGGATGCTTTTCAGGACATCCTTTAAAAAATTTAAATGCTTATGGAGATAGTGGATTTATTACTACAGATAACGAATTATTTTATAAAAAAGCTATATCAATGAGAAATCATGGATTAGTTGATAGAAATAAGGTTAATAATTTTGGTTTTCTTTCCCGTTTGGATGTTTTACAGGCTGTAATATTAAATCATAGGATCAGAAATTTAAATCAAACTATAAGCAAAAGAAGAAAAAATGCAAAATTTTATCTCAAAAATTTAAACAGAAAAAAATTTTTTTTGATTGATGAAAAAAAATATCAATTTAATACTTATCATACCTTTGTAATTCAAACTCAAAATAGAAAAAAATTAATTGATTTTTTAAAAAAGAGAGGAATAGGTACGGCTATACATTACCCTATACCTATACATCTTCAGCCTGCAGCAAAATTTTTGGGTTATAAAAAAAATGATTTTCCTGAAGCTGAAAGACAAAGCAAAAGAATATTAACTTTACCAATTCATCAAAATTTATTAAGTAATGAATTGTTAAAGATTGTAGAAAGTTTAAATAAGTTTTAATATTGTGAATATCAAATTGTCCAAATCAGCTTTAAAAATAAAATTAGACAGTAGATCTAAGTATTTAAGAAGCTTAGTATTAAAATCTTTAATTGGAGGAGGCAGAGGTCATATGGGATCTGCAATGTCATTAATTGAAATACTAAGAGTTCTTTATGATGATGTTATTAAATATAATCCAAAGAATTCTAAATTTTCTAATAGAGATCGATTAATTCTTAGTAAAGGTCATGGATGTTTGGCACTTTATGCGTTGTTAGCTGATAAAAAATTTATATCAAAAAAAATTCTTAAAACAGCTAGTAAATTCGACTCTATATTAGGTGGACATCCAGAATCATTAAAAGTTCCTGGTATTGAATTTTCTACTGGGGCCTTGGGTCATGGCTTTGCTTTTGGAGTTGGAGTTGCAATGGCTGCAAAATTAAAAAAAAAAAATTTTAAAACTTTTGTAATTGTTGGAGATGGAGAAATAAATGAAGGTTCTATATGGGAAGCGGCATTATCTGCATCTAAGCATAAATTAAATAATCTTAAAATTATTTTAGATTATAATAAAATTCAATCGTATGGATTTGTAAAAGAAGTTTTAAATCTAGAGCCACTAAAAAAAAAATGGCAAAGTTTTGGATTTGATGTATCTGAAGTAAATGGTCATGATGTTAAAAGTTTAAAAATAAATTTTAAAAAATTTTTAAAATCAAAAAAAATAAAACCATCAATAACTATATGTCATACTATAAAAGGAAAAGGATTTTATTTTGCTGAAAACAATCCTTATTGGCATCATAAAAATAGTTTTTCGGAAGAAGAAATAAAAAAATTGAATAATTGTTTATATTAAATGAGAAAAACATGCTTAGATACAGTTTATGAGTTGGCCAAAAAAAATAAAAAAATTATATTCATTGGGTCAGATTTAGGACCAGGAGTACTCGATAGTTTCAAAAAAAATATTCCTGAAAGATTTGTTATGGAGGGAGTTTCAGAACAATCAATAATAGGAATTTCTGCAGGATTAGCAAAAGAGGGTTTTAAACCTTATGTAAATACAATTGCAACTTTCTTAACTAGAAGATGTTTTGAACAAGTAGCTGTAGACTTGTGTTTACACAATCTGCCTGTAAGACTTATTGGTAATGGTGGTGGTTTAGTCTACGCGCCGCTAGGACCAACTCATCAAGCAATTGAAGATATTTCAATAATGAGAACTTTGCCCAACATGACAATTTTAGCCCCTTGTGATGCTGTTGAAATGAAAAAATTAGTCATACAATCACTAAATTATAAATTTCCTATTTATTTTAGACTTGCTAAGGGAGGAGATCAAATAATAACAAATAAAAAAGAAAAAATTAAAATTGGAATAGGAAACTTAAAAATAAAACCTGGTAAAAGTTTATTTATTACAACAGGGGTAATGACTCAGCTAGCTATAAAAGCTTCCAAAAAGTTAAAATTAACTAAAAATATAGATTGTGGCGTTTTACATTTGGGAACGGTAAAACCTTTAGATAAAAAATTGCTAAGATATTGGATTCCTAGAGTAAAAAACATAGTTACAGTTGAAGAAAATGTATTAAATGGTGGTTTTGGAAGCTCAATTTTGGAGTTTGTTTCTGATAATTTTCCTCAAAATTTAAAAAATATAAGAAGAATAGGATTAAGTGATGAATTTATTAATAAATATGGAACACAAGAATTATTATTTAAAGATAATAATCTTACAGTAGATAATCTGGTCAAACAAATTTTAAAAGTAAAATAGATATGAAAAACAAAGTATTAATTTTAGGATCAGGCGGTTTGGGAAAACAAATCTATAAAGATTTTAATAATTATAATTTTAATGTTTTTTTAGTTAATAGAAAATTTATTGATGTAGAAAAAAAATTTTTTAAACTTAAAAATTTTATTTTAAAGTTTAAACCCAATTATATTATAAATTGTATTGCAAAAACAGGAACTGAACCATGCGAAACATTATCTTCTGAAGCTATAAAAATAAATTCGTTATTTCCTCTAAATTTAGTTACATTTACAAATAAATTAAAAATAAAGCTGATTCATTTCTCAACAGATGCAGTTTTTGAGGGGAAAAATAAAGGTAAAATTTATAGCGAACAAGACAAACCATTCCCAATAACAATATATGGTCAAACAAAACTTTTTGGTGAAATTTTAATAAAAAACTATTCTAATGTTTTAATTGTAAGACTACCAATATTGTTTGGAAAAACCCAAGAAAATCAAATTGTTGATAGACTTGTATCTAGATTAAAGAAAGGCAAAAAGGTAAAGGTTTCAACAGATGTATTTTCTACTCCTCTTTTTAATGAAGATGTTTCAAATTTTTTGATAAATTTAATTATTAAAAATAAATTTAATCATATAAAAAATAAATGTAAAAAAATAATTCATTTAACTTCAAAAAAATATGTTTCATTATTTGATTTTATTATAATGATTGGAAAGAATACTAAAAAAAAAGAATTAATAAAAAAAGCTAAAGAGAAAGATTTTAATTCTAAAATAATAAAGCCACAATACCTAGGTTTAAAAACAAATTATTTTAAAGAAATTAGTAAAATTTACAAAGTTGGCTTAAATTCTAAAATAAATATCTACTCTAAATTGATAAATAATGATTAAATCTTCAGGTGCCATAATTTATGTAAATAAAAAATACCTTTTACAATTAAGAGATAAAAAAAAAAATATTTATTATCCAGGTTTTTGGGGAGTTTTTGGTGGTCTTCTAGAAAATAATGAAGAATTTAAAAAAGGACTTGAGAGAGAGGTTAAAGAAGAGACTAATTTGAGTGTATCAGCTAATAAAATGGTATTATCAAATAATTTTATATTCTTTAATCACGAAAAAAGAGAAAGAAAATATTTTGAGTGTAAAATTTTAGGAAAAAAAAAGATAATTTTAAAAGAAGGCAAAGCTTATAAATTCTTTTCTTTTGAACAAATAAAAAAACTTAATGTAGTTCCACTTGATTTTGCAGCTATTCATTATCATTTTTTGTCAACAGTTAAGAAAAGAACATATTTACCATAAATATTACTTGTTAATTTTTTAATTTATTATAGTTTGTTAACATTAATTGAAGGCTCTTAATGAAAAAAAAAAAAGTCGATAATAAGTGGAATTTAGCTCACAACAGGTGGAATAAGAGAAATAATAAAATACCTGATCAGCCAATTAGACTAGATGGGAAACACCTTCTGGAAAATAAATCAGATTTTGAATTAGATCAAATGATTAAAATCCCGTCAGTAGATGACAGGAATAAAAATGACAAGTATTTATTTGATGGAAATAAAATGTTGTGGCATATGGATAGATATGAAGCTTTTAAAAATGGTGAAAGATTTGCTCCAGTTCATATAGATCAAGGTTTAAGCAAAGGATGTAATATCGCTTGTCACTACTGTTATGGTGTTACTCAGGGTAATTTTTATAAAAAAGGATCAGAAAGAATTTTTGAGAGAAATGCTCTTTTAAATAATTATTTAAAATCGGCAGGTGAAGTTGGGGTAAGGTCAGTTGCATTAATAGGAGAAGCAGAGCCAACATTAAATCCAAATGTATATGATGCTATAGTTGTCGGTAAAAATGCTGGCATAAGTATGTCCATAGCTACAAACGGTATACTATGGGATACCTCAGCAAAAGGTGAAGCAGCCTTAGAAAATTTAGAATGGATGAGATTTAATATTAGTGCAGCTTCACATGAGTCTTATATTAAAATTCATGCTAGCAAAGAGTTTAATACAGCTGTTGAAAAAATAAAATTTTGTGTAGATATGAAGAGAAAAAAAAATCTTGATATAACAATTGGATTACAGATGGTTTTGACGCCCAAGTGTATTGGAGAGGTTGTTCCTTTGGCAAAACTTAGTTCTGAATTAGGTGTAGATTATCTGCAAATTAAGCATTGTAGTGATACTGTTGAGAATGATCTTGGTTTTTTTGAAAGACTTGATGAATATCATAAATTTGTTCCAATACTAAAAGAAGCTGAAAGTTATTCTAACGAAACTTTAAAAGTAATTGCTAAATGGGATAAAATAACAAATGAAGGCAAAAGAGAATATGATCAATGCTTAGGTGCCCCATTTTTACTTTATGGAGAAGGTACTGGGCTGATGTATTCTTGTGGAATGTTCTTTAGTGGCGCAAAATATGAACAAGATTTTCTAATGGGAGACTTAAATAAACAAACTTTTAAAGAAATTATTGAAAGTGACAGATATTGGAACATAGTAGATAAAGTTAAAAATGAGATTAATGTACATAAAGAATGTTATGCAAATTGCAGAACTCATTCATGCAATAATTTTTTATGGGATGCAAAAGATGGTCCTATTAACGATAGTATTAAAAGAAAACATGGAGGTTCTTACATAGAAAAAGGTATTACTCCTCCACATAAAAATTTCATTTAAAATTTTCTAACAAAATTTACGATATATTTAATATTTATATCTTAACTTTAACTTCTCTTAATGTATCATTATAAAGAAAATTTATGTTTAAAATTATATTAAAGTTAATTAGGTTATTAACAAGTTTTGATACTCTAAAACTTCTATTTTATGGATTGCCAATAGCATTAACCTTAAGACTTATTAGCAAATTTTTTTTAATAAGAATGATGTTTGTGAATTCTGAAAGAATAGGAGAGTTTGTTATAAATCCTGCAATATACCTTCTTCAAAAGGAAAATAAGATAAATATACCAAAACAGAAATATATTGATTTATTTTATTTAAATAAAAGAATTATAAACAGACAATTATATAAAATGCTAAAGAGAAAAATTAATATTTTTCCATATTACTTTCTTGAGCCAATTGATAAAGCACAAAAAAAACTAGATGTGGTTTTTAAAACACATGAAAAGTATTTACCACTCTCGCCAAGACGATTTAAATTTCATTATTTTGATAAACTACCTTACTGTAAAAGTAATATTAAATTTAATCCTGATGAAATTCAAAGAGGCAAATCAGAGTTATCAGAGAAATTTGGAATAGGAAAAGAGGATAAATTTGTATGTTTTTTAATTAGAGATCAAGCTTTTTTAAAAAAAATGTATCCAAATCAAAATTTTGATTATCATGAATATAGAAATATTGATTCTGATAAATTTATTGAGGCGGCAAAAAAATTAAGTGAAAGAGGTTATTATGTTTTTAGAATGGGAAGAGTCCAAGAGAAAATTTTTGATGCAAATGACTCAAAAATAATTGATTACGCAAATTCTGAAAAAAAAAGCGATTTTTTGGATATTTACTTGAGTTCTCATTGTACTTTTTTTTCAACTACTTTATCCGGACTAGATAATGTATTACCAATTTTTAATGTTCCTACAGTTTTCATTCCAATTAATTTGTTTATGGCCAGACAATATAAAAATTATTTAATCTCTACTAAGATATATATTGATGCCGATGGAAATAAACTTTCATTAAAGAAATTATTTGAAAAGGATTTGATATGGAGACAAAAAAAACAAGATTTTGAAATGGAAAATGTCATACCTATGGAGCCTGACGATAATCAGATAAAGGATTTAATGTTAGAAATGGATGACCATATTATAAATTCTAAACCCTATTCTGAATACGAAAATAATTTAAATCAAAAATTTTGGGAAATGTATTCTTACTATTATAATAAAGATGATAGAGCTAAAGAAGAAATTCAAATAAATGGTAAATTACAAGTTCTATCTAGATTTGATAAAAACTTTCTAAAAAAAAATCATGAATGGTTTTTAGATCAAAGCTAGTGATTATTAAATATATCTACATTCTAAACGATTTAATTATTTCTTTTTTGAAAAATTTAATTTTTAAAAAATAATAAATAAAAATATGGATTCTATAAAAATATAAAAAAATTAATTCAAATTGAATATAAAAATATAATAAAATTTTTAAAATAAATAAAATTATAGAAAATAAATATCTAATTTGACTTTTTCTTAAAATAAAAGTTATTTTTCTTAAAAAATTAAATTTTAAAAGGTAAATATCCCTATATGTATATTTGTATTTATACATAGCGTTAAAATAATAATCTTTCATTTTAAAATTAAAACATTCGTCATAAGAGTTTTTAATATAATTAAAAATTTTTTCAGGAAGGAATCTTGAAAAAAAAAGTTTTAATCCGTATTTTGTTGGCAAAATAAGAAAAAAAATAAAAAATAAAAAATTATAGTTTTTATAAGTAAATTTATAATTAAATTTTTTGTAAAAAGGATATAAAATTTTTTCTAAAACATAAACTTCATGACTAAAAAACTTTTCTTTATCTTCTGGATCAAGGTTTAGTTTAGCTTCAAAAATTTTTTTTGAGCTATAACTTTTATAGTTTTTATGACTCCACCATTCCAATCCCAAGAATTTTGGAATTAAATATTTTTTTTTAAATTTTATTTTTAAAAACATACATAATTTTTTAATTATATTTTCATTTTTTAACTTTAAATCTTCAAATTTTACTATTTTTGTATTTTTTTTATTAATAGATTTTGTATTAATATTATTAACATCTAAAAAAATAGATTTGTTTAAATTTAAATAACTAAAATTTTTTAAATATTCTTGATCTGTGTAGTCGTATCTATTTCTTTCAATTTCCTTTTCCGAGAAAGCTTTCCTCCAAAAATTTTCTAAATGATTTCTTGTTGCTAGAATAGACAGTGCATCTGGGAAATCTTTTATGAAGTATTTGTTAAATGTTTCAAAATTATGAACATGAAATAAAATATATTTAATTTTTGAAAAATCTTTTCCTCTAGCTTTGTGGAAAGCATAGTGAATAGCTAACAGTGTATTTCTAGAATTAATTTTTTTATTTTTTAAAAATTCAAAAAAAAATTTTTTGAACTTTGTTTTTGGCACACTAATATATTTATCTTTTTTTCTTCCTAAATTTGTTAGACCATTAAAACCTCTTATATTTTTTGAATTTACTACTGAAGCGTGATGTTTAATTAGTAAATTATATATTTTGTTTATAGACATATTTCTATATTTCTTAATCCAGTCTTTCCAGTGAGAGTAAAAATATAATAGAGGATATGATGGTAAGGTCATTATTTGATCTGAATTACCAATTTGACTTTGAATTAGCTTTGTTCCTCCACCAGATATAAATAAACAAATAGTAAGTAATTTTAATTTCATTTAAATCTATTTATATATTAATTTATTTTGATGCTATATACATTTTATAATTATAAAAAAAATAGATTATTATTTAAATATAAAATTTTATAAATTCAAAAAAAGTTTTGTGAAAAACTCGTCTGTAAAACAAATTGATAATTATAAGCTAATTTATACTGAACTAGTTAAGGATAACTTAGTTTTATTTTTTAAACTTATTTTTTATTTACTTTTTGAAGGGTTAACAATTGTTTTTTCAATTTTATCTTTGGTGCCTATTGCTGATTATTTTGCAGACAATAGATTGTCTGAACCTAGTCCAATTACTGAATTTTTTATTAGTATATATGCCAAATTAGGCATTGAATCAGGAATTGTAACATTTCTTATAGCTTTCGTTTTTTTTAATTTTGTAAAAGCTATAATTAATTCTTTTATTTCTTATGGAATTATAAAAATCAAATATGCTTTAATTAGAAAGTTAACATTTAATTTTTTAGAAAATTGTTTTAATTCAAAATGGTTATTCTTTCAAAGACATAGCTCTGGTCGATTTATAAATATTTATAACAATGAAATAGGAAAAATATCTTCCACTTTTTATGATTTTGTTACTCAATCTTCATTAATAATAAAATTTTTTACTTATCTTGCTACTCCGTTTTTTTTAAATTTACAGATCACTGTTACAACATTAGTTTTAGGAATAGTTTTTATTTCTCCTTTTTTATTACTTGGTAAAATGGCAAATAGATTAGGTGATAAAAATGTTAAAACTGGACATGGTTTTCTAAATGGTATTTCAGAAACTCTTCAAGCAGCTAAATTAATAATTAGTTATAATAAGCAAAATAAGGAAATTACGAGAAATCAAAACTTATTTTTAGATCATTTAAAAGTAACAATAAAGTTTCAAATATTAAATTCAGTTTCTACATATTTAATGCAACCATTGGCAATTTTAGCGGTATCTATAGCTTTAATTTATTCTCTTAAAACACAAAGCAACATAGCTGAATTAGCAGCTGTACTTTACTCTTTGGTTGCAACACTTCCAATGTTAGGAGGATTTGTTCAATCAAACTTAAATTTACAAAATCTAATTCCTAGTTTAACCGCTTACAAATCATTAATTGATGAGTCTAAAACTTTAAAAGAAAGAAAATCTGGAGACCAATTAGAAAAAATAACAAAAAATATTGAATTTAAATCTGTAAGTTTTACCTATGATAATGGATATAAGGCACTAAATAATTGTAATCTTATTTTTAATAAAAATATTATAACTGCAATTTCTGGTAAATCGGGTGCAGGTAAATCAACAATAATTGATTTAATAACTGGCATCCAAACTCCTTCATCAGGCAAAATACTTATAGATAATGTAGATATAAATAATTATAATTTAAATTCTTTTAGAAATAAAATTTCTTTAGTTTCTCAGGAACCTTTTTTATTCAATGTCTCAATTATTGATAATTTGAAATGGATACAAGAAGACATAGCCGATGAGGTGGTAGAAGAATGTTTAAAAATCGCTAATTGTAAAGATTTTGTAAATAAATTACCTGGCAAGATCAATACTATAGTTGGCGAAAGAGGCATGAAACTCTCTGGAGGACAAAGACAAAGAATTTCTTTAGCAAGGGCGATGGTGTCAAAACCAGAAATTTTGATATTGGATGAGCCCACTAGCTCTTTAGATAAAGAATCTGAAGAATTAATATTTGATTCCTTAAAAAAAATATCAAAATTTACAACAATTGTATTAATAACTCATGATAGTGATATTTTAAATCTTGCAGATAAAATATATTATATTGAAGAAGGAAATATTAAAGACTAATTTAAGTTATGATAAATACTAAGCTAGCGAGTATATATAAATCTAAAGTTCAAAAACTTATTAAAGATGTTGAAACCAATAAAATAAACAGATTTTGTGAGATTATAAAAAAAACTTCAAAAAAAAATAAAATTTTAGTTTTTGGAAATGGAGGAAGTGCTTCTACAGCAAATCATTTTGCTAACGACATGACTAAGAATGCAAAAATTAAAACTTTCTCATTCTCTAATGATAATCTGATTACTTGCTACTCTAATGATTATGGTTTTGAAAACTGGATAAAAAAAGCTTTAGAAAATTATGGAAGTAGAAATGATTTATGTATATTTATAAGCGCAAGTGGAAATTCAAAAAATGTTGTTAAAGCTGCAAAGTTTTGCAAGAAATTGAAAATAAAATCCTTTTCACTTACAGGTTTTAGAAAAAGTAATCAGCTTAATAAAATATCAGATAACGGTATTTGGATAAAATCAAATTCCTATAATCAGATTGAGATTATTCATCATATGATTTTATTAACAGTTGTAGATGTATTGATAGGAAGAGATAATTACAAATCTAATTTATAAGAAGTTGGTTATTAAAAATCCTCTTTTGACACAAGCGTTATAGAGTTGGCCCTTGAATTTTTTCTTGGAAAATTTACATAAACAAGAAATGCTTTATCGGAATTTTTAAATATTATTTTTTTATGTTTTTTAATATTACTTTTAATAAAAGCGTCAATATTTTTGCTATCAAAATTTTTTAAAATATAACATTCTACATTTTTTAAAAAACTAGATATTTTAAGCAATTGTTTTTTCTGTGAGAAAACATAAATTTTATTTCTTTCTCTATTCTTCTGCAGTTTTTCAAAAAGATAACCTTTTTTAGTAAAAATTATTAGTGGCAAATTAATACTTTCTAAAAATTTCAAAATGAATTCATCATTCTTAATTTTATGATTGTAAATAATTTTCTTCTTCTTTTTTACTATAAAATTTTTAAGCCATGAACATGTATCTAAGTAGTTTTTAGATGTAGCCGTCTCATCACTAAGCATTATAGTTTCTATTCCAAGAGACTGATAATAACTTAAACTAACCACATCACTTTTTGAGGGTAATTTGTTTTCAATCATTGAGTCTAAATTTTCGGTTGCCATTATTAAAGGTTTTCCACTTTTTTTAGCTATAGAAACAATTTTATTTATTGAATCAAATAGTTTTTCATTACCAATCTCAGCCGCAAGATCACCTCTATCTATCATTATAATGTCGCTTTCTTCACAAATTTCTTCAGCATTTTTAAGGCCCTCACTATTTTCTATTTTTGAAACAATTAAATATTTTGGATATTTTTTTTTTAATATTTTAATTATTCTCTTATTTTGAATGAAGCTCAAACCAATTAAATCAAAATTTAAATTTTTTACCTTATTTATAAACTTTAATGATAATTTTATTTGTCTATCATCATCATAAATTGAATAGGGTAAATTTAGACCTTTTTTAATGTCCAAATAAAAACTTTGAAAAGATTTTGCGACAATACAATTTCTTTGTTTTTTTAAAATTTTAAACAAATATTTTCCATCTGAAATAGTAAATGTAGAAACCTTTTTTAGGTTAGGCAACGGATGAGTTAGAGGAATTGATAGACCTTTTCTAGCATTTTTTAAGTAATAGAATGATATTATTTGATTTTTTTTTATATAAATTTTTTTTGTATTTGCAGTTCTAGGTTTTACACCTGGTATGTCAAATAAGATTTGATTTTGCCAATTATTTTTTTTTATCTTATTTATAACATTGCTGTGCCAATCTAAAGAGTTATGTGATCCATTAATTCTAAATATATTTGTAAATCTATTTAAAGATTTTATTGAGCTCAAGGAGCTACATATAGGACCGACTGTTGGTAAAATATTCATTAATTTTAAACAAATAGCTTTTTTTTCAATTTATGCAATTTATTTTGCAATTGTTTATCGGCTAAAAAAAAGGTTTTTTTAGTTTCTAGCTTTTTTCTAAACTCCGTTCCAGAAATATTTCTATAATTTATGTGTCTACAATCAAATCCAATAGAAATTTTTTTACAATCTTGACAAAAATAAGCTCCTTTAAGAGTTATTATATTAATTTTCAATTTTTTTTTAAATTTTGATACTAATCTATAAGCATCAAGAGACTTATAATTTCCAAATGCGCCTGCGTGATCTCTCCCAACTACGAAGTTTTTAAAACCAAGA
>CACPIK010000009.1 GCA_902633885.1 uncultured Pelagibacteraceae bacterium | reverse complement strand
ACCTAAAGTACAATTTTTTCCTATAATTGAGTTTTTAGAAATATGACACCAATGCCAAATCTTTGTTTTTTTACCAATTTTTACTTTTTTATCAATTATTGAAGTTTCGTGGATAAAAAAATTTTCTTTCATAATCTATTTTCTCAATTTTTCAGTTAAACTTATACTATTTGATACCACAGAAGTACCAAAGCCTTTTCTTTTTAAAATTTCGCTATAACTTTTTATATGAAGGTTATTAAAATTATCTGAAAGTTCAATTCTTTTATTATCAAGTATAAGTTCTCTTTTGGCATAATTTCCTTTTTTTAGATTTTTTAAATACTTAGATGATATTGATATCAACCACTCAACTCTTGCATTTTTGAAATATAAAAATCCCTTATTTTCTTTTGCGTTTGATAAATTTACTTTAAAGTTTTCGTATTTTCCAAAAAACCAGCATAATAAGTCAAACAAATGTATACCAATATTAGTTGTCAACCCTCCTGATTTGAAAGTATCTCCTTTCCATGATTTTAAAAACCAATCTCCTCTAAAGGTTATATAATTTATTTTTACATCAAACAACTTGTTAGGGTTTTTTTTAATTGTATTATGAATTTTATTTTTTAATTTTATTAATTTATCATTAAGACGAAGTTGCATAATACAATTTACATCTTTTTTATATTTTTTTTCTAAGTTTGCTATTTTCAATAATTGTTTATGATTCAGCACTAATGGTTTTTCGCAAATTACATTTAATTTATTTTTCAGACCAAATTGTATATATTTAAAATGTAAATAATTGGGTGTGCAAATAACCAAATAATCAATTTTTGTCTTCTTTTTCGTGGATTGTAAATATTTTTTAAATTTCTGAAAATTAAAAAAATATTTACAATTTTTAAAATAACTATCTATTTTACCTGCAGTTTCACTAATATCATAAGCGGCAACAAGTTTATTATTTGTCTTCTTTATAGCCTCAAAATGCTTAGGTGCTATAAATCCTGATGCTCCTATAATTACAAAATTTTTCATACTTGAATAATTTTTTTGTCAAAACTATTTTTATATCTGCCTCTACAATCAAAAATAACTTCTGAATTCTTCTTTAAAAATTGATAATTTAATTTATCATGATCTGTAACTAATAAAATTATTTTATTCTTTAAATTTTTTTTTGTTAATTTTTTACTAATTTTATTTATTTTATAATTTCTTAAAGGAGGAATTTTATTTATATATGGATCGTGATATTCAATCTTAAGATTCTTTTTTTTCAATAACTCCATTATCTTTAAAGAAGGCGACTCTCTCATATCATCAACATTTTTTTTATAACTTACACCAACAATAAATATTTTCTTATTTTTAATTTTTTTTGAATAATTAAAAACTTTATCAGCAATAATTTTTGGCATTTTTTCATTTATTAAGCCTGATAAATTAATAAATTTTGCATCTGCTCCTGATTTTTTTGCTTTCCAAGCTAATATGAAGGGATCTATTGGAATACAATGTCCACCGTAACCAGGTCCGGGATAAAATGTTTGAAAGCCAAATGGTTTTGTACTGGCAGCATCTATTGCGTCATATATATTTATTCCCAATTTTTCAGTTATATTTTTCATTTCATTTATTAATCCAATATTTACTGACCGGTAAATATTTTCTAAAAGTTTTGTGAATTCTGCAGTTCTTAGATTTTTAACTTTTACAATCTCTACGCCTATTAATTTATAAATCTCGGCTCCAATTTTTCCACAATTTTGAGAATATCCACCTAGAACTTTAGGTATTTTTTGTAGAGAAAATTTTTCATTACCAGGGTCTTCTCTTTCAGGAGAATAAACTAAAAAAAATTCTTTTCCTACATTAAATTTTTTTTTTAACATCGGTAAAATAATTTCTTCACATGTGCCTGGGTATGTTGTGCTTTCCAAACATAAAGTTTGGTTTTTTTTTAAAAATGGAAGAATTGATTTTATAGAGTTATTGATATACTTCATTTCAGGTGATTTATTTTTTTTTATGGGAGTTGGTAAACAAAGAATTATAACATCAACATTAGAAATATATGAAAAATCTCTTGTAGGAAAAAGGCCTTTTTTAACCATGCTTTGAATTTTTTTACTACTAAAATAATTTATATAACTTTTTCCTTTTTTTAAAAAATTTATTTTTTTTTTATCCTTGTCAAATCCATAAGTCATTATTCCTTTTTCTAAAAAACCGCTTGCTAACGGCAAACCAACATATCCAAGTCCAACTATGCCTATTTTTATTTTTTTATTTTTAATTTTGTTTAAGAGTTTCTTAATCATATGAATTAAAAAATTTTATATATATCTTTTTCAGTTGTTTCTATAAAACCTAAGTTTCCTTCAAAAACAGTTTTATTTCTAATAATCGAGTCCCATGAAGCAATTGTAGAGTTATTAAACCTCAATATTGTTTCATTATTAAAATCTAGATTATTAAATCTTCCTCTATTTAAAACTTCCATTAATCCATTTTTAAAGCTAAATATTGGATTTTTTTCCTTTACAACTGAAAAAACAGTATCTTTTTGTTGTTCTATTAAAATCTTTAACCCTTTATCTATATGTGTAGTGTCCTGGCGAATAACATGAATGTTAAAAAAAACAATAATATCTGGTAAATAATTTTTCTTTAATTTAAAATAATCACTAGCATCTAATAATAAGCTTTCTAAATTTTCAAACAAAGATTTCTCATATTTTTTTGGCCTTAAGAAATAATCAATATTTTTTATTTTAAAGAATTTTTTTTTTGTATATTTAATAATATCTTTATTATTTGTAGAAACCAAAATATCAGATATCATTTTTGATTTACGAATTGAATTTATTGTATGTTCGATTAAAGTTTTGTTTTTATGTTTTAAATATGGAGCATTTTTAATGTCTAAAAAATCCTTTTTTACTGGCACTACTGCAAGTATTTTAAGTTTATAATCTCCTTTATTTTTAAAATTTATTCTATCTATAATTTTTCCTCTTTCTTTAATAATTTTTTTATAATTAGAAGATACAGACTTCCCATGTTTTCTATAATAAAATAAAGGCAAATCTATACTACAAAACTCAACCCTATCCTTTAATTTTAACCATACATCCCATCCATCTTGGGCTTTTACATTTGTTGAATAGCCTCCAACTTCTTTTAAAGATCTAGATTTAAACATTGTACATGCTCCATGTGGGGGAAAGCTAGAATTTTTAATACTAGTTAGATTATCTTCAATTCCAATTTTTTTTCCAGAATAGTCTACATAATAATAACCACCATATACTGCTGCATAATTTTTTTTTGAAGTAATTTTAGAAATCATTAGTAAAAAAGCATTTTTATTTAGCCAATCATCAGCATCAAGTCTGATGATGAATTCACCTTTACATATTTTAAGAATATTATTTGAAATTTTTTGAAGACCAGTATTTTTTTTATAAACTATTATTTTTTTAATTTTTTTATTCTTTGAATAATATTTTCTGTAAATTTTTGTAGTGTTATCTTTTGAATTATCACTAACTAAAAATAATTCCCAATTTTTGTAAGTTTGACTCAAAACACTTTTAATAGCCTGGTCAGCAAATTTACCATAATTTTTCGATACTATATAAACACTAATTAAGTTTTTCATATTTTTCGCTTAAACCTACAACCGAGCTTATATTATTTGGATTGTAATTTTTTAGAATAAAATTCATTTTTGATAAATCATCGAATGTATCTATTGTATATTTGTATCCTTTTTTAAATTTTTTTGAAAATTTTATTTTTTTTATATCAAAAATTTTTCTTTTTTTATAAAAATAGTTAGCAATATGCTCTTTATCATTATTGTTTAATTTATAACTTGCCATTTTTTTTAATGATGTAGCATTGAAAATTTCTATAGTAAATCCCTCATCAATTTTATTATTAAGATAATTTGTTGTCATTAAGTCAAATCGAATTTTTTTAGAATTTGATATACATTTTTTTATTTTTTTAACATCAATAATTGGTCTATCGGCACAATATCTAAAAAAAAAACTTACTTTAAACTTTTTACAACAATCTAAAGTTCTGCTAATTAAGTCATTGTTGCTTCCTCTAAAATAGTTAATTTTATATTTTTGTGCAATTTTACATAATTTTAAATCTTCTTTTTTCTTTGTTGTTGCTAAAATTATTTTTTTTTTGGGAACTATAAGTTTAGCTTGGCAAATTACTTGTTCGATTAATTTCTTTTGATTAGATAATTTAATCAAAGCTTTTTCACTAAGTCTGTTAGAAGAGACTCTTGAATAAATAATTATATGCATAAAAAAATCTTAGAAATTAATCAAATACTACATTATTATATAGAAATAAATCCTGATATTTATTAATAATATAGTTTGACTATATACAGAAAATTAATAAAAAAAATGTCAATTTTTATAATTTTAAAGATTTTTAAATAACATGATGCTAAATGAAAAAAAATTAACCCAAGATATTGATAAAAAGGGTTATACTTTAATTAAGGGATTTTTTGACAAAAAAAAATTGAATAATATAAAAAATTCACTTTTAGATATTTTAAATTATATTAGCTACTCTAAAGAAAAAGATCTTCAGAAAAAGTATTATGAAATAAAAAAACTTAACCCAAAGTTAAAATCTAATTTTTACGATTTAGCTCCATATAATATTGACATGCAAAAAGGAATTCATACTCCACAATTGATAAGTTTTGTAAAAAATTATTTCAAAACTAAAACTTTATTTTCTGGAAGAGCGGCAATTCATGTTCACGACGATGATAATGATAAATTGTTACTTCCACATCAAGAAACTAATCAGTTTGCTAGAGATTGTCTTTTGTTTTGGATGCCTTTATGGGACACAAACTCAAGCACGGGTGGTTTAACAATTTTTGAAGGATCTCATGACAAGGGATATTTTGATCATAAATTAGATGACCCATCAGGGAAAAAGAAGTGGACTCATAAATACACAAACATAAATAAAAATATTTATTCTAAGTTTAAAAGAGTAAACTTAGAGGTTAAAGCAGGTTGTGCTGTAATTGCGCATTCAGCTCTAGTACACTGTGGTTATCCTTTAAAAAAAAAAGGAACTGTTAGAATTACAATAACTGAAAGATTTAATCCCCTTATAAGAATACCATTTTTAAAAGATCCAAATAAACCGATGAAGATACCTTATGTTGGTGTTGATTATAATAAGATAGAAGATTAGGATATTTTAATTATCACTTTTTCTTCTTAAAAAAAGACTATCTTCAATTCTAAGCTGTTTAACGGTAATTTGATAAAGTTTTTTTATATCAAGTAATGAAATATCTATATTAAAAAATTTATCTTTTATTAATGCTTTTGCTCCTTTTAAATATTTATCTGTTGATTTTGAATAAATGGTAGTTATTTTATAGTTCTTTTTTCTGACAAACATTTTTAATCTTTTTTGTTTAATTTTTTTTCCATTAATAACCTTCCCTGAAAAAATTTTAAAAAATCTATAATAAACTTTTACATGTTGTTCAGCTACATGAAAAAAAGGAAAGGCAGCATTTTTATAATCGAGATCAAAAAATAAACATTTAGCATTTCTTTTTATTAAATAACCAAAAGGAGATTTTAAGCTGAAGCAATCATAATGTTCCATTTTACAAATTTTCTTTTGATGTTTGCCATAAACAAGTAGAGAATAAACTGGACTTTTTGACCTTTTAAAATCTTTTCTTTTTAAAGCTGCATTACTTAAGGACCCTGAAAAAGATTTACTTTTATTATAATCAAACACTTTACCTTCAAAAAAGTTCCAATTAAAGCTATAAAAAATTAAAGTACCACTTTTACCTATAGTTTTTATTAATGAATTTATAAAATCATCAAGATTAAAACTCATTTTTTTTTTTTTAAATAGTATTAAAAGTTTTAAAATATCTGAACAAACAATAACTGTGCTGCCTTTTTTTATACCTAGTTCTAAAAATTTTTTTTCAAGCTTAATGAAATAAGCATTTTTTTCCATAGAAACTTAGCTATTCAGCGAAGATTGTTCTAGAGTTATTTCTGATTGTTTATCAGTATTTAAGTATTGCGTTTTATTTTGATTATCGGCGAATGCTATTCCATCGATAATTTCTAATTGATTTCTTTTCAACTTTTCACCATTATTTTTAATCAATTTGTCAACTATCTCTGCTAGGATTTGTTCTCCTTCTCCAATTGCACATATATCTATATTTTCGTCTTTTAGAACTTCTTGATAACTAGTAGTTGGGTGTGGTCCTCCTACTAACAAAGTTTTTTGATATCCACCTTCCCTTATCTTTGCGATTGCTTCGTGAAAAAAATCTTTGTGGAATGTCATTGAGCTAACTCCAATTAAATCAGGATTAAAATCATCAATAATTTTTTGTAACTCTTCATAATTATCAAAATCTATTCTAGATTTTATTAATTTACCCTCAACTTCATCTTTAAAAACATGATTTAAATAACTTTGAAGAGCAATTAACCCCAAAGGAGGCTCTACAACATCATATTCTGTTATACTTCTGTCTTTTGTAAAGTGTGTAGAAATATTAATTAGTAGAATTTTAAAAGAATTTTTCTTAACCTTTTTAACAGGAAATATTTTTTTTATTTTTTTATTGAGATCAGGTATCTGAATTTCTTTTTCACTTAAGCATTTTATTTCTAATTCATCTTTATTAATGCCCGCCATTCTTAGTACATCTTGTAATCCATTTATTCTAGATACAAAATAGCTGCTATATCTTTGGTTCAGCTCATCTTCAGTAAAATGCTTCATCTGTACAGGTAAAACTTTTTTTAATCTTTCCTTGTTTAAAACATACTCTTTTAAAAATTTTAGTTTATATTTTTCTGTAAATTCTCTTCTAAATGGCAAAGTGGGAGCAACTTCATGATAAGATTTATCGATAGCTTCATTTATTGCACCTTTGTCTACTCCATGATCCAATGCAAATTTTTCTAAATCTGTGCCTGGAAATATTCTAACTATATGAGTGTAAGGAAAGTGTACCCATTTCATTGAAAAAATAAAATCAAGCGTCATCTGGGCCTCTTCCTCTGTTTCAGTTGGAAAGCCGTGCATTGTATTTAATGTTGTAACTGCGCTTGGATAATTTTTACATATATAATCCAAATTTTCTCTAAATTTTTCAATGTTTAGACCTTTCCTCATTACTTTTTGCATTCTTGGTGATGCTGACTCTAGTGATACATTTACACCTACAGCTCCACCTTGCATCATCGTGTCAATTACTTCCTTATTTAGCAAATCTCCTTTCAAAGCAGTTGGAAAAAAGAAGCTTACTCCTAAATTGTCTTTAATTGCACGATTGAAAAATTCAACGAAATCTTTTGCTTTAACATTGAAAATATCATCAATAAATTCTATTCTTTTAACTCCCATGTCTGCAATCATTTTTACTTCTTCATAAATACTATCTACAGATCTTCTAAAATGATGAAGAGTAGTTTTGTAAACATCGCAATAAAAACATCTATATGGACATCCTCTTGTTGCTTGAACAGCCATAGAGTACTTTACTCCTGCATGTCCCACATTTGTATTGTATTTAGAGTAATCAACCAGAGACCTGTCATAAGTAGGCAGTTCGTCTAGTTTTTGAATTTGTTTTCTGGTTTTAGTTAAGTGAATTTTATTGGTCATCTTAATAATATCAATTTATATACTAGAAATGATTATAATAGCAATTTTTTATTATTGACATAAAATCCAATTATTTATATATAAATCTCATACCGAAATTTGGTGGGGAACAATGTGCAAATCATTGACTATTCCTGTAACGGTGAGAAAAATCAAGTCCGAGCGCCACCCGGTATAGTCCGTTGTCGAATGAGGGCCAGGAAAAGTCTAATTCTGCAATTATAAATTAACAGCGGCATAAAAAAAAGAGTTTATAACTATGTCGAGGTTAATTTTAATTTCAATAAGCATTTTATTTTTTAATAATATTTTATTATCTGCAAATCTAGATGATTGTTCTTGGGATAATAAAAATAAAGTCCCGTGTTTAGAGATCACAAGCTATATTTCAAATAGCTCTGAGCATTCTAAATCGGGTGTAAATAAAATAGTAATAAATAAAAAACAGATAATTGAGTCTGGAGCTATTGATTTAATAGATGTGCTTAATACAGTACCAGATATCAATATTACCCAAAGTGGTCCTAGAGGACAGCAGACTTCAATGTTTATGAGAGGTACTGGCTCAAACCATACCTTAGTAATGATCAACGGAGTACCAATTAATGATCAATCGACTACGCAAGGTTTACATGACTTTGGTGTTGATTTTATTCAAACAGTTCAACAAATTGAAGTATACCCTGGCTCTAGTGCAACTCATTTTGGAACAAATGCAATAGGTGGAGCAGTAAATATAATATTAACTGGGGATTATAAAGACAGCATGTCGTTATCAGGAGATGAACATGGCAACTATGATTTATTGGGCAATAAAACTTTTATTTATGATAATTCATCATTAAATCTAAAAATAGGCACTGTTAATAACGAGACAACAAGTGCTAGGGGAAGCAATGATGATGAGAAAGATAGTGTAGAAAATTATACAACTAATATAAATTATGAAAACTACATAAAGCCAAACTTAAGATTTTATAACACAACATACTTAAGACAAACAATTGCGGAATATGATGGTTCCACAACTAAGCAAACAGGATATGAAGGCGATAACAAAATGGGATCTTTTCAATTAGGATTAGAGAACAAAAATCAAAATCAAAAACAAAATTCTATACTATACTACACGATATATGATAGAGAGTATGATGAAAGAGGCACTATAGATACCTATGAAAGTGAAGTTATAGGAATTAAGTATGATCTTTCAAAAACTTTAAATAATTATTTATCATTTGGTGCAGGATCTGAGTATAAATATGATTGGGGATCTTTTGATAATAATGGATCCTATACATCTTCAACTAAAGGAAATGTAGACAACTTAGCAGTATATTCTAACTTGGGTATAAATATATTCGATAATACTAATTTATCAATTTTTTTAAGAAATGATGATCACAAACAATCTGGAGATAACTCTACATATAAAGTTAGTTTAAATCAAAAAATTAAAAAACTTGAATTTGGTTTATCAAGAATGACTGGATTAAGAAATCCAACTCTTTACGAACTATATGGAACTGATAGCTATGGTTATTCAGGGAATAAAAGTCTTAAAGCTGAAAAAAGCATTAGTAACGAAGTATACATAAACTATTTTGCTAACAATAAATTAAGTTTTTCAACAAGTTTATTTAGATCTAATATACACAATAATATAGAATATGTTAGCAACAAATATGTTAATGATAATGACAATATAGAATTGAATCAGTCTGGTCTTAATGGAAATATTTTATACAACAATGAAGATACTAAAATAAATTTTTTTACCTCATTCTTATCTTCAAAGAAGGAAAATAGTGCAGATCAGTTAAGAAGGCCAGAAAAAACATATGGGGTAGATTTAAGTCAAAAAATAAAAATGTACCTTCTTGGTGATTTTAATTTAAATGCAAATTATAAACATTATGGAAAACATTTTGATACACATTCGTCAAACTATTCAACTATAGAAATGGATAGTACCGATATTATTGATTTATCAATATCAAAGAAAATTAATAATTATGTTTTATCATTAAATATTGACAATATGCTTGATGAAATCTATCAAAGACCACATGGTTATCCTCAAAACGATAGACAAATAAGATTTGGCTTTAGGAAAGAATTCTAAAAAGCTTAATTGATAATTTATTTAAATGTTGTTAAAATTATTTTAATTTGTAAATTGATAATTATGAATTATTTGAAAATTTTTATTGGAATTTTTTTAGTTTTATCTGCAAGTCGCTTTATTCCTCACCCTCCAAATTTTACAAGCTTGTTAGCATTAAGTTTTTACATACCAGCAATTTTAGGCACAAGATACATACCAGCTTTAATAATTAGTTTTTTAATAACAGATTATTTTATAGGTTTTCATAGTACTGTTGCATTTACATGGGGAAGTGTAGTTATAATTGGTCTTATTTCAAAATATTTTATTAAAAACATAACTACTAGAGTTTCAGGAGCATTATTTGGGGCGCTTTTATTTTTTATAATAACAAATTTTGGTGTTTGGACATTAGGTGGATATGGATATTCATTTACCGGTTTTATAGCATGTTATACTCTTGCTCTTCCATTTTTCGGATACAGTTTAATATCTACTTTTATATTTTCAGGTGCTATAGAAGCAATCTATAAATTATATTTGAATAAGTATAAATTTAAGAAAGAAATAATTTAAATAATATTAAACTAATAAATTAAATTATTATTTTTTAGTACTTTGTTTATCTTTTCTGTTTCATTTATATTGAGTCTTATATAATCTGAAATATCATTTAATGAATTTCTACCATCAGAATATGATAGGAAATTAAGAATATTTTTAGCATTTTTTTTAATAAATGAATTTTTTTTATTTAATTTGTGATCAGGATATAAATTTCTTTTACTCAAATTAGGTTCGCACAAAAATCTTGCAATAGGAAATTCGAGTTTTTCTGTTTCTAAAACTATTTTTTTATATAAGTTAAAATTTTTCATAAGCCCTGACTGGCTAATAAAGTTTAAATTATCATCAGAAGTGTGATATTCTGAATATTCCCTGTACTTTGAACTCATAAGTGAAACAGTTGGGATTTCTACTCCGGCAGACATAAATTGTCTCTCATCACTACCTCTATCAAGCCAATGGTATTTTTTAAATTTGATATTATTTTTTTTAAGCACTTTTAGTAAAATTTTATCTGCAACAGTGTTTGCATATTTAGAAAAAAGTACTGAAGAATTTTTATCGTCTCCTACACATGTTATATTAAATATAGCTAAAATATTTTTTTTCATATTTTTTAAATTTTTTTTTATATAATGTATTGATCCTATTGTTTCTGGAATAAATATAAATCTATATGAATATTTTCTATTTTTTATATTGTTTAACCATTTTGATAAAAAAATTGACAGTGAAGGACCTGATAATTCATTATTAGCCATTGATGGATGACAAATATATGTTGAGAATAATATTTCTCTTTTTAATTTTCCTTTAAGATAAATTTCACCATAAGACATGGAGCCCTTTTTAAATTTAGCGTCTATATTTACTATATATTTATTATTTTTATTTAATTTTTTAAAATTATTATAAGTTATATTAAAGCTCCAATTTTTTTTATAATATGAAGTGGTATATGGAATTGAATTAGGCTTTTCTCTTATAAAGTTTAATTTTTTCTTCAATTCATTAAAAGTTAATATTTTATTAATCGGAGTTGAATAACTCATTAAATGTAAATTATTGTTTTTAAAATTCAAAACTTCTTCTCCAGTTTCCTGGACTTTAATAAAAGCCTTTTTTACATTCCATTCTAAAGGAATTCTCCAGTCATAAACATTTTTGTTAGATTTAACTTCAAATATTCGCAATTTTTTATTAATTTTTTTTAATATTTTTAAAGTCTGCCTATTACCATTACCTGTTATACTTCTATTAATAGGCCATAAAAGTCTGATTAAATTATAAATATCTGTTCCTGCTGGCATTAAATAATCTTGAAGATTTATCTTTAGAAGCTTATTTTATATTTCTCTTTTAATAATTCTATTCCCTTTTTATAAGAGCTAAAGTCTATGATATCGTCTGTTTCAAGCGTAATTTTGAATTCTTCTTCTAATCCTGACATAAGGGTCATATGACCAATTGAGTCCCATTCTGGTATATCATTGTATTTAATATCGTCAGTAAATTTATCTTTATCTATAGACAATGTGTCAATAAAAACTTTTTTGTATCTTTCTTCAGTGCTCATTTTATTTATTTAAATTATTTTTGACTGTGTATACTATTTTGTCAATTGAAAGTCCATTGAGTTCTTGTAGATATTTTTGACTCCCTCCTTTTGTATAAACATCGTTTATACCCAATCGTATTAGCTTGCATTTACTTTCTACTGAAGATTTTACTTCTGCAACTGCGCTTCCTAAGCCACCAATAATATTATGCTCTTCAGCGGTAAAAATAATCTTATTTTTGTTTATTTTTTCTAAAATTATATCTTTATCTATCGGCTTAATAGTGTGCATATTTACTACTGAAGTTGATATATTTTCTTTCTCCAAAATTTTTGCTGCCTCTAAACAATTGTAAACTAAAGGTCCATTACAAAATAGAGTTAAATCATTTCCATTCTTTAACTGAACAGATTTACCAATTTCAAAATTATAATCATTTCTATTTACAATTGGATTGTTGGATGTGCCTGTTAACCTTATGTAACAAGATTTATCTAATTTTAGAGCAGCTTCTACAGTTTTAGCTAATTCAAGACAATCAGATGGTGATACTATTGTGAGGTTTGGAATACTTCTCAATACACCCAACTCTTCAATTGATGCATGGGTAAAACCTAATGAACCTAATGCAAGACCGCTGGCTAAGCCTACCATTATAATTTTATACTTCATATATCCTAAGTTGACTTTAATTTGCTCACAGCATCTTAAAGTTTGAAATGGTGCAAAAGTTGTTGTTAGCACTTTGTATTTTTCACTTGCTAGGCCTGTTGCTACTCCAATTAAATTCTGTTCAGCTATTCCAACATCTACATAGTTATTTGGGTATGTTTTTCTAAATCTATCTAATCCTGCTGAAGTAGAAACATCAGATGTTAAAATCATTAAATCGTTATTTTCTTTAATAAGGTCAAGAGCAATCATTCCAAAGGTAGCTCTTTGTCCTATTAAAGACCAAGTTTTAATGTTTCTATCATTTATTAACATATATAATTAATCTAATTCTTTTAATGCTTCCTCATAAATTTTTTTACTAATTACTCCATGATGCCAATCATTATTGTTTTCAGAGAAAGAAAATCCTTTTCCTTTAATTGTATTTAAAACTAATAAATTTGGCTTTTCAAAATTTAATTTTTCAAAAAATGTAAGAAGATTTTCAATATTATGACCATCAAGAGACTGTACATTCCAGCCAAACGCTTTCCATTTGTCTTCTATTGGATTGATATTCATTATTTCAGCATTTGTTCCAGTTTGTTGAAAATTGTTTTTATCTATAATTACCACTAAATTTTTAACTTTTAAATTAGGTGCTGCCATTGCGGCTTCCCAGACAGAACCCTCATTGCATTCACCATCACCAAGTAAAACAAATGTTTTAAAATTTAATTTTTTCTTTTCTGATGCAATTGCTAATCCAATGCCTATCGAAAGACCCATTCCAAGAGATCCTGTTGAGAATTCAATACCTAGTTTTTTGTTTAATACCGGATGTCCAAGTAAATTACTTCCATCTTCTTCAAAAGTTTTTAATTCTTCATCTGAAATAAAACCCAGTTCACTTAATGCCGAATAATATGCTAAACAAGCATGTCCTTTACTTAAAATAAATCTATCTCTTTTATCATCTTCTAAATTTTTTAGATTAAAATGAGTAAATAAAATTGAAATTAATTCTGTGCAAGAAAGAGCTCCACCTACATGGGCACTTTTAGCGCCTGCCTGATATGCTGTATTTAATATTTTTCTTCTCATATTTTTAGTAAATATTTTTACATTTTCAATATTTTTGATCATTTCAGGCCTCCGTCTATTCTTATATTTTGTCCTGTCAAATATTCGGAGTAATCAGATGCTAAAAAAAGTATTATTTTTGAAATATCGACTGGAGTTCCTATTCTTTTAAGAGGTATATCATTTATTATAGTTTCTAAAAATTTTACATCTGTACTTTTTCTCATCATATCTGTTTCTGTTAATCCTGGGGAAACGCAATTAACTCTAATTTTGTAATTTCCTAATTCTCTAGATAGTACTTTGGCAAATGACTCTATCGCAGCTTTAGAAGATGAATAAACTGATCTACCTACATTACCATCAGCAGCGGCTGATGATGAAAAAAAAATTATACTTCCATTTTTATTTTTAATTATTTTTCTTAACAAGCCTTGGGTAAACAAGACTTGGTTGAAGAAATTTACCTCAAATACTTCATGGAACTCCTCAATTTTTGTTATTTGGAATAATTTATTATGAATTATAGCGGCATTATTTACAATACAATCAAGCTTGTCATATTTTAAAATCTCTTTGATAGCATCTCTAACAGAATTTTTATCAGATAAATCAAATTTAATTGGAATAATTTGATTTTTATATTTTTCCTCTAAACTCTTTTTAACATCGTTAAATTTATCGTCTATATTTCTTACACACGCAAAAATATTTGCTCCATTTTCTGAAAAAGTCTCAAGTATTTTAAGGCCAATACCCCTATTACATCCAGTAATAACTGAAAATTTATTTTTTAAAATCATATCAATCAATTTTTTTTTTTCTTATTTTTGCCCAATCTTCTTTAAATAAGCCAAGCTTGTAGTCATCGTGGTACTTTCCATCAAAATAAGTATCCTTTTTTCTAACACCTTCTCTGGTAAATCCCCATATTTTTACTGTCATATCTGAAAGCTTTTTATCTGGTGCTCCAGAATATATCTTTCTGAAATTCATTTTAAAAAATAGGTGATCTAATAACAGATCCTGGGACTCTTTAAAGACTAGGAGTCTATTTATATTTTTTTTTCTTAAATCTGTTATAACGGCAACATTACATGTTCTATTAAAATAATTAAAATCATAGGCTGCTACCATTCCTACAAGAGTATTATTTTTTTTTTCAACAACGCCTAGTTGAAGTTTATTTTCTAATTCATCAAACTTTAAAATATTTTTTTTTTCTGCCAATTGATTTCTTACATATAAAAGTTGTTTTTTTAGTGTGTTGGGAAATTTTCCCACGCTCAATATTTCAGTGTTTTCAGAATAATTTAACCAAGTATACCAGTCAGTTTTTTTAACTACTTTCTCGTCTAACAAAACTAGATCAATGTATTTCCCGATTATAAAAGTCTCAAATTTCATACTAAATTATAAAAGCACTTAATTTGAATTTTAGCTTTAAACAAAATCCTCTTTAGGAAATATATCTTTTGCTTCTGCTGGATGAAAAATACTTTGTTTTTTACCCACCATAAAATTTTTGATAAAATTCTTATCTTCTCCAGCTAAGCATAAAGAACTATGATTTCTAAAATGTTTTATTCTAAAACCATAATCTGTTATCTCTTTTAGTGAGTGCTCATGAACATTTCCAATTTTAATATGTACATAAGGGCATACCAAAACATCACCCACTGGAGTAATATAAATTCTATTTACTGTTGTACATCCCATAATCTTTTCAAAATTTTTATCAAAAGGATTCCATAAGTTTCTATTCATGTTTTGATATTCTTTTCTCAAGTTTCTTATATGTTCAATATCTTCTTCATCACATATAATGTCATGAACATTTTTCCACATCCCAGATGGTACTGCAACATTAACTAGAGTCCTGTATTTATGATTTTTTGAGTAATCAAGCAGTTGTTTTAAATCCTCACTCTTAGCATTATAATGACCCACCGTTACATTTAAGTATGGATCCATGCCAGCTTCCTGAACATACTTTAATGCCTCCATAGCTCTAGCCCAAGATTCTTTTTTACCACGCATTTCATCATGTATTTTTGGATCTATGCTATCTAAACTTACTGAAACTCTACTAACTTTGTGTTTTGCCAATTCTTTTGCAATCTTTGGTGTCATATGCCAACCATTTGTTGTAAAGTAAAGATAAAATCTTTCAGGCTGAATTGCATCAAGAACATCCATAATTTCATCCTTCCACAAAAGAAGTTCTCCACCCTGTAAATCAAATTCGACAAAACCTAATTCATCAGCTTGATCTGAAATATCTTTAATTTTTGATAAACTTAATTTTTCTTTAACTCCATCTCCTTTTGGAGAATTAGTAAAACAGTATTTGCATCTTAAATTACAAGCATTGTTATAATTTAGCTCAATACCTCTTAGTGCTGTTCCAATTTTACCATCATTTTTATTCAACTTATCATAAAATGTTTTTAGTTTTTTCATAAGTCTAGGTTTAGTTAGAATGTGTTGATGTACAGGCATATGAAGATTTCTATACTAAAGAAATATTTCTTACAAGCAAAAAAAAACTAATTTAAATGAAATTTTACTAATATTATATTATTGATTGTATAATTATAAAATTAGATTAATAAAATCTCAAAATATTAATATGAAAAAAAAATTAAATCCAAGCTCCTCACACTTTTTATCTCAAAAATTTTGGAGAATCATGAGAAAGATTTTAGACAGAAATACTTGGAGTTATTTATATATAATCTCTCAAAAAATGAAATTACCTTCTAAGCTTAATTTAATAAAGAATAATGATTTAAACATTATTTCTAATTTAAAGTACCCAAAAATTCGAAAAGTAAAAAAAAGTAAGAATAAATTTAATAATTATTTAGTCAAGTATAAGAGCTCCAAGCCTAAGGGAAATTATAGAAAATTCCTAAATTCATTTTTTAAAAAAATTAAAACTCCAAAAACAATACTAGAATTAGGAATTTCGGAAGCAGCAGGTTTGCTTGCTATGAGAGATTATTTTTCTAATTCATTATTGTGGGGAGTGGATATAGACAGGGCTACATTTATTAAAGGAAAAAGAATTGTAAATTGCGGCTATTGTAATCAATTAGAATTACATTCAATAAAAAAAATATTAAAAAAATTTGATACAAAATTTGATTTGATAGTAGATGATGGATGGCATCATCCCGAGTCTCAAATAAACTCTATTTTATCTTGTCTTCCTTATTTGAATGAAGGAGGAACATATATTACAGAGGATATAGTTCACGATAGTTATAAAAATTATTTTTATAGACTTATAGAATTATTAAAAAATAAAGGATTTAAAGTAAACTATAAAACATTTCATATTTCTGATCAGAAGTCTAATCTTGTAGGAACTTTTAATAATGGATACTTAATAATCTATAGAAAGTCCCAATAAAATTTTAAAGCTTTTTTAACAAAAAAATTATTTCTATTTTGAAATAACCAATCACTTCTTGATTTATCAACAGCTCTTGCTTTAAGCAAATAAAGTTCTGCCTCTGAAAATTCTTTTTTTAATTCTTTTTTTAATTCTTTCTTAAAATTTATTTGTTGCCAAATAACACGATCTCTATAATTAATATTAAGATGTCTTCTTTTTTTTCCATTTAGATTTTTGCTTCCCCTGTGCCAAATATTTATATCATAAATTAATAAACTTCCTCTCGGTGCTTCTATATATATTTGGTTTGGATGATCTTGAAAAAAATATCCATCTTCATCAGGAGGTTTGAAGTATTTGTGTGATCCTGGAACTAATCTTGTAGTACCATTTTCTTTGGTATAATCATCTAGAAGAAGCGAGGCCAATACTGATCTTACTGGATCCTTAGGTTTTCTTCTTGGTATCCAATCTACATGCCACGGCTGATCACCTTGACCGGGGAGTGGCATTCTTAATATTAATTGAGATAGACAAAATTCATTTTTAATTAATAATTTAGCAGCACATAAAGCTTCGGGAATTGTTATTACATTTCTAAAACACGGATGTTTATTAAGTAAATGATTTAACCTTTGCGCGCCAGGTTCGGGGTGTTGGCCTTCTTTAATTTCATTTTTTATATGGTCCCACCCACCTTTCCAGCCTTCTTTTTCAATAAGCTCATCTATTACATCAGAAATTAAATCCAAATCTATTCCTCTTTTTTTCCATTCTTCAGGTGAAATTTTTATAACTGTGTAGCCATTATTAATTAAATTATTTTTATCTAAATCAGTTAACTGGTCATCTCTTATACCTAAATCTTTAAATACATATTCTAAATTGTATTTCATGAGTTCCTATTTTTTTACTTTAAATTTTTCTACCTCATCAGCTAAAATTAAGTTAAAATCAGCACTACAAGCTAAATCATTATCAACAAATCCTTGGCCCGTACAATTAGCTATTCCTCTTTTAAATTTAATTATTTTTGTTTCAAGATTAAATCTTTTAAATTGAGGAGTGATTTTTTTTTTAAATTTTAAATTATTTGCTGAGACTAGGTACATGAATTTTCCAACATGTTCATCCATAGTTAAAATTGACAACGCGCATAATTGAGTTAAGGACTCTAATTGAAGAGAAGCAGGCATATTTGGGTCTCCAGGCCAATGAATTTTAAAAAACCATAAGTTTTCATCTAAATCTTTATATCCATTTGCAAAGTTACCTGTCTCTAATTCAGTTACATAATCTATCATTAAAAAATCCCCTCGATTCTTTTGATAATAATGAATTTTATCTTTATTTAACTGCATAATTTTTTTAAATAGAATTTTTTATAAAAATTCCTAATTTTTTTGTATTTAGCAAGTTGCTTTCTAAATCGCTTGAATATAAAAATCTCTTTTTAATTCTTTTAATTTTAATTTTTTTTTTATTAATATTGTAAAATCTAGGTAGAATAATATATCTATCGTTAGTTTCTACTGTATTCATCGACTCGTCTTCAGAAATTAGTACTTCATGGAGTTTTTCTCCTGGTCTTATACCTATAATTTTAATTTTTTTATTTGGCGCATAAACTTTGGCAATATCTATAATTTTTACACTTGGTATTTTTGGAATAAATATTTCACCCCCTTGCATATAATTTAGATTTGACAATACAAAGTTTACTCCTTGGTCCAATGTAATAAAAAATCTTGTCATTTTTGAATCTGTGATTGGTACAGACTTAGTCTTATTTTTTAAACATTTATCTAATATTGGAATTAGACTGCCTCTAGAACCAATCACATTTCCATATCTTACTGCTGACAATATAGTTCGACTTTTTCCTCTTATATTATTTGCAGCTATTATTAATTTTTCTGCGGCTAGTTTTGTGGCTCCATATAAATTTAGTGGATTGGTAGCTTTGTCTGTTGATATAAATATTACTTTATCAACATTATTCTTTAATGCGGCCCTTATAATATTTTGGGTCCCTATAACATTTGTTTTTATACATTCATACGGATTATATTCGGATGACTCAACATGTTTAAGCGCAGCAGCATGAAATACAATATCAACACCTTGTAGAGCACTTTCTACTCTGTCTTGATCTCTCACATCACCTAAAAAAAATCTCAAATAACTTTTTGGAGCATTCAATTCATTGGCCATATCAAATTGTTTTAATTCATCTCTAGAAAAAATTATTATTTTTTTAGGCTTATAATTTTTAATTATTTTTTTAACTATATGATTTCCAAAAGAACCTGTCCCGCCTGTAACTAATATAGTTTTATTATTTAGATTTGGTTTTTTATTTAAAAATTTTTCAGACAATTTATTACCTTATTTTTCTATCTATTTAATATCAATAATTCTCGTCAAAGTATCAAAAAAATTAATACCATCCCATATATAATTCATTTCTAAAGATCTTCCGATCGGTACTATTCTATCTATGCCACTTAAAGAGTTTTTTTTAGCAAATTTTTCAAGAAAATCTCTATCAAATCCATAATAAGTTAATGTTTGATATTTTTCATTAATAATTTTTTCGATTCCATTTAAATTATTAATTTTAAACTCATAAAAAAACCCCCATCTTCCTCTTTGTTCATGATTATTTGGTAAAAGTTTATTTAGCGATACTACATTCAAAAATTTACTATAAACTTTATGTTTTTTAATATTGTTAAAATCAATTATATTTCTACACAGTATGTTATATTTTTCTGAAACAACGGTATCTGGATAATCAATTTTATTTGATATAAAAATATTTAAATTTTTCCAAAAAAACTCAGTATCATAATTTTTTTTATTCACATCATACCATAAAATTAAATGTGGAGAATTGCATGCATTTTGATCAAATGTATAAGTGTCAAAATAAAATTTTTTTATTAATTCTGACATGCCTTTTTTATTTAATTTATTTAATTCACTTAAATTAATAATTGAAAAAGAATACCTATCCGGAAAAGTAATATCTAATGTTTTAGGATT
>CACPIK010000008.1 GCA_902633885.1 uncultured Pelagibacteraceae bacterium | reverse complement strand
TTTAAGTGCATGCTTTGATAAACTTTTACTTTTTTTTGTAAGTTCATATCTGACTTTAACTATTTCTCGCTCCTTTTCAGTTCTTTTAAAGATTGAACAAAGAAGAGTTAAGCTTTTTAATCTGTCATTATATTTTGCTGCAAAATTTCTAGCTATTAAAGAACCAATTGAAAAACCAACTAAATGAATTTTTTTCATATTTAGCTCATCTATGAGATTAATTAATTGTTCTGAAAAATCATCAAAACTTACATTTTTCAAATTTAAAGGAGTTTTTCCGTGTCCTAATATATCGTAAGCAAGAAAAGTATTTTCAAATACATTAATTTGAGATTCCCAAATTTTATGATCTAAACCAACACCATGGATAAAAACTATCGGGATATCATTTTTTTTATCTAATACATAAAATGTATTTCTTGAATCTTTATCATTGATCATTATTTATTTGGGTTCAATACCCATTTCTTTCATATCTTGATATCTATCGCCAGTTCTTGCATGAGCTCTGCCAGTTGAAGCTCCTCCAATTGCTATTACAATTTCATCATTAAACGGAGCATCATGAATAGTAAATTCATGTGTTAAGTAATATGGTCTTAAACCAGCATCAGTTTTGTGCATCATTGGTATAGAAATTTTTGAACCAGCAGGCCCTCTAGTATTTGTAAAACTTAAATACGATGTTCCACCAACAGCATCTCTAAATTTATTTCCAAATCTTAATGTATGAATAAAAGCAGAGGCATGCTCTATTTCACCGTCTAACCCAACAACTCCAGCTTTTCCATAAGCTAATATTTTTTCAGAAGAACCTATTTCATTAATTAATTGGGGAACCAATAAATCACCAAGCTTTGGTGCTAAATTTAAAATTATTGGTTTAAGATCTTCAACAAAACCTTGACCATGCCAAGGGTTTTTAAAAACTGCAGCAACCGAAACTAACAAAACTGGTTCTTTAGCTTCTTTACCACCTTCTATAAAAGTTTTGTCTACAAACTTATTAAATTTCCGTAATTCTAATTTCATTTTTTAACTTTATGTTTAAAACTATCTCTTCTAAAACTGTATAGCGCTTTTGGGTCTACATCAATATCTATAACAACTGGTTTTCTTATTTTAAGGGCTGATTTTAAAGTACGATTTATTTCTGAAATTTTTGTAACTTTAAATCCTTTAGCTCCATAGAGTTCTGCTAATTTATCAAATCTTGGACTACCAATATCAGCACCAAGATATCTTTTTCCATAAAAATCTTTTTGATATGCTTTTTCTGCTCCCCAACTTTTATTATTCATAACAATAGTTATAGTATTAATTTTATACTCCACAGCAGTACTTAATTCTGAAACTGTCATACCAAACCCACCATCACCCATAAGACTAACTACTGTTTTATTAGGTTTTGCTAATTTTACACCTAATCCACAAGCAAAAGAAAAACCAACTAATCCAAAATCTAGAGGCGTAAATAATGATGGGGGTTCGTAGTACTTCAATGAGTCTGTGGCTTGAAGACACAAAGTGCCAGCATCAAGAGTAATAGCAGAATTTTTTGGAAGAACTTTTCTTAATTCTTTAAATAGAGCAGAAGGCTGAATAGGAAAGTTTTTTGATTTCATATCATCTCTGCTAACTATAAACTCTGATCTTTTTTTTAAATAAGAATTGGTCCATTTTTTAATATCAAGAACAATTTTTTGTTTTTTTATTTGTTTGTATAATTGTTTAGCATTTTTTTTTCTAATTCTATTTGAATAATTTTTGCTTTTTTATTAATATTTTTGTATGAATAAAATGTAGAGTTAAATCCTAATCTAGTACCTAGAGCCAATATAACATCTGCTTCTTTTACAAGTTTTGAAGCAACAGGGTTTCCCCTGGGACCCATCTGTCCTGCATTTAATTTATAGTTAAAAGGTATAGCATCTCCATGACCTGCTGCAGTTACAATTGGAATATTTAATAATTTAGCTAGTTTAACTATATCTTTATATTTTGAATTATATTTAATTCCTCCACCAACGATGATTACTCCTTTTTTTGATTTAGAAATTAATTTTACAGCTTTTTTAATTAAATTAGGTTTAGCACTAACTGAACTTTTTTCTTCATAAGAAATTTTATTCTCATCAATTTTAAATTTTGATTTTTCGGCCAATATGTTTCTAGGAAGATTAATAGATACAGGTCCTTTTCTTGGGGACATTGCTAATTTGAAGGCTTCACTAAAAGTTTCAGGTATTTTTTTTACATTTTTTACTAACCAAGTTTTTTTTGTAATTGGTTTGAATAATGATTGTTGGTCAAGTCCTTGAAAAGCATCTTCCATTTTATCTTTAGTAGAATATGATCCTGCAATTGATACAACTGGTGAAAAAGCCGCTTTAGCTTGAGCAATTCCAGTGACTAGATTAGTTGCTCCAGGACCATTTTGTCCTGCAAGAAATACTCCTGGTCCATTGGACGCTCTAGCATAGCCATCTGCCATATGCGTCCCTGTTCTTTCATCACGAACACCAATAAATTTTATTTTTTTTTCATGGTACAGAGCATCAAACATTTCCATTGTTGCAGAGCCAATTAATCCAAAAACATGTTTAACTTTTTCTTTTTTTAATGATTTAACCGCAGCTTGACCTCCAGATAAAATCTTTTTTGATTTGATCACGAAACTTTTTTGACTTCAGTATTTACCTTGTCTTTAAATTTAGGGATTACTTTTTCTGTGAATAATTTTATACTTTTCATACAGTCATCATGTTTAACACCTGGAAAATTAGACCAAACTTGAAGATTTTGAAGATTAAGTTCTGATTTTAATTCATGAATTTTATCAATTACATATTCTGGTGTACCAAAAAGCATATTTCTTTTATGTAAAAAATCATAATTTAATAAATCTAATTTACCTTTTGTTTCTGGCAACTCTTCTTCTGGATCCATATGATTTCCAAGGCCTCGCCAGTGACAAACCCATCTCATATAATTTACCATATGTTCACCAGCTTTTTCTTTAGCCTCTTCCATTGTATCTGCAACAAACATGTCTCTTACTAAGGTTACCCCTTCTCCTAAACCAACATTTCTTTTTTCTTTTTCAGATCTAGCATTTTTATAAGCTTCAAATTTAATTTTTAATGCTTTTACTGTAGGTATCCACATTATAACATTTATTCCATTTTGAGCAGCCCACTCGATAGATCTTATACCATCCACAACTTGGTGAATTGGAGGATGAGGTGATTGATAGGGTTTAGGTACAACGCTAATTTTTTTTATAGTGTTATCTTCCATATTCATAAATTCTTCGCTTGGCGGACTCATATCATGCTGCCAAACATGGTTTGGATGAGGATAATTATAAAATTCTCCTTGATGACTAAAGAATTTTTCTGTCCAGGCTTTTTTAAGTATTTCTAGAGTTTCTGAGAATAGTCTAAAATTTTTTGCTTGATCTTTAAGGTCAGCCTCCACATTTAAATTTATCGCTTCTCTGCCATAAATTCCTCTAGCAACTCCTACTTCTACTCTACCTTTTGAAAGTTGATCTAAGGTAGCTATATCTTCAGCTAATCTAATTGGATTGTGAAATGTAATAACATTTGCAGCTTGTCCAATTCTAATGTTTTTTGTTCTGGCTGCAGCATCAGCACCTAACATTAATGGATTTGTGCATGACTCCATACCTTCATGGTTAAAATGGTGTTCGGTAAACCAAATAGAATTCCAATTATTTTTATCGCAATACTCAGTTATCTCTTTAGTTTCGTCTAATAACTGATGATAAGGTTTGTGAGTCCAATTAGTAGTATTACAAAAATAACCAAACTTCATAAAGTCTCCTTTAAAATAAAATTTAAAGACGACCGATCCCACTTTCGTATAAGAAATAACGACGAGTTATGTATCGCTTTATTTAAGAACTTTATTATTACTATCGTTGATATTCAACAAATTTCTTTAAGGAGCTATTTAAAAATTTTTCATAAATTTGACCTTTATTTAAAGTTTTTTTATTCATTAAATATGATGGGTGCATTTTAAAATCGAAAGATGGTTCAAAAAAAAATGGAATAGACATTCTTTTAGATCTGCTCCATAAAACACGATGATTTGTTGCTTTAAATTTTCCTTTAGTTAAGTATTCCAAAGCTCTTCCTGTGTTAACTACAAAAGCCTTTTTATTAAATGGTATATTGTACCATTTTTTATTTTTACGGTTTTGAACTTGTAATCCACCTTTTTTATCCTGGTATAGGACAGTGAATATTCCACTATCAACATGTGTTTCACAACCCAGTGCAACACCATCTTGTCTCGAAATTTCTACAGGCCTTCTTTGATTTGGATAGTAATTAAATCTCAATGTGCTCAATGTTTTAAGTCTAGAAAAAGCCTGATTTGAAATAGAAGGATCTTTTTTATAGTAAATGATTATACTTTTAAAAAGTATTTCGCTTAGGTTAAAAATATCATCAAAATAATTATTTATTTTTTTAATTGAATGTTCTTTAAAACATTTTTGAAGATTTAAATATTCAATGTATTGGTTTCGAATATTATTTGAATATTTCTTTGATACTTTTAGGTCTCCTAAATCTAAACCTTCTTTTCCATTCACATCATTAGGAAAATATCCTCTATAAATATTCTTATTTTTTCTATTCCATTTTTTTGGAGATAATTTTCTTTTATATTCATCAGTCATATTGAAGAATTTATTTCCTACAGTGCATATATTTTTAATATCTTTTGTTTTTAACCCATGCCCGACAATTTGAAAAAACCCTATCTCTATACATGCTTTTTTAATTTCTTGAATAGTTTTTCTAGACTCTTTTGAAATAAATTTTCCATCTAATAGTGATGATATATCTATTGTTGGTATATATGATTTCATTATCTATTAGGTGTATCAGTTGCAATCATCTGACCTCTTACTTTTTCTCTAAAGTAAATATACACACCTGCTCCGATGATAATACTTGCTCCAAAAAATGTTCTTGGAACAGGAATAGTTTCAAATAAAATGTAACCTGCTAGCACTGCCCAAACTAAGTATGAATACTCAAATAAAGAGACAACAGAAGGTGATGCAATACTGTAGGCTGTAAATACACAAAAGAAAGAAATTGAAGCAACAATTCCCATAATTAAAACATAAGGCCATGCATACGATGGATTAGTAAACCATTCTCTAACTATAAATTGCATGGTAGGATCAGTAAAAGTATTAAATTTGCCGTCACCACTTACAGCAAATATTATTAAGCCTGCAATTAACGCAAAAATATAAAGCCAGGACATTTGTGTATAAATATTATCTTTTTGTGAAGTATATTTAGTTATTGTCATTGAAATAGAATAACAAAGTGAACAAGCAACAGGAGCTAATTTAAAAAGGTTAAAACCTTCTAATGTTGGATTTAATACAATAAGCACACCAATAAATCCAACAACAATTGCACTCCATCTTCTAATACCTATTTTTTCTTTCAAAAAAATTTTAGCAAAAATAGACATAAAAAATGGACAAGAAAAAAATAGTGCACTTGTCATAGCAAGCGTCATGAAGGTTAATGAAATATAAAAAAAACTAAAACCAAAGAAAAAACAAACAACTCTCACTAATGTTAAAAATGGATAGTGGGTTTTTAAAGATATTGTTTTCCTTGTTATAAGAACAAAGCATAATAAAAATATTGTTTGAATAAGTGTTCTTCCAAAATAAAGTTCAAATAAAGCAATATCTTCAAATATAAATTTTATTAAAGAATCTTGTATTGAAAAAAAAGCCATACCAGTCATTATAAAAAATATGCCTTTGGTATTTTGATTTGCGTCCATCAGACACCTATATCAAATCAGATATGATTATAATATTAATTATTAAGAATGGCTTCAGAACCTTTTTCAGCAATCATAAGGGTAGGGGCATTTAAGTTTGCACTAGGGATTTCAGGAATAACCGACGCATCAATTACCCTTAAATTTCCAATTCCATTTACTTTTAAATCTTGATCTACAACTGCCATATCATCCACCCCCATTTTGCAAGTTCCACAAGGATGATAAGCGGTATCAGCTTTAGATCTGATATATTCGTTTAATTCATCATCTGACTGAGCATTAAAACCTGGTCCAACTTCATCTCCCGCATGTTCTGCAAGAGCGGGTTGAGATAGGATTTTTCTTGCAACATGTATACATTCTCTTGTTTGTTTAAGGTCTTCTTCTTCTTTTAAATAATTAAATAAGATTTTAGGATAAGCGTATGGATCAGATGAATTAAGAGTTATCTCTCCTCTGCTTTTTGGATGATTTGGGCTTGCATGCAATTGGTAGCCATGTGAGTCTGGTTCTTCAAGTCCATGATTTATTACAAAAGATGGAAAAAAATGAAATTGAATATTAGCAACTTTTCTTTCAGGCGAGGATTTAGCAAAACCTCCAGCTTCTAAAAATGATTTTGAACATGGTCCAGATTTGAACATAAACCATTGCATACCAGCTAAAATTTTAGGTAGTAATTTTGTATAAGTATAAAGAGTATTTGGTGTTTTACATTTTTGCTGTATGTAAGTTTCAAGATGATCTTGTAAATTTTTTCCCACACCTTTTGAGTTATGGACTACTTTAATACCATTATCTTTAAGATGCGCTTCATCACCAACCCCAGATAACATTAATAATTGAGGAGAATTTATAGATCCTCCGCTTAAAATTACTTCTTTATTTGCATAAATCTTTTCAACTTTATTTTTAATCTTTACTTCAAGGCCAACAGCTTTTTTTCCTTCAAATAATATCTTTTCTACAAATGAATTTTTTAAAATACTTAAGTTTTTTCTATTTTTTACAGGATTCAAATAATATTTAGCAACACCTGCTCTTTCACCTTGATGCATTGTAGTATCAAACATGCCAAATCCTTCTTGTTCTTTTCCATTCATATCTATATTTGTTTTGTGACCCGCTTCAGCTGCTGCTTCAATAAATGCTTTAAATAAAGGATTTGAGTTTTTTGATAAATTTATTGGAAGAGGACCTAGCGATCCTCTAAATTGATTTTCTCCCTCTGACCAAGTTTCAATTTTTTTAAAGTAGGGAAGTACTTTTTCATAAGACCACTTATTTAAACCAAAATTTTCCCATCTTGTATAATCATCTCTGTTTCCTCTAACATAAACCATCCCATTATGAGAAGAACACCCTCCAATCATTTTTCCTCTTGGACAAAATACACGTCTATTATTTAAATATGGCTCAGGTTCTGAATAATATTTCCAATTATATTTGGGGTCATGCATTGTATAAAGAAGAGCCAATGGCATTTTAACTTTCCAAATATCACTGGATCCACCTGCCTCAAAAATTGCAACTGAATTATTAGAATTTTCTGATAACCTATTTGCAACTACACATCCGGCAGAACCTGCTCCAACTATAAGATAATCAAAATTCATATTATTTTATCAATAATATTCATGAAGGCTATACTGGATGATCACCTTCGATTGCTATTCTATCCATTATTCTTTCATAACCTAGTCCTCTGCCAGGATAAAAGTCTGCTATTGCAAAATGGATAACACTTCTATTATCCCAAATACAAACTGTATTTTCTGTCCATGTAAATCTACAGGTTAACTCAAGCCTAGATTGATGTTCAAATATTTTTTTTAAAATTTCATCGCTTTCTTTTTTATCCATTCCGACTATTTCTTTTGTATAGGTCCAATTGACAAAAAGTATTTTTTTGCCAGTTTCTGGATGGGTTCTCACGATAGGGTGTTCATTAGAATATTCGTCATAATTTCTTTTTTTATTGCCTTCCATTTTTTTATAACTTTCTATAAAAAATTCTGCTCCTAGAGAACTGTGAATAGCTTTTTTGTCTTTAATTTTTTCTTTTATTTCTTCATCTAATGTTTCCCAAGCTAGTTCCATATTTGAAAAACAAGTATCCCCACCAACCGGAGGAATTTTAATTGATTTTAATATGACTGCTTTAGTAGGTTTTGCATTGTAACTCACATCACTATGCCAATTTTCTCCCCATTGATTTTGCTCATCTTCAGCTTTAATTATTCTTACTATTTCTGGATGATCATTTAATCCTTTTACATAGGCGTGTGTTTCTAAAGGTCCAAATTTCTCTGCTAAGGCCTTATGTTCTTCAGAATTTATTATTTGGTCTCTAAAAAAAATAACTTTGTGTTCTAATAACAAATCATTAATTTTTTTTATATTTTCATCAGTAGTATCTTTCAGATTAATACCTTTAATTTCAGCTCCTAATGCACCTGATAATAGTTTTGTTTCCATGGTTATTTTTTTAGCTTACCAGATAATACTAAATTTTCTGAATTAAAATTCTTTTTATTTTCTTCTATAAATTTATCCATAATTTCTAGTTTATCTTGTTCAAACTCAGTAACTTTTCTTTTTTCAAGATCGATATAAAGGGATAAACTTTCCATAGTTGCAGCAAGTTTCTTTGTTTTTTTTTCGTACATTTCACATCTCAAATGTAATCTTTTTTTATCATGATCAAAGAATTTACAAAAAACTTCAACTTCCTCATTTTCTTTAACTTCATTATTGTATGTGGTACGAGTCTCTACAACCATTGTACTTCTTTTATTAATTTGTGCATTTGCACCGCCCATATGAAATTTGTTTAGCATTGTTTCCCACGCTTCATCAAAAATTAGCACATAGTAAGCCATATTCATATGCTCATTATAATCGGTCCAATCTTTAATTATTTTTCTAGTTGCAAGATACACTGACATTTTAATTTTTATAACTAGGGTCTTCTTGGTCAAGAATTGATCTAATAGCTTTTAAATGTAAATCTTTAGAGTCGGTTGAGTAATCTTCCCATTCTTGAGCAGTTTTTTCTGCAACTTCATCGCTAACTATTTTAAGTTTTTTATTTGTAGATAGAGCAGTTAAATAAGTCTCACAAGCTCTTTCAAAATAGTATAATTCATCAAATGCTTCAGCTACAGTTTGGCCAGCTGTTAAAACACCATGATTAGACATTAGCAAAACTTTTTTATTTCCAATTTTGGCAGCCATTTTTTCAGACTCTTCTTCAAAACCCATACCACCAAAATCTCTATAAACTCCAACTCTATTAAAAAATCTCATTGAATTTTGATCTATTGGGGGCAAGGTTGGATCATCTAAAGCTGAAAGAGCTGTTGCATATTTAGAATGAACATGGAGTATACATCTTGCATGTGGTACTTTTTTATGAATTGCTCCATGTATGTATAGTGCTGTTGGGTCAACTAGTTCAGGTTTATTTTTAAGCTCATCCATCTTACTTTTTTCAACTAAGAATAAGTCACTTGCTTTTATATTGCTGAAGTGCATACCAGTACCATTTACATAAAAATCTTCATTTGAACCTGGCACACATACGCTAAAATGATTTGCAATTGCTTCATGCATGTTCAATTTTGCAGTCCATCTAAAAACAGCAGCTAAATCTTCTAAAATTTCTAATTTATCCATAATCTTTATGATAGTATAAATATAAAAATAAAATGAACAATAAAGTTTTTATCTCATGTGCGGTTACTGGATCTGGCGATACTGCTGCTAAGCACCCAGATTTACCTAAAACACCAGAACAAATCGCAACTGCAGCAATAGAAGCGGCAAAAGCGGGTGCTGCTATAGCACATATTCATGTAAGAGAAGAGGACGGAACGCCTAGCAGGAGATTAGAGTTATATAAGGAAGTAGTAGACAGAGTAAGGGCAAGTGAAACAGATGTTATTTTAAATTTAACTACTGGAATGGGTGGAGATTTAGATATTGGACAAGGCAAAAATCCACTAGATTTTGGACCAATGACAGATATGGCAAATGTTATGGAGAGAATTGCAAATGCGGAACAATTTTTACCAGAAATTTGTACATTAGATTGTGGGACTTTAAATTTTGGAGATAGCTCTGTAATTACAGTTAATACGCCAAACGATTTAAGAAAAGCTGCAAAAAAATTACAAGAAATAAAAGTTAAACCAGAAATCGAGGCATTTGATTTAGGAAATATGTGGTTTGGTGCGCAACTTTACAAAGAAGGATTGCTTGACAATCCTCCAATGTTTCAAATGTGTTTAGGAATTCCTTGGGGGGCACCAGCAACACCTTTGGCAATGCAAGCAATGAAAGATATTATGCCAGAGGAGGGTGTTTGGTCTGGTTTTGCTATATCAAGAAATGAAATGCCTTTTGTTGCTCAAACAGTTGTAATGGGTGGAAATCCTAGAGTAGGTCTTGAAGACAATTTATATTTATCAAAAGGTAAATTAGCAACTAATGCTCAATTAGTTGAAAAAGCAATTAGAATAGTAACAGATCTTGGGGCCTCTATCATGACCCCAGAAGAAACAAGAGAAAAACTTAAACTTGTAAAACACAAGTAATGTCAAATATAAAAAAAGTGGCAGTAGTAGGCACTGGTGTAATTGGCGCTGGATGGATAATCAGATGTTTAGCTCATGGAAAAATTGTACACGCTTATGATAAAAATTTTAAATTAAAAAGAAATTTATTGTTTGAAATAAAAAGAACTTGGCCCTTTGTTAAAAAACTTTTTAATAAAAAAAAATTAGATTTTAAAAATTTTAAATATTTTACATCTTTAAAAGAAGCTTTGAATGAAGTTGATTTTGTTCAAGAGTGTGCACCAGAAAATTATTCAATTAAAATTAAATTAATTAATTCAATATCAAAAAATATTAAAAAAAATATTATAATTTCTTCAAGTTCCTCTGGTTTATTGCCATCAAAAATTTTTTCTAAATCCTTACACCCCGAAAGAGGAATAATTGGACATCCATTTAATCCTGTTTATTTGTTGCCACTTGTTGAAATAGTTCCTGGAAAAAAAACAAATAAAAAATATTTAAATGATGCAAAAAAATTTTATCAATCAATTTCTATGAATCCAATAATAGTTAAAAAAGAATTACCAGGCTATTTGTCAGATAGACTTCAGGAAGCTTTATGGAGAGAAGCACTTCATATAATAAACGAAGGCTATGCAACAACCGAAGATCTTGATAGAGCTATAGAAGACGGACCTGGATTAAGATACTCATTAATGGGAACTTTTTTGACCTTTCATCTTGCAGGAGGAAAATTAGGGATGAAGCATATGTTGGAACAGTTCGGACCAGCATTAAAATTACCCTGGACAAAATTAAAAGCTCCTGCATTGACTAACAAATTATCAAATAGGCTTATTTCTGGGACAAAAAAACAAGCTAAAGGAAAGTCAGTTAGTATGCTATCAAATATAAGAGATGAGTATCTTGTAAATCTACAAAAATTAAGAAAAAAATATGAAATTAAAATAAGAAAATAACTATGGAAAAAAAGTTTGTAACAAAAACTGGCGGATGTATTTGTGGAGAAATCACCTTTAAAGTTAAGCTAGATGAAGTTCCAAGAGTTTTTAATTGTCATTGTATTGATTGTAGGAAGAAAATAGGAGGAATGATTACAATTATTGATCTAAGAGAAGGGGCAATTGATATTGATAAAACTAAATTAGGTATTTTTGAACATAAAGCTGGAAGTGGTCAAATTATTAAAAAACATTATTGCAAAAAATGTGCTGCACCAGTTTTAACTTATGTTGAAAAATATAATAAATTTTATCTCTATGCCGGAATGTTAGATGATATTAGTATTCTAAAAAAAGTTAAAAATATTTGGTATAAAGACTCACATTTTCCGTTCATGGAATTAACTGACGAAAAGTTAAAAACTTAAATTTTAGTCCATTCTAAAAGTATTTCCATCAATACTAATAACTTGTCCCGAAACTCTTAATGCATCATCAGAAATTAAATATCCACATGTTTTTGCAATATCTTCTTCATAAATCCAGGTATTCATCGATGTCATTGATATATATTCTTTTTCTACAAACTTTTTTGGAACTTTTAAAAACTTTGCTTTAGCGCTTATTACTCTATTCATTCTATCACCTTTAATAGTGCCAGGACAGATTGCATTAACTCGTATTTTAAATTTTCCTAATTCCATAGCTAAAGTCTTTGTCACCCCAATTACAGCCCATTTACTAGCTGCATAAGGAGACCTTAATGGGAAACCATGTATTCCTGCCGTAGATGATAAATTAATTATTGATCCACCTTTATTTTTTTTAAGCATAGGAATTGCAAGTTTTGAAAAATAAAAATGACTTATTACATTTATTTTAAGAGTTTGCTCCCAATCTTTTGACTTAAGTTTTTCCAAAGTTCCAGTAGGACCAGCAATACCAACATTGTTAATAAGTGCATCAACTTTTTTTGTTTTTTTTAAAATTTTTGTAAAAAAATTGGAAACCTCTTTTTCATGAGAAGCATCACATTCATAAGAAAAAAGTTTCTTATTATTCAAAGGATGTTTTTTTGATTTATTAATAAATTTTTTGTTTACATCACAAATAAATACAGTTGCACCGTTTTTTAGACACTCTTTTGTAGTTGTCCATCCAATACCAGAGGCCCCTGCTGAAATTATAATTTTTTTATTTTTTAGTTTTAAACTCACTATTTTTAATCAGCCAAACCATCTGATCTAGCCTTATTCCTTTCTAAGTGTATTGGTAAAACTTTACCATAAATTGCTTTCGAGTGCTCAGGGGTATTTACTCTCCAGGGGTCCAAAACATACGCTGGAATACACATATATCTAGATAGATTTCCTTCTATTTTTGTTACTCTGTGCAAAGTAAATCTTCCTTTAAAAATTTGTAAATCGCCAGGTTCTAATTTTAGTTGTTTAACTCTTGCTCGATCACCGTTAATTACTTTTCTGACTTCATCAAAGTTTTCATCACCTGGTTTTCTTATATTTGGACAATATTCAAATATTCCACCATTTTCTGGTTTTTGTATCATTAAACTTAAAGTAAATTCACAACTATCAAAATGCCAAGGTAAAATTCCTTCAGGTCTCATTACATTATATGCATGACAAGCTAGTGGATCTGCCCATCTATAAATTGGAGAAATTCCTAAGCACTTAGATACAAATTTTAAAAGCTCATCAGTTTCATAGAGAAACTTCATTTCTGAGTCTTTGGGGAAACAATCAGAATTTAAATAACCATTATAACGATTCATAAATAATCTTTTTGGATGATCTTTAGGAAGAGCAGGGTCATCTTCAGAATATAAATAAGCATTAATACTTTCTTTTGACATATAAACTTCATCAATTTGTTTTTCCAATTCATCATTCATAATTTTAAGAGATTTAGGCAAAATAAAATTTGGAAGTGTTGAACAGCTATCTTCGTCTAGTTCTGATTTACACTTTTCTAAAATTTTTTTTATTTCTGGAGATTTTAAGTTATGTATTGGATATTTATTTAGGTTAACTATATCTTTTAATCTTTTTGTCATAACTATTAGAATATAATTATGATTTTGATAAAGAATTTTGCAACTCTTTATTAGTTATAAAACCTTTTGTATTTCCTTGTTTATCAACCACCTCAACATTAGAATTGCTACAGACAACTTGAGGTAGAAATTCCTCAATAAATTGATCTTCTTCTACTTTTAATAAATTACTTTTATCAATTCCATCTGCGTCATTGACTGATGTCATTATAATTTTTGCTTTAATTACTTTTGTTCTATTCACATCTTTAACAAAAGCAGCAACATATTCATCTGCTGGATTCATTATTATATCTACTGGAGTTCCTACTTGTACAAGTTTTCCCGCATTTAAAATTCCAATGTGATCTCCTAGTCTTAAAGACTCATCTAAGTCGTGAGTTATAAATACTATAGTTTTTTTTAATTCTGCCTGTAAATCTAATAATTGTTTTTGCATATCACTTCTAATCAGAGGATCTAAAGCAGAAAATGCTTCGTCCATTAACATTATATCTGTATCTGTAGCTAAAGCTCTTGCAAGCCCAACTCTTTGTTGCATACCCCCTGAAAGTTGAGCAGGATATTGATTTTCAAAACCTATTAAACCAACTGACTCAATTTTTTCCATTGCAACTGAATTTCTTTTTTCAATTTCAATTCCTTGCATCTCTAAACCATAGCCTACATTTTGTAATACTGTTTTATGAGGAAACAACCCAAATCTTTGGAAAACCATGCTCATTTTTTGTCTTCTAAAATTTATAAGCTCATCTTTTTTAAGAGTTGTTACATCTTTTCCTTCTACTAGAATTTGCCCAGCCGTCGGATCTATCAATCTATTTAGATGTCTAATTAATGTAGACTTTCCCGAACCAGAAAGCCCCATACAAACAAATGTCTCTCCCTCTTCTATTTTAAGAGTCACATCATCAAGCCCAACAGTGTGGCCTGTTTTATCTAAAACTTCTTCTTTACTAGCTCCATTTTTAACCATCTGAAGTACATCTGAAGGTTTTGGACCAAAAATTTTATAAACATTATTTATTTCTATTTTTGACATTGTTATTATTTATGTTTCTTGTAATAAATTCTATTTCTACCAAAACTTCAAAGTAAATATAAAAAAATTAAATATTTATTTTACAACTAATAATTGAATTGCAATAAATACTCTTTTATATAATCATCAAATATGAGTTCGATTTCAAAAATAGAAAAAAATAGCTCCTATTTAAAAATTATCTGGAATGACGGGGAGGAAAGTAAGTTTAATTATATGTGGTTAAGAGATAATTGTCCTACAGCTCACGATAAAGACTCAAGACATAGAATGTTTAACATTTTAGAAGTTTCTCAAGAAATTAATCCAAAAAACTATTCAATAAATAATGATGGTAAATTAGAAATAGAATGGAGCGAAGGAAATCACAAAAGTTATTATGATCCTAAATGGCTAAGAGATAATTGTTACACTATAAAAAATAATAGCAAATATGTTTCGCCTTACCAACTTTGGGATAAATCTTTAGAAAATAATTTTGACTCAATTTGTATAAATCATGATGAGATTCTTTCTTCTGATGAAGGTTTAATAAAATGGCTGGAACTACTTCATCATAAAGGTATTGCGATTGTTAAAAATTCACCGGTAGAAAAAAAATCAGCTTTTCCAGTTTTAAATAGAATAAGTCATACTAGAGAAACTTTTTTTAATACACCTTTTGAGGTTATTAATGTTCCAAAACCTAACAATTCTGCATATACCGCTCATGCCTTAAGAAATCACATGGATTTACCCTGGTTTGAGTTACCACCTGGCTATCAATTTCTACATTGCTTAATTAATGCTGCAAAAGGAGGAGACTCTTCAGCAATAGATGGATTTGCAGTTGCAGATTATTTAAGAAAAAATGAAAAAGAAATTTTTGAAACTTTAGTATCTATTCCTCTTAAATTTAGAGACAAAGATTATACTCAAGAGTCACACAGAAGTTTTCATGCGCCAGCAATAAGCTTAACAAAAGATAAAGACTACCACGATATTAGATTCAGTGTTGCTACAATGGATGCTTTAGATTGTCACCCTGATGTTATGGAAAAAGTTTATAAAGCACATCATAGATTCGGAAATCTTTTACATGATGATAAATTTCAAATAAATTTTAGATTAGAACCTGGAGATATTTTTTCTTTTAATAATAGACGGGTATTACATGGAAGAACAGCTTTTGACCCAAACTCAGGACATAGACATCTACAAGGATATTATATGGATCGAGATGAAATTATAGGAAGATTAAATTTTTTAAAGAAATAAAAAAAGGGCTTTGATTAATCAAAGCCCTTTTTTATAAATTATATTAAAGTATTATTTTGGAATCCAGCTTTTCCATTTTCCTGGATTAGCATCTTTCCATTCTTTAACAACTTCTTTTAAATCTCTATTTTTTTGTTTTACTTCAACTAACATTACTGCTTGATCAGCATTGTCGAATTTCATTTTTGTAAAAAATTCAGCTGCTTTTGCATGTTCTGGTTTAGCGAAAGTTTCTGGATTACCATAGTTAAATGTGTAGTCCTTTGCCCAACCAGTTGCTGGCCATGCTGCAGTTCCACAATCTTTCCAGTTGTTTGCTTCAGTAAATGAGTCGCAAGTTTTATGTTTTGGAAGATTTACACCAACCATATCATAAGCTCCAAAGAACCAATGAGGCTCCCAAAGATATAATAAGAAAGGTTCTTTTCTTTCATAAGCAGCAACTGCTTCTGCAATTGCAGCCGCTTCTGTTCCTAGTTCATCAGCTTGGAAATCAATTCCTAAAAGATCAAGTCTTTTTTGGTCATGACAGTTCCACCCTGCAACAGGACAAGCAATAAGCCTTCCTTTACTTCCAGATTCTATAGTAGCAAATTTAGCTTTATGTTTGTTTAAATCTTTCCATGATTTAATGCCCATACTTTCAGCAGCATATCTTGGAATATAATAATCAGATAGACCAATTATTCCAGATGTTCCTAAAAGTTTTACACTTCCATCACCTTCATAATTAAACATTGTTTGACCATCGTATATTAGCGGACCCTTCATCATTACAGTGTCTGCTTCAGCATAACTTGGCCAGCTCTCGCAAGCAAAATCAATTTCTCCAGCTGCGATAGCTTCCCATAAACCAGTTCCTGATGGAAAAACTATTCTTTTTACTTTATATCCTAGCTCTTCCTCTAGCATACTAACAGCAACTTGACATGTTATCTCCCCACCTGTCCAGTCCGCAACAGCTGCAGTTAATCTTTTAGCATGTGCAGTACCAAAACTTCCAAGTACAAGGATTGAAGATAATATCAGCGCTGATATTGTTTTTGATAACTTCATTTAATTTCCCCTATTTTAATTAATTAAAAGCTCATTTTAGATCAAAAAAGCATACATTGTAAAGGTGTCAAAAAACTCTAGTCTTGTCTTTAGAATGGTTATAAACCTAAGGCTTCTCTTTGTTTTCTTGTCCAAGCAAGAGAAATTCTATCGATAATTATTGCTAGTAATACAATACCAATACCAGCTGCGAGACCTCTTCCAGTATCAGATCTAGCCAAACCATTAAAAACTTCTAAACCAAGGCCTTTTCCTCCAATTAATGGTGTTACAATCTGCATTGCAAATGCCATAATTACAGTTTGATTGAATCCAACAACTAAACTTGGAACTGCTAATGGAAATTTGATTTTATTTAAAGTTTGTATCAAAGTTCCACCAAAAGATCTTGAAACTTCAGAATATGTGCCTGAAACTTGTGTTAAACCTAAAGCTGTTAATCTTATAATTGGGGGTATTGAATAAATTACAGTTGCAAGTACTGCAGACACTGTTCCTCCACCAAAAAACATTAGAACAGGTATCAGATAACAGAAATAGGGCAGAGTTTGCATTGCATCTAATACAACATTTTGAATATTTCTAAATCTTTCGTTATAAGATGCAATTATTCCAAGTGGTACTCCAAGAGCAAAACACAAAACCACTGAAACCAAAACAGAAGAAAGAGTAATCATTGCTTGGGGCCATATTCCATTAGCTCCAATAAATAATAATAATAAAAAAGTAACAAATGCAAATCTCAGACCAACAGTAAAATATCCAATAGCAACAAATATACCAGTAGTGTACCACCATGGAATATGAGTTAAAAAAGTATCTAGTGGTTTAAGAAGATTAAGATAAATGAATGCTCTCAATCCTTTAGTAAATGCAATAAAGCCCGGATGCACTGTTAAAGATTTCACCCCATCAGCAATAGGTTGTCTTATAGAAAGTTTCCAATCATCAGGAAAGGTGCCAATTTTAAATAAACTAGAGTCAACAAAAGAAATTAAAAAGAAAATAATAAATGATGGAATGATGTAATATCTTTTACTTATTATTTCACCAATATCTTTTGCAGTTTCTTTTTGAAATAATGAAATTAAAAATTCAAAAATGTAAGCAATGAAATTAGTAATATTTATGCAAACAAAGTTAATTAGACCACTTAAGAACTCAAATGGTTTTTCTAAAATTCTAGCAATACTGTATTTTTCCCAAGACTGAGGAAGTAAATAAAATTTTTGCACATCTGAAGGTAATATTTCTTTAGGTTTACTTAAAGCCAAACCGAATCTATCAAACATGATAGCCATAAATAAAATACAAAGACCACCTTCCATTGCCCAACCTACATCTAAGTTTCTTATAGCTAACCATACTTGTCCTCCGATACCTTCCGCTCCAATGAAGCAAGCAAGCACAACTAATGCTAATGCCATCATTATTACTTGGTTTATTCCCATCATTATACTTGGCAATGAAAGTGGAATTTTAATCTTAAATAAAAGCTGTAATTTACTAGAACCAAATGATGCCGCAGACTCAATTGTTTCTTCAGAAACTTGCCTTATACCTGTATTTGTTAATCTAATTATTGGAGGCATTGCATAAATCATAGTGGCTAATATTGCAGGAGCTCCTCCAATTCCAAAAAAAAATAATGCAGGAAAAAGATAAACAAATGCTGGCATAACTTGCATTGTGTCTAAAATTGGTTTCATAAAATTATCAAACCTATCACTTTGAGAACAGAGCACTCCTAAAGTTACACCAAAACAAACGCAGAGAAGTACCGCTAGACCCATTAAAGCTAAAGTTTGCATCGATTCATCCCACATTCCTGTTCCGCCCCAGAAATAAATTACAAACAAAGAGTACAAACCCAATCTTAAACCTCCGGCAATTAAACAAGGTAAAAATATTATTGCAGCAATTAATAGCCAAGGAGAATCTATTAAAAAATCTTCAAGGAAATAATATCCATTTTTAATATACCCGGCTATAATCTTAGTAAACCATCTATAATTTTTTTTTAAATAGTCTTCTCCATCATTTACCCATGCTGTAAAAGTAAATTCGTCAGTCACCACTTTAGGCATTTTTGAAGGACCTTCACTTTGAGAAGATAACCATAAAGCTACAAGAAATGTTATTAAGATTACTGAATATTTTATAATATTTTTCGAGTAATTAGATTTTCCTGTGATACTTGATAATTCAGATGACATATAGTTGAAAACTTAAAATAAATAATTTTACATTTAAAGAAAAATATTGTCTATTTTTATGTTATCAAATTAACAAAAATATGAGTAATCAACCAAAAATAACATGTTCAAATGTTTGGAAATTGTTTGGGCCTGATGAAGAAAGAATTATAAAAGATTTAGATAAAAATTTATCAATCAAAGAAGTTCAAGAAAAAACTGGTCATGTTGTTGCAGTAAAGGATGTTAGTTTTTCAATTGAGAAAGGAGAAACATTTGTTGTAATGGGGTTATCTGGAAGTGGTAAATCAACTTTAGTGAGATGTATTTCAAGACTAATTGAACCAACATCAGGCACAGTTAGAATGGATGATGTTGATGTAACAAAAATGAGTAGCAGGGAATTATTAGACTTGAGAAGAAACAAAATGAGTATGGTCTTTCAACATTTTGGTTTATTTCCACATAGGACAGTTATTGAAAACATAGGTTATGGTTTAGAGATAAGAGGAAATAAAAAAAATGACCGAATTGAAAAATCAATGGAAGTTTTAAAAATGGTTGGCTTAGAAGGTTGGCACAATAATTATCCTAGAGAACTTTCTGGAGGAATGCAGCAAAGAGTAGGATTGGCAAGAGCACTTGCCGTAGACCCAGAAATTTTAATTTTTGATGAACCTTTTTCAGCATTAGATCCTTTAATTAGAAGAGAAATGCAAGATGAACTTCTTAAAATTCAAGAAAAATTACAGAAGACAATGGTTTTTATTACCCACGATTTTTTAGAAGCAATAAAAATGGGTGATCATATTGCCATAATGAAAGATGGAGAAGTTTCTCAAGTAGGAACGCCAGAAGAAATTGTTGCAAATCCTAAAGATCAATATGTAAAAGACTTTTGTGAAGATGTTCCAAAATACAAAGTTTTAAGTGCAAGCAAAGTAATGAGAGAAGAATGCTGCGAAGATACAAAAAAAATGTTCGAAAATGGATCTAATAATATTGATCACAATTCAAAGATTGAAACTTTAATAGATAAACTTGTAGATACAGATCAGAAATTTCCAGTTGTTAATAATGAGACAGGTGAGCTAGTCGGTGAAATTGACAGAGCAATTGTTATGAAATCAATGAAATCTACTAATTAATCTCTCTACTTACCCTAGTACT
>CACPIK010000007.1 GCA_902633885.1 uncultured Pelagibacteraceae bacterium | reverse complement strand
ATATCCTAATAAAAATTGCAAAGTTGGTGTTATGTAAAAAATCATACCTGTTGGTCCAAGGCCACAAAGCTCAACCCCTCTTACATATAAAAATAAAGGAATCACAGTCATAGGGCCAGCCAACATCAAAATTATCATCAAAGATGGATTTGAAAAATCAAAGTCATTAAAATTATTTTTGGTAATAATATAAAAGGCCAAACTTACAAATGGAAAAATAAATAAGCTTTCAATTAATAAACCTATATCAGTGTCTACATTAATTTTTTTTCTAACTAAGTTATAAGTGCTCCAACTTATAGCAACAATTAAACCAACCCAAGGTATTGATTTAAAATCAATCAAAAGTAAATAAATAATTGAAAATAAAACAATTAATATTGATATTTTTCCTTTTTTACTAATTTTTTCTTTCAAAAAAAAATAACCTAAGAAAATACTTATAATTGGCATTATAAAATAACCAAAACTTGCATCAATTACACGATCTGTAGAAATTGCAAATATCCAAACAGCCCAATTTGTAAAAATTAAAATTCCAGATATGAATAATATAAATAATTTTCTAGTATCTTTTATTAAATTAAAAAAAATTTTCCACTTTGAAAAAATAAATGTTGTTATCAATAGTGTTGCTGTAGTCCAAATGCTACGATGTATTACAACTTCAATATGACCAGCAAATGAAATATATTTAAAATATATTACTCCAAAAAAACCCCACCAAAATGAACCTAATGCTGTTAAAAATATTCCTTTATTGAAATTTTTATTATCCATTGAGATTGAAAACAACTATTACATAATTTTAATATGTTAAATACTTAAAAAAACAGTTGTTTAATTATAAATTTTACTTATAAAAACTAACTTATGGAGAGATGGCTGAGCGGTTGAAAGCACCGGTCTTGAAAACCGGCAAAGGGGCAACTCTTTCCTGGGTTCGAATCCCAGTCTCTCCGCCATTTATTTAAAACCTTTGAGGTATTTTAAAATATTTGTATTAATAAATTCCTTTCTTCCATCAATAATTTTTTTTATATCTTCATCATTCATGTTAACAAGCAAATCTAGATCATTTAGGTCTTCAACAGATAGGTCTTTTACTATAGATTTAACAAATCTACCCATAAAAATATCCATTTCCTTGGTGCCTCTATAATTTGATCTATAAATTATCTTGTTAATTAGATTTTGTTTATTTGAATTCATTTTTTATAAACATATATATATATTTAATGAGCAATTTTGAATATTTATTGTCACCAATTAATACAGTTAATGGTGTTGGAAAAAAAACAGCAGGTTTGTTAAATAGAAAAAGAATATTTACAATATTTGATCTTCTTTGGCATTTGCCTTTGTCAAAAATTGAAACTTCAGAAGATACTGAAATAGAAAATATCCAAATAGGCAAACTTTATAATATAAAAGTAGTTCCTATAAAATATAACTTTCCTAGAATTAGAAACCTACCTAATAAAGTTATATGTCAAAAAAATAATAATAAATTAGAATGCATTTTTTTTAATAGTTACGAAGGATACATAAGAAAAATATTACCGTTAAATAAGGAAGTATTAATAAAAGGAAAAGCTGGACATTTTAGAAATAGCTTTCAATTTGTAAATCCATCACTTGTTAATTCTGATATCAAAAATGTTATTAGTAATGATTATAAGTATAGTTTAACAGAAGGCTTAACATTAAATAAATATAATCAAATAATTAACAATGTAATTAAAAAAATACCAGATTTAGATGAATGGCTACCAGCAGAAATCTCAAAAATTTTTGAAAATGTTTCTTGGAAAGAATCTATTATTAAAATCCACAATAATGATATCAATTTGATAAGATCGAGCAAGTATTTTAAAAGATTAGCTTTTGATGAAATATTTGCTAATTTTTTATTATCATCAAAAATCAGAAGTAAAATAAAAAAAATTAAAAAAAAAAATAAAATATTTAATTTTGATTATCAAAATAAAATACTGAAAAAATTAAAATTTAAACTTACTAACGATCAAATTCTAGCTTTAGATAATATTAATAACGATATGAAATCTAAACAAAAAATGTTTAGATTATTACAAGGAGATGTGGGTTCGGGAAAAACCATTATATCAGTAATTGCCGCATTAAATGCCATAAAGGCAGGATATCAAGTTGCTATAATGGCACCTACAGAAATATTAGCTATTCAACATTTTAAATATATACAAGAGAATTTTAAAAATTATTGTAATGCTGAACTTTTAACAAGCAAAACAGATTACAAATATAGAAAAAAAATTTTAAACAATTTATCAAAAAATAAAATAAATATGTTAATTGGTACTCATTCATTATTTCAAAAGAAAATATCTTATAAAAATTTAGGACTTATTATTATTGATGAACAACATAAATTTGGTGTTAATCAAAGAAAAAAACTTTCAGATAAAGGTGGCGATGATTGTGATGTATTGGTTATGTCAGCCACACCTATACCAAGAACAATGATGATGACAATATATGGGGACATGGATATTTCATTAATTAAAACTAAACCTAAAAATAGAAAGCCAATTAAAACATACAGTAAAAATGAATTAAAAATTAATGAAGTAATAAAATTTATTAACAAAGAAATCATTAATAAAAACCAAGTATTTTGGGTTTGTCCTTTGATAAATGAATCTAAAAAAATAGATCATCAATCTGCAGTAAAAAAATATCAGACTTTAAGCAAAATTTTTAAAGATAGAGTAGATATTATACATGGTGCAATGACTAAAGATCAAAAGGATTTAGTATTAAAAAAATTTAGTGAAAAAAAAATTGATATTCTTGTCTCAACAACGGTAATAGAGGTTGGTATAGATTTTCCAAATGCTAATGTTATTGTAATAGAAAACGCAAATAAATATGGTTTAACACAATTACATCAATTAAGAGGAAGAGTAGGAAGAGGTGAAAGAGAAGCAACATGCATATTAATTTTTAAATCAAATTTAAGTAAAAATGCACGTAAAAGGATATCAATTCTAAAAAATAGCAATGATGGTTTTAAAATTGCCGAAGAAGACTTAAAAATTCGTGGATATGGTGATATACTTGGCTTTAAGCAAAGTGGTATAAAAAAATATAATTTAGCAGACCCTATTCAACATAAAGATCTATTTTATTTAGCAGAAACTCAAATTAAAGAAATTGAAAAAAATAACTTTAATTTTGAAAGTTATAATAAATTGATAAAGTTGTATGATAAAGTTTCAATAATTAATGATTCTATTTAGAATTGTTATCGGATGTTCCGGCTGAAACAATAAATTTTGAAGCTTCCTCAAAACTCATATCTAAATAAACTATCTCATTTTTAGGAAACATTAATAAAAAACCACTTGTTGGATTTGGTGTTGTGGGAACAAAAACATTTACCAAATCAGTATTTGTTTTTTTTGATATTTCACCTTTATTTTCTTTGGTTGCAAAACCGACTGCCCAAGATCCTTTTCTAGGATATTCAATAAGAACAACACTTTTTTTTGCACCACCAGACTTAGGAGCCAAAGTTTCAGTCATTTGACCTATTGCCGAATATATGGTTCTTAAAATTGGAATTTTTTTAAGAACATCATTAAAAATCTGAAGAAACTTTTTTCCTATAAATGATAATGACAATCCACCTATAAATGTAATAAAAATAATGGACAAAACTATTTCAAGACCTGGTATCGCAAAAGGTAAATAACTATTTGGATTTATTCCTTGTGGAATTAACTTCGATGAAATTGATATAAAAAATTTTGTTAAATATAAAGTTATACCAATAGGAACTAAAACTACTATACCTGTAATAAAATAGTTTCTTAATCTAGCAAGTATTGATATCCTTTTTCTTTTAAATGTACTCATATATATAATTGTGATTAATAAATAGATGTATTATAATTATTATTAAAAGTGAATAGAAGAAATTTCATATATTTATTAGGTTGTGGTTGTTTTTCATTGGGTTTTCATTCATGCACCACTACACCAATTACAGAAAGACGTCAGTTAAAATTAATACCAGAATCAAAACTAAATGCTCAAGCTGCAGAAATTTTTGAAAAAGTTAAAAAAAAGGAAAAATTAAGTGATGATAAAGAAAGTTTAAATAAAATTATTGAAATTGGTTCAAAAATAGAAAATTCTATATCACAATATTTCGATAAAAATAATATGCCTGATCCAACAGCAAATTTTCAATGGGAATATATTTTAATTGATAATAAAAAAGTAAGAAATGCATGGTGTATGCCAGGTGGTAAAATTGCTTTTTATACAGGAATGTTAGACATAACGAAAAATGATGATGGTCTTGCTGCTGTAATGGGTCATGAAATAGCTCATGCGGTTGCCAAACATTCTGTAGAAAGAGCAAGCAGAGGTGTTCTTGTTAATACAGCAACTGGAATTATTGATATCGCTACTGGCGGCAAAATATCCCAAGTCAATAGAACAACAGGAATGAATACAGTTGGACTGCTCTCTCAAATAGGAATAATGAATCCTTTTAACAGAAAGCAAGAGAGTGAAGCAGACTATCTAGGTTTAATTTTTGCTTCACTATCTGGATATGACATTAGAGAAACAGCCAAAATATGGGAGAGGATGAAAGAAGCAAATAAAGGAAAAGAGCCACCAGTATTTTTAAGCACACACCCTTCAAATGAAAATCGAATAAATAAAATTAATGAATGGATGAATGAGGTTTTATTAGAGTACCCACCTTTAGTATGAGACTTTAGTGGTGAGCCCTGATGGACTCGAACCATCGACCCATTCCTTAAAAGGGAATTGCTCTACCAACTGAGCTAAGGGCCCCTACCAATAAGATGTTTTATATTGATTTTTGTTTATTTATCAATGTATAAAATTTACAAAATATTAATAAACTTATCATGGAACTCTTCAAAAGTTCCATTTTTAATATTCTTTCTAATTTCAATCATAAGTTCTTGGTAAAAGTTGATATTATTTAAGGTTAAAAGCATTGATGCTAGAATTTCGTTAGTATTATAAAGATGATTTAAATAGTTTTTTGAATACTTATTTAAATTAAATATAGAAACATTTTCATCTAAAGGACTATTGTCAAATTTGTAAATTGAATTTCTAATTTGAACTCTACCATTCCATGTAAAAGCTAAGCCAGTTCTACCTGATCGTGTAGGCAACACGCAATCGAACATATCAATACCTCTCTTTACAGCACCTAAAATATCAGATGGTGTACCAACACCCATTAAATATCTTGGTTTATTTTTAGGTAAAAAATTTTTTATATTATCTAAAACTTTAAACATTTCACTTTGACTTTCGCCAACTGCTAAACCACCTAACGCATATCCATCAAAATCTATTTCAATTAAATGATTTAATGACTTAATTCTTAAATCATCGAACAATCCCCCTTGAACAATGCCGAATAAAGCTTTATGTGGATTTAAACCAAATTCATCTTTTGATCTTTTTGCCCAATGCATAGAAATTTCCATTGAATTTTTGATTTTATTATAGTCATTGGTGTTTTTTGGACATTCATCCATTACCATAACAATATCTGAATTAAGTTTTTTTTGTACTTTTATGCTTTCTTCTGGACTTAAGATAAATTGTTTACCATCAATATGAGACTGAAATATTGCACCTTTCTCTCTATCAACTTTATTAAATTTTGATAATGACATGACCTGGAAACCTCCAGAGTCAGTTAAAATTGGCAATTTACAATTCATAAAATTATGCAAACCCCCAGATAATTCTATTCTTTCTGTGCCAGGTCTAATCATTAAATGATATGTATTACATAAAATTATTTCACTTCCAGTTTTTATTACATCGTCTATAAAAGCGCCTTTAACTGTAGCTTGAGTTCCTACTGGCATAAAGGCAGGTGTGTTAATTTTACCTCTGTGAGTTTCTATTGTACCTAATCGTGAATTGTTTTCCTCTTGAAGAACATTAAAATTAAACTTTTTTAATGACATTCATTATATTTTTATTCAGATTTAAAACTTATTATTTTATCTGGGTTAGACACTGAACCATTAGGTCCATCACCTTTTGTTATCATATCAACAAATTCCATTCCTTCTATAACTTTTCCAAAAACAGTATATTGTCTGTCTAAATGTGGTGTGGGACCGAAACAAATAAAAAATTGGCTATTACCACTATTCGGATCAGAAGATCTTGCCATTGACAATGTTCCTCTTTCGTGAGGTAAATCATTAAACTCTTCTTTTAAATCTGGCATATCAGATCCACCCATTCCCGCTCTATTTAAATCATATTTATCAGATGATGAATTTCCGAACTGAACATCACCTGTTTGTGCCATAAAACCATCTATGACTCTGTGAAAAACAACTCCATCATATTTTCCACTGTTTGCTAAATTTGTAATTCTTTTAACATGATTTGGTGCTACTTCAGGAAATAATTGTATTTTAACATTCCCGTCTTTTAATTTTAGTATCATTGTATTCTCCTTTGCTTTTGAAATTGTTGTCATAAATAAAATTATTAAAATTAAAAAAGATAGTTTTTTAAGCATAAGCTTCCTTTAAAGATTTAATAGTACTTTTTGTCGTGAATTTTCTTAGATCGCCATTATGTTCAGCTATTTCTTTTATTAATTTTGATGAGATTATCTGATTTTCAACATCAGACATAAGAAATATTGTCTCTATTTTTTTATCTAATTTTTTATTCATTCCAGCAAGTTGAAACTCATACTCAAAATCAGATACGGCTCTCAAACCTCTTAAAATAAGATTTGATTTATGTTTTTTACATAATGATGTAGTTAATGAGTTGAATTTGATAACTTTTATCTTCTGTCTAGACAATTTTAAATCACCAAATAATGCTTTTGATACAATTTCAAACCTTTTATCAATTGGAAACAAAAAATTTTTCTCATTACCATCAGAAATGCCTACAATAATTTTGTTACAGAATTTCAAAGCTTTTTTGATGACATCTACATGTCCATTGGTAATAGGATCAAAAGTTCCAGGGTATATTGCCGTATTTTTCATTAAATCAAATTATCATCTAATTTTATACTTGATACAACACTTTCATCTCCTGAAAGTTTAATAATTCTTACACCTTGAGTATTTCTACCTGCAACTCTTATCTCTTTAACGGCAGTTCTTATAACTCTTCCTTTGTTTGTTGATATTAAAATTTGATCGCCTTCAAATACAGGAAAAGAAGATGATACATTACCGTTTCGCTTAGAATTAACAATACCAATAATTCCTTTTCCGCCTCTGTTAGTTACTCTAAAATCATAATGAGACGTTCTTTTGCCATAACCATTTTCAGTTATGGATAATATAAATTTTTCTTTAGCTTTGTTTTCTATCATATTATCTTTATTTTTAGATTTATTCTTTTGGTCATGATCTATAATTGACAATGAGACAATTGTATCATTATCAGCTAAATTAATTCCTCTTATCCCTTTTGATGATCTACCTTTAAAAATTCTTAATTTTTTTGATTCAAATCTAATACATTTACCAAATTTAGTACTAAGTATAATATCCTGATCATCTTTACAGATTTTTACACCAATAATTTTATCATCATTATCAAGTTTCATTGCAATTTTCCCGGCTGAATTTATTGATGTAAAGTCATCTAAGTTATTTTTTCTTATCTTGCCTTTGGCGGTAGCAAAAATTATATGCATACCTTTTGTATCAACATCTTGATCGGGAAAAGGCATAATCGAGCTAATTGATTGATGGTTTTTTAGTGGTAAAATATTAAATAAAGATTTTCCTTTGGAAGAAGATGAACCTTCGGGAATTTTCCATGCTTTAATTTTATATGCTAATCCTTCAGTTGAAAAAAATAATACTGATGTATGAGTATTGACAGACAATGTTTGAACAACTGAGTCTTGATCTCTTGTTTTAATTCCTGTTTTACCCTTTCCTCCTCTTTTTTGTTGTTTTACATTACTTAATGCTCCTCTTTTAATGTATCCTTGAAGAGTAATTGTTATAATTACCGATTCTTTTTGAATGGTTTCCTCAATATCGTAATTCAGCACAGCATCTATAATTTGAGTTCTTCTAGGTATGGAAAATCTATCTTTAATATTTTCTAGCTCTGAACTTATAACTTTTAATAATTCTGCCTTAGAATTTATAATTTTTTTATATTTATTTATTAATTCAGCTAATTTTTTAATTTCTAATTCAATTTCATTTATGCCTAAAGCCGTTAATTTTTGTAATCTTAATTCTAAAATAGATATAACTTGATAATCAGAAAGTGAGTAGCTACCTTTATAATTTTTCTTATCAACAAGTTTTATTAATTTTGATGATTTATTTATTTTCCATTTAGTTTTTAAAAGAATATTTTTAGCTTCTTCAGGGTTTTTTGAAGATCTAATTATTTTAATGACTTTATCTATGTTCTCTACGCTAACAGACAGTCCTAACAATATATGAACTCTATCTTCAGCTTTTTTTAAATCAAATTTAGTTCTTTTAATTACAACATCTTCTCTAAACTTAAGAAAATTTTCTAAAAAATCTTTAAGATTACAATTCTTTGGTTTGCTGTCTACAATTGCTAAGGTATTAAATCCAAAAGAACTTTCTATAGATGTGTATTTATAGAGCTGTCTTTTTATTGTTTCTGGTTCAACATTAGCTCTGAGATCAATGGCTACTCTTATGCCCTCTCTATTTGACTCATCTCTAATATCTCTAATACCTTCGAGCTTTTTATCTCTTACTAATTCAGCTATTCTTTCGTTTAATACAGATTTATTTACTTGATAAGGAATTGATGTAATCACCAACCTTTCTCTTGAATTCTTCATTTGTTCAATTTTAATATCACCTCTAATTTTAAATGAACCTCTTCCAGATTTATATCCTTGCTTAATAATTTCTTTTCCTATTATTACACCACCTGTAGGAAAATCGGGACCTGGTATATGTTTCATTAATTCATTTATTTTAATATCTTTATTTTTTATTAAAGCTAAAGTTCCATTTATTACTTCACCTAAATTATGAGGAGGAATACTAGTTGCCATTCCAACTGCTATTCCGCCTGCGCCATTTACTAATAAATTTGGATATTGGGCAGGTAATACAACTGGCTCTTGTTCAGTTTCGTCATAGTTGCTCCTATAAGAAACGGTATTTTTTTCAATATCATCAATTAAGTATTGAGAAATTTTAGCAAGCCTTGTTTCTGTATATCTCATTGCGGCAGGAGGATCTCCATCAATTGAGCCGAAATTTCCCTGACCATCTATTAAAGGCAAACTCATTGAAAAGTCTTGAGCCATTCTTACCAATGCATCATAAACAGCTTGATCACCATGAGGATGATATTTACCAATAACATCTCCTACAATTCTAGCAGATTTTCTAAATTGCTTAGACCAATCAAACCCACCTTTATGCATTGCAAATAAAATTCTTCTATGAACTGGCTTTAAGCCATCTCTTACATCAGGCAAAGCTCTACTTACAATTACACTCATTGCATACGATAGATAAGATGAACTCATCTCATCATACATTGAGATAGATTTTATATTTGATTCTTTAATTATTTCGGTTTTTTCCATAAAAAACTAAAAAGGAATATCGTCGTCTAAATCATTTTGACTAGGTGTATCAACATTATCAATATTTTTACTAGTATCTTGAGAAGAAAAATTGTTTTGGTTTCCCCCGCCAAGCATAGTTAATGACGAATTAAAACCTTGTATTAAAACTTCAGTACTATACTTGTCTTGCCCTGACTGCTCGTCTTTCCATTTTCTTGTAGACAATTGACCTTCAATATAAACTTGTGCACCTTTTTTTAAATATTGTTGAACAACATTGACAAGACCTTCATTAAATACAACGATTCTATGCCATTCAGTTTTTTCTTTTTTTTCACCGGTGTTCTTATCTTTCCAGGATTGGCTTGTTGCAAGACTTAATCTGGCAACACTTTTACCGTTAACCATTTGTTTAATTTCTGGGTCTGCGCCTAAACGACCAATTAAAAGTACTTTATTTAAACTTCCAGCCATAATATTTTAACTATTTAGATATATTTAATTATACACTATTTAACTTGAATATTAATTTTATTAAACTAAAGCAACAAAAAATATGCTTAAAAAGATAGTTATTAAGGGCGCAAAAGAGCACAATTTAAAGAATATTGCTCTCGAAATTCCTAAAGAAAAATTTGTAGTAATAACAGGTCTATCAGGCTCTGGTAAATCTTCATTGGCATTTGACACAATATACGCCGAAGGACAAAGAAGATATGTGGAAAGTCTTTCTGCTTACGCAAGACAATTTCTTGACAAAATGAAAAAACCCAATGTTGATCTTATAGAAGGATTAAGTCCAGCAATTTCTATTGAACAAAAAAATACATCAAAAAATCCTAGGTCAACAGTAGCAACTGTTACAGAAATATATGATTATATGAGAGTTCTTTATGCTAGAGCGGGAATACCTTATTCTCCTTTTACAGGCTTGCCCATTACATCTCAAACAATAAGTCAAATAGTTGATAAAATAAAAGATTTACCAAAAAAAAATACAATTTTTCTATATTCTCCTGTGGTTAGAGGAAGAAAGGGAGAATATAAAAAGGATATACTAAATTATAAAAAAAGAGGTTTTAGAAAAATTAAAGTAGATAATATTTTATATGACATTGAAAATGTTCCTGAACTAAATAAAAAATTAAAACATGATATTTCAATATTAGTAGATAGAATTGTAATCAATTCATCTTTGGGTAATAGACTTGCAGAAAGTGTAGAGACGGCAGTTAATTTATCAAATGGCCTGTTGTTTGTTGAATATGAAAATGAAACATTGCCAAAGAAATATAGAAAAATAGAAAAACTTATTTTTTCTACTAAATTTGCTTGTCCAGAAAGTGGTTTTACGATTGAGGAAATCGAACCAAGATTATTTTCTTTTAATAGTCCATACGGTGCTTGCGAAGAATGTGAAGGAATAGGTATTAAACTAAATGTGGATCCTAATCTAGTAGTTCCAAATGAAAAAAAAAGTATTGCTGATGGAGCTATAGAACCATGGTCTAAATCTTCTTCTTTGTATTATGCCCAAACATTATCATCAATAGCAAAACATTATGAATTTTCATTAGATGAAAAATGGTCAAAATTATCAAAAAAAGTTAAAGAAATAATCCTTTACGGTTCCGATGATGAGGAAATTAAATTCTCATATGATGATGGTTACGAAAAATATTCTCATAAAAAAACATTTGAAGGTGTTGTGAATAATTTAGAAAGAAGATATCTTGAAACTGATAGCGACTGGAAAAGAGAAGAGATTGCACAATATCAATCAGACACGAAATGCGAAAGATGTGATGGTTTTAGACTTAAAGATGAGGCTTTATGTGTAAAGATCAATAATTTAAATATTAGTGAAGTAACTGAAAAATCTATTCAAGATGCAAAAGAATGGTTTAGATCACTTGAAGTTAAGCTTGATAAAAGGCAATTAAAAATAGCTCAACATATATTAAAAGAAATCAATGAACGATTAAATTTTCTTTTAAATGTAGGTTTAGATTATTTAACATTATCAAGAGAGTCAGGAACTTTATCTGGGGGTGAGTCCCAAAGAATAAGACTGGCTTCACAAATTGGCTCGGGCTTAACAGGAGTCCTTTATGTATTGGACGAACCGTCTATAGGTTTGCATCAAAAAGATAATGTTAAATTAATTAATGCCTTAAAAAGACTTAGAGATCTCGGAAATACAGTGATTGTTGTAGAACATGATACTGAAACCATGTCAAACGCAGATCATATAATTGATTTAGGGCCAGAAGCTGGAAACAAGGGTGGAGAAATTGTTGCCCAAGGTTCATATAAAGATATATTGTCTAACAATAATAGTATCACTGGTAGATATTTATCGAACAAAAGTTTTATACCTATACCGAAAAATAGAAGATTGGCAAAAAATGGTAGATTCTTAGAAATCCAAGGTGCTTCAGGTAATAATTTAAATAATGTAAACCTTAAAATACCACTTGGAAGTTTTACATGTGTAACAGGTGTATCAGGAAGTGGTAAATCAACTTTAATTCTTCAAACATTATATAATGCATTAAATTTAACTTTGAATAATAACAAATCTAGAAAAATTCCTAAACCTTTTAGAGGATTTAAAGGAATTGAACTTGTTGATAAAATAATAGATATAGATCAGTCACCAATAGGCAGAACACCAAGATCAAATCCTGCCACTTACACCGGAGCATTTGGACCCATAAGAGATTGGTTTACAAATTTACCAGAGTCTAAAAGTAGAGGATATAAACCTGGAAGATTTTCTTTTAATGTTAAAGGTGGAAGGTGTGAGGCTTGTGAAGGAGATGGAGTTATTACTTATGAAATGCATTTTTTACCGGATGTTTATATTACATGTGATGAGTGCAAAGGTACTAGATATAATAGAGAAACTTTAGAGATTAAATTTAAAGAAAAAAGTATTGCTGATGTTTTAAATATGACTGTAGACGAAGGTTGTGAATTTTTTGAAAATATATCAAATATAAGATCTAAATTATTAACATTAAAAAAAGTGGGTCTGGGATATATAAAAATAGGACAACAGGCAACTACTCTTTCTGGTGGTGAAGCTCAAAGAATTAAACTAGCTAAAGAACTTTCTAAACGATCAACAGGTAGAACTATGTATATTTTAGATGAACCAACAACTGGATTGCATCAGCATGATATTAAAAAATTATTAGAGATACTTCATACATTTGTGGCTACTGGTAATACTGTTGTTGTAATAGAGCATAATTTAGATGTAATAAAAACAGCAGATTATATTGTTGATATGGGACCAGAGGGTGGTGTTAAAGGTGGCAATATAATAGCTGAAGGAAAACCTGAAGAAATAATCAATATAAAAAGTAGTTTTACAGGCAAATTTTTAAAACCTTTATTAGATTTAAAATTTAAAAAAACTGCTTAAACTTTTTTTAAAAAAATAGTATAATAAATGTATATGACATCGATTCTACAATCATTATCAAAGACTATTCATATTTCTCTTGCAATATCTGTTTTGCTTTTTTTAGGTTTGTATTTTGGGAATGGAGGTTTTGATTTTGATCTTTTATTTTGGAGTTGGTTGTTTAGATATATACATGTAATCGTAGCTATAATGTGGATAGGATTACTTTGGTACTTTAATTTTGTCCAAATACCAAATATGGCAAAAATACCTGACGAACAAAAGCCTGCAATTGGTAAAGTTATAGCACCTGCTGCTCTTTTTTGGTTTAGATGGGCAGCTTTATTAACAGTAATTTCAGGATTAATTTTGGCCTATCTTAATGGATATGTTCATCAAGCTTTAATTTTAGGAGTAGGATCTGGCGGTGGAAAATCTACTGCTATAGGTATTGGAATGTGGTTAGGTATAATAATGGCATTCAATGTTTGGTTTGTAATATGGCCAAATCAGAAAAGAGCTTTAGGAATAGTTGATAGTGAACCTGAAGTTAAAGCAAAATCTGCAAAAACTGCGATGTTATTCTCTAGAACGAATACTTTACTGTCATTACCGATGTTATTAACAATGGTAATAGCACAAAATCTTTATTAATCTTTTTCTTCTTTAACAATTGTTCTTTGCGAAACTTTAAGTAAAACTAAAATAGGGTTAGCTATATAAATTGATGAGTATGTTCCAAACACAACACCTAAGATCATCGCCAAAGAAAAACCTTTTAATATCTCACCTCCAAATATATATATTGAAGATAGTGCCAACAATGTAGTTATTGATGTTATTACTGTCCTTGATAAAGTTTCGTTAATGGAAATATTAGTTAATTCAAAAATTTTTATATCAGAATATTTTTTTAAATTTTCTCTAACTCTGTCAAAGATCACAACAGTATCGTTCATTGAATAACCAACAATTGTTAAAACAGCTGCAACAATAGATAAATTTATTTCTAAAGAAAATAAAGAAAAAATACCCAAAGTTATTATTACATCATGAAATATAGCTAAAATGGCACCTAGGCTAAATTGCCATTCAAATCTTATCCATATGTAAATTAACATGGCAGCCAAAGATAGTATTATAGCTATAACTCCAGATTTAAGAAGTTCTGAGCTGACTTTAGGACCAACATTTTCAACTCTTCTAAAATCAACATCACCGATAGAACTTGATAATTTTGTTTTAATATTTTCTATAAAAGTTGGGTCATTTGTATTTTGTTTTTCAAATTTAACTATAAAATCAGTATCATTGCCAAATTTTTTTACTGAAACATCGCCTAAATTCATTTGATTAAAACTATCTCTAATTAAACTTATATTATTAGTATTTTGATCAGTTCTTATTTCAATTAATGTTCCACCTTTAAAATCAACACCATAATTTAAGCCTTTAAACAAAAGAAGTATTAATGAAAAAATTATCAAAAATAATGATAATACATTAAATTTTTTATAAAATTTGTTAAATGATATATTTGGCATTTATATAATACTTTCCTTATTTTTATTTTTGATTACATAAATTGATGTAAATAATCTTGCTATAAAATATACAGAAAAAAGCGTAGTAAGAATACCTACTCCAAGAGTTACTGAAAAACCTTTGACTGGACCTGAGCCCATAAAAAATAATATAAATGCAGCAATTAAAGTAGTTATATTAGCGTCAAGTATTGTGGTTCTTGATTTTGTATATCCAGAGTCAAAGGCAATAATAGGATTATTTTCATTTTTAATTTCTTCTTTTATTCTTTCAAAAATTAAGACATTAGCATCAACAGCCATACCTACGGTTAAAATGATGCCAGCAATTCCTGGCAATGTAAGAGTTGCTTCAAAAAGTGTAAGTACACCAATTAATAAAAATAAATTTGTTATTAAGGCTATGTTAGCAATTAGACCAAATATTCTATATTTATAAATCATAAATAAAACCACTAAAATAAAACCTATAATTAAAGATAAAATTCCAGCATCTATTGAATCTTGACCCAAGTCAGGTCCAACAGTTCTTTCTTCAATAATACTTAAAGGTGCAGGCAAAGCTCCAGATCTTAAAAGTAAGGCAAGATCAGTGGCAGATTGAAAAGTAAAATTTCCTGAAATTTGTCCAGAACCACCAATTATTGGTTCCCTAACTGATGGAGCGCTTATTATTTTTCCATCTAAAACTATAGCTAATCTTTTTCCTACACCAGAACTTGTGGCCTTACCAAATTTTTTTGCTCCGACTCTATCTAAAGTAAAAGAAACTACAGTTTCATTTGTTTGGGAATTCATAGAAGGTTTTGCATCAACTAAATTATCCCCGCTTAAAATAATTCTTTTACTTACAATTGCGACCTCCGAACCATCTTCAAAAGAAATCTTTTCAGTGCCAAAAGATTCTTCTGATTTTTGTGTAATAAATTGAAAAGTTAAATTTGCAGTTTTGCCCAAAAGTGATTTTATTCTATCTGGGTTATCTAGACCGGGGAGCTCAACTAATATCCTATCATTTCCCCTCTTAAGTATGTTCGGTTCGTTAGTACCAACTTCATCTACCCTTCTTCTTACAATTTCAATGGCTTGGTCTAAAGAAGAATTTTTTAATAAAACTAAACCGTATCTAGAAAATGATAATTTAAAAAAATTATTTTCTTCTAAAAAATCAAATTGATGAGATTTGTACTGCTGAAAGTAGGGATTTATATCGCTTTGATCATCGTCAAGTATTTCCTTTACAGCCTTTACATCAGATTGTTTTGCTTCAAAAATAATTGTTTCATTTTCAATAGAAAAATTTTTTAAAATTAAATTTTTTTCATTAAAATATTTTTTAAACTCTAATATTTTAGATTGCAATTTTTGAGTAACTACAGGTTTGTTATCAATCTCTAAAAGTAAATAAGACCCACCCTGTAAATCCAAACCTAAATTTATATTTTTTTTAAAAAAATTATCATCGAACTTAAAAAAATTTGATAAAGCAAAGTATGATAATAACAAAGTGAATATTATAACTGATATTATTCTTAATTTTGAAAAGTATAACATCTATTTTTTTAATGTTATTTTTTTGGTTCTTGCGTGCTTACTAAACCCTGAATTCCTGTGGCTCTTATTATTTCAACATTAACATTATCTGAAATTTTAACTTCAACTTTCTCGTTGTCTATAACTCTTTCTACGGTACCTATAATCCCACCCGAAGTGATGACTTTGTCGCCTCTTTTTAAAGCCTCTACCATAGCTTTATGATCTTTTACTTTTTTTTGTTGCGGTCTAATAAGAAAAAAATAAAAAATAACAAAAATTAGTATTAACGGTATAAATTGTCCAATTCCTGAATCCATAAAGTGCTCAATAAATTAATGGTTATTTATACTAAATAAATTTTAAAGACAACTCTTAATTGATAGATATTTTATCAATGTTGTTCAAATAAGGTTTTAGCACATCAGGAATTAATATGGAACCGTCTTCTGTTTGATAATTTTCCAAAATTGCTATTAGTGTTCGTCCAACAGCCAAACCACTTCCATTTAATGTTCCAACAAAATCTGTAACATTATCTTTATTTTTGTATCTTGCTTTCATTCTACGAGCTTGAAATGTTCCGCATGATGAACAGCTAGATATTTCTCTATATTTATTTTCAGATGGAAGCCACACTTCAATGTCATAAGTTTTTTCTGCACTAAATCCCATGTCTCCTGTACTTAAAATTATTTTTCTGTATGGGAGTTTAAGTTTATCCAATATCATTGTTGCAGACTTAGTCATACGCTCTAATTCATCCGAACATTTATTATTTTCAACTATACTAACTAATTCAACTTTATAAAATTGATGCTGTCTTATCATGCCTTTTGTATCTTTGCCATAACTACCAGCTTCTTTTCTAAAGCAAGGAGTTGAAGCAACAACTCTTAATGGTAAGGAATTAAAATTAATTATTTGATTTTTTACCATGTTTGTTAAAATTACTTCAGCTGTAGGAATTAAAAATTTACGATTTTCTTTTTCATCAAATTTTATTTCAAATTGATCATTTTCAAATTTTGGCAATTGTCCAGTTCCAAACATGCTTTCATCTGTAGCAATCAATGGTGGAGATATTTCAGTATAACCATTAATTTTTGTATGCGTATCTAGCATAAAATTTGATATAGCTCTCTCTAAAGAAGCAAGTTTATCTTTAACAAAAACAAATCTTGAACCAGTAGTTTTTGTTGCTAAATCAAAATCAAGCATATTTAATTTTTCACCCAATTCATAATGAGATTTGGGATTAAATGTAAATTTTTTGATTTCACCAACTTTTAGAATTTCTTTATTATCATTTTCATCTTTGCCATGAGGAACATCTTTTAATGGTATATTTGGTACTAAAGATAAAATATCATCAAGTTCTTTTTTTATTGAAGATTGTTTTTTACTCAAATCATCAATTTTATATGATATTTCTTTAGATTTAGAAAAAAGTTTTGAGTCCTTATTTTTTGATATATTTTTTTTTTCCATTTCAAGAGATTCTTTTTCTCGAATAAGATTTCTATTTTCTTCATCTAATGACAATATATTTTCAAAATCTAAATCTACATTTCTTAATTGCATAGATTTTTTAAATTCTTCAAAATTTTTTCTTATATCTTTAATGTTGTGCATTTTTTTCTTCTAATTTTTTCTCTATTATATTTACTGAAAAAATTGATAATTCATATAAAATTAACAACGGTATTGCTAAACCTATTTGTGTAATTGGGTCGGGTGGAGTTAAAATCGCTGCAGCTGCAAAAATCATTACTATTACATACTTTCTTCTTTGCTTTAAAAAAGTTGAATTAATTACACCTATCCTTGCCAATAAACTTAAAACTACCGGCAATTGAAAACTTAATCCAAATGCAAATATCAATTTCATAACTAAAGATAAGTACTCATTTACTTTTGCCTCGAGTTGAATTGGTAAATTAGTTGATGTCCCAAGACTTTCAAATGATAAGAAAAATTTAATTGCCAGTGGCATTATAAGATAATAGACAAGCATACCCCCAAGTAAAAAAAGAATTGGTGTAATTATTAGATAAGGCATGATTGCTTTTTTTTCATGATTGTAGAGACCTGGGGCAATAAATTTCCATATTTGTATCAAAATAAATGGACTAGTAACAAAAAAAGCAGCAAAAAATGAAACCTTTAAATATGTAAGAAATGTTTCTTGTAAAGCAGTAAATATAAGTCTTCTATCAAGATTGTCTTCCTTAACAGCTTCAGCATATGGATTAACAAGGAAGCCATAAATATATTCAGAGAAATAATAACAAAATATAAATAAAATAGATAAAAAAATTAATGAATGTATTAATCTTTTTCTAAGCTCAACTAAATGACTTATAAAATTACCTTCTTTTTCTTTATTTGTCATTTAGCTCCTTCTTATCATCAGTTTTACTTGAGCTTTGACTATCTGTATCTAAAGTTTCATTAGTAATTTCTGTAACTTGGCTTTGGACATCTCTAATATATCTTTTTGCGGAACCTACCCAAGAACCAATTTTTTTTAACATAATTGGAAAATCTTTAGGACCAACTACAATAATTGCAATAGAAACAATTATTAAAATTTCAAACCAGCCAATTTGTGGCATTGCTTAATCTTTGTTGTTTGAATCTTGATTTTCTGAAATATTTTTTGTTTGGCTATCATCATTTGAATCAGTTGCATCAGTAGCCATACCTTTCTTGAAACTTTTAATACCTTTGGCTACATCTCCCATTAAACTAGAAATTTTACCACGGCCAAAAAGTAATACTACTAAAATTACAACAACAGCAATTTGCCAAAATCCTATACTCATAATAATTATTTATAACCTCATAATATGTTTTTTAAAAGAAACTTTTTTACTTAGTATCATCATTTTTGAGAGTACTGCTTAACATTTCATCAATATCCGAATAAATATTATCTTTTTTATCCTCCTGTTTTTCTTTAAAAAATTTACCAGTACCAAATATTGATGAATCAACGCTAGATGTATCAATCAATCCTGCGGTCCCAAGTTCTGTAACTGTTGGCAAGTCAGATAATTTTTGTAGATTAAAATGGCTTAAAAAATCCTCTGTTGTGCCATACATAATAGGTTTGCCTGGTCCCTCTTTTCGTCCTGCAGGCTTAACCCAGTTAAGTTCCATTAAAATTTCTAAGGTATTATTGCCGAATGCTACACCTCTAATCTCTTCAATTTCTGATCTAGTAACTGGTTGATGGTATACAATTATCGCCAGAGTTTCTATCGCTGCTTTAGATAATTTTCTTTCAACTGTTTTTTGTTCTGACATTAATGATGATAAGTTTTCAGAAGTTCTAAAAGACCATTTATTAGAAATACAAATAAGATTTATCCCTCTTTTTGAATAAAAAATTTTTAAATTATTTAAAGTTTTTTCAACATCTGTTTTTTTGGAAACTTTTGACTCTATCGTTTCAATAGACAAAGGTTCAGCTGCAGCAAATATTATAGCTTCAATTTCTCTTTCTGCTTCAGTTAATTTACCTGGAAAGTTTACAATGTTATTTTTTTTAAATTTATTCATTGATGTTGTTTAATAAAAATGTCTTTAAATAAGTCTTCCTGTTTGACTTTTATATTTCCTTCTTTAACTAATTCAAGACATGCCGCAAACATACCAGCTGTTCCTGTTTTTTTAAGTTTTTTTGAAGATTTAAAATTTGCTGGTATAAGCTCCGAAATTTCTTTCCAATCATTTAACTTACCAAAAAATTCTTTAATTCTGCTTATACCTTCTTCGGTAGTGAAAACAGGAAGTTTAGGAATGCTCATTGTTTGAAAATCTTTAGTCATTACTATATTTCCATAAGTTTTAAGAATTTCAAATAAAGTTAAGCTATATTGTGTATCGTAAATTGATTTAATTCCACTTTTTGAACCTCTCATAAAGACATCTCTGCCCAATCTTTTTCTACTCAACATTTTTGAAGACAAAAGTCTAATTAATTCTAATTTTTTTAATTGAAGTTTTAATTTTTCAGCAACTTCCAAAGCTTTAAATTCTTCTTCCTCTGAATCTGGGAGTAATAATTTAGATTTAAGATAAGCCAACCATGTGGCCATAAGCAAATATTCAGATGCCAACTCTAAGTTCACATTTTTATTTTCTGTTAAATATTCATAAAATTGATCAGCGAGCTTAGTAATAGAAATTTTTTCAAGATCAACTTTTTGAGATTTAGCTAGATCTAACAGCAACTCTAAGGAACCTTGATATGTATTAAGATTTACATTAAAATTAAAAGAATCATTTTCAGACATATTTCATTTTAACTTATAATTTTATCTAATTGTGATGTTTTTTTTAAAATAAATTTGTCTATTTTTGGAGAATTTTTTGCAACTATAGTCATTTCTTTTATATTTCCATTACAATGAAGAACCAAATTACAACCAGACTGGAAAGATTTTTTAACTTTTATTTTTAATGAATTTTTCAAAGCCTTCATGGATAAATCATCTGTAACAATAATATTTTTAAATCCAACTTTATTTCTAATAATATCAATAATTGTTTTAGAATGAGTCACGCAATTATTTTTATCTATTTTGTTAAATAAAAGATGTCCGGTCATGGCTAATAAAGCTTTTTTATTTTTAAAAGTTTTAAAATCATTTTTTAATAAATAATCTAAATTTTTATTAATTATAGGTAGTTTTTTATGACTATCCACTTTAGCAAAACCATGACCGGGTATATGTTTAATAACAGTTACTATATTATTTTTGTGAAAAGTAGATATGCAAATATCACCTAATTTTGATACAATTTTTTTATCAGAAGAAAAAGATCTATCACCTATAATTTGATGAAAATTACTCCTAAAAATATCCAAAACAGGGACGGTATTAATATTTATACCCAGAGTTTTTAATAAATATGAAATTTGATTAACATATACTTTAAAATAAATATTAAATTTTTTTTTATTTTTATTATAAAGATCGCCAAAAAATTTTGCTGTAAACAATGAATTATCAATAAATTTACCTAATCTTGAGACTCTCCCCCCTTCCTCATCAATTAATATAGGGTAATTTCGATTTTTAAATATTTTTTTTATAGAAATTATTAATTTTTGCGTTTGTTTAATATTTTTAATATTTCTAGAAAATAAAATTATTCCCCAGGGTTTATATTTTTTTAAAAAAGATTTTTCATTTTTAGAAAGTGACAAACCTTTAATTCCACAAATAAAAGATCTACAATTTTTATTTATCATTATAAAGTAAATCCCAAAATGAATATTTTTTAATTTTTTTTTTATTCTTGTCCTCAATAAATATAATAATGTTATCTGTGTTATTCTTCAAAAAAATTAAATTGTTGTTTTGGATTTCTGTTGATTTTTCATGATTAGATATGGATCTATATGAATGTTTAATATTTTCGTTAGAGAAATAATATTTTATAGATAAAAATAAAAAAAAGAATGTCGTTATAATAAAAAAAAGATATTTAAGTTCTTTAATCATTACATTTTTTCAGGTGTTTCAACTCCTAAAATATTCATCCCATTTTTAATTACATTTGAAACAATTTTTAGAAAAACAATTTTTTCATCTTTAATGGTTCTATCTTTGTCAATAAATCTCTTTGAAACATCGTCTTTACCCATATTCCAATATGAATGAAATTCCGAAGATAATTCATAGAGATATACTGGTATTCTGTGTGGTTCAAGTTTATCATATGAAACTTCAATACATCTTGGCCAAGCAGATATTTTTTTTAAAATATTTATTTCATCTTTTGAATAATTAAAATCATAATTAGAAATATTTATTTGATCATTAATATTTTTATTAATATTTCTAAAAACTGATGAAATTCTCGCATAACAATATTGGACATAATATAAAGGATTGTCTTTAGATTTTTCCTTAACTTTAGAAAAATCAAAATCTATTTCTACATCATTGCTTCTATTAAGCATGATAAATCTAGTGGCATCTTTTCCAACTTCTTCTATTAAATCTTCAACTGTAATATAATCACCTTTTCTTTTTGACATTTTGAAAGGTTTTCCATCTTTAATTAATTTTACAAGTTGACTTACTTTACAAACTAATTTATTTTTTTCTCTGGAAAGTGCTTCAACAGCTGATGTTATTCTTTTAATATATCCAGCGTGATCTGCTCCCAATATATTAATTAATAAATCATAATTTCTATTTATTTTTGTAGAATGATAAGCAACATCACTTGCAAAATAAGTCCAAGACTTGTCAGCTTTTTGCAGTGGTCTATCTTTGTCATCGCCAAAATCGGTAGATTTAAATAAAAGTTGCTCTCTTTCTACCCAATTAGAATTATCCTCACCTTCTGGAGCTTTTATTTTGCCTTTATAAACAAAATTACCTTTTTGAAGTTTTTCTACAACTTTATCAACTTCTTTACTGTTAACTATTTGAGTTTCCCTTACAAAGTTGTCATGTTTAATTCCAAGATTATTTAAATTAAATTTTACCATCTTTAATGATTCATCAACAGATAAGGCAGTGAGTTTTTCAGAAATTAAATCAAAATTATCAAATTTTAAATTTGGATTTTGATCAATTATATTGTTTGCTATTTGCTTGATATAATCACCTGGATATAAATCTGAATTATCAATGGGAAAGTTTTCTTCATTAAGTATTTCTCTTGCTCTAAAATATACAGATTTAGCAAAATGTAAAATTTGATTACCATAGTCATTTACATAATATTCTTTAGTAACACTTTGATTATTAAATTTTAGTAAGTTTGATATAACATCACCCAGTATAGCGCCTCTAGAATGACCAACATGAAGAGGTCCCGTTGGATTAGCAGAAACAAATTCTATTAAATATTTCTTTTGATTTAAATTTTTTTGTGAACCATAATTATTCTCATTTAAAATTTCTTTAGAAAAAAAATTCCAAAATTTATTGTTTAAATTTATGTTGATAAATCCAGGTTTTTCTATTGTTATTTTATCAATATATTTATCCTGTTCTTTTATTAGTTTTGATAATACTTCAGCTATTTCTAGCGAAGATTTATTGTTTGGTTTTGACAATACCATAGAAACATTTGTTGAAAGATCACAATTAAACTTTTTAGGAGGCAAATCCACATTTATAGAGTTTAAATTATCAGGTAATTTTATTAAATCTTTTTTATTTGCAGATTTAATTATATCTATAATTTTTTCTCTGTATAATTTAAATATATTCATTTATTATTGTTGTATAAATTTATAGCAAATCTATCCGTCATACCTGAAATATAATCTGCAATTGCTCTATATTTATTTTTATTAAGTTCAGATTTTTTAATAAAATATTTAGGTTTTTTATTAATTATTTTAAATAAATTTTTTACTATTCTTTTACCTTTGTTATTTTTGATTAAAACATTTTTATTATTATACATTTTATATTTTAAAAATAACTTTATTTGATTCTCTATAATTTTAAATTTATTCGAAAATTCTACAATTTGATTGTTATTATATATATTTGAAATATTTTTTATATCTCTTTTATTTATATTTAAAATTGTTTTTTGGATTACATCTTGAACCATTAAGTTAATAGAATCTCTGATTATCTGATATAGTATTATTTCTTTATTATTTTTTTTAATATTTTTATTATATGATTTATAAATTTCTTTAAAAAAATTTATCTCAATTAAATCATTCAAACTAAATAATTTAGCTTTTATACCATCCT
>CACPIK010000006.1 GCA_902633885.1 uncultured Pelagibacteraceae bacterium | reverse complement strand
TGAAAAATTTGTAAATGAACTAAAAGAAAAATCAATTAAAATATCAACAGTATTTATAAGAGCCACTCCTATTATGGAAATTTTAACTGGAATTATGATTGCAATTTTAATCTTTTATTCAGGAAAATTAATAATGAATGAACAATTAAGCCTTAACAATTTCTTTTCTTTTTTAGCAGCTATGATGTTGGCTTATCAACCTGTAAAATCTCTTGCCACAATCAATGTTGGAGTTGGTCAAGGATTATCAGCTGGAAGGAGAATACTGCCAATTATAGATACCGTAAATAAAATTTCAAAAAATAATGAAAAAGATAGTTTAATTTTGAATAGAGGGTCTATTAGTTTTAATAATGTTAAATTTAATTACTTATCAAATTTAGAAAACAAAGTTCTAAAAAATATAAATATTAATATTAATGGCGGTAAAATGACTGCTTTAGTTGGACAAAGTGGTTCCGGTAAATCAACCTTATTAAGTCTAATTCCAAGAATATATGACCCGAACTCAGGAAAATTGGAAATTGACGGTCAAAATATTAAAGAGGTTAATTTGTTTTCATTAAGAAAAGAAATATCAATTGTAGATCAAAATGTAACTTTATTTGATGATACTATTTTTAATAATATAAAATATGCAAAGCCAAATGCTACTGAAGAAGAAGTTTATAAAGCCGCTGAGTTATCAATGTGTATCGATTTTATAGATAAACTTGAAAGTAAATATCAAACCATAATTGGAGAAAATGGAGTTAGATTGTCTGGAGGAGAAAAGCAAAGGCTCTCAATTGCTAGAGCATTTTTGAAAGATAGTAAAATTATTCTTTTAGATGAAGCAACTTCCTCTTTAGATTCAGAAACCGAAGAAAAAATCCAAAAGGCTTTAGACAAATTAATATTAAATAAAACTACTGTAGTTATAGCTCATAGACTTTCAACCATTCTTAATTCTGATAAAATCTTCGTGATGGATAAAGGAATTGTAGTGGACTCTGGTAATCATGAGGAGCTTTTAAAAAATTCTGAGACTTATAAAAATTTTTATAATAAACAAATTAACAAAAACTGATGTTTGTTATATATAATTTTTTTTTACTACTTTTATTAATAACTTCACCAATATTCCTAATAATAAGGGTATTTTTAGGAAAAGAAGATAAAATAAGATTTAAAGAAAAATTTGGTTTTTTTTCTAAAAAAAATAAGATTTCCGAAACAATTTGGATACACGGAGCTAGTGTAGGTGAAATATTAAGTATAATTCCAATTATAAAGAGACTCGAAAAAGATAAAAAAGTTAAAAAAATTCTTATAACTTCATTGACCACAAGTTCATCATATATTTTATCAAAATATAAATTTCAAAAAACGATTCATCAATTCTATCCATTTGATATTAATTTTTTAACTAAGATATTTATTAATCATTGGAAACCAAAGTTAGCTATATTTGTTGACTCAGAGATATGGCCAAATATGTATAAAAATCTATATAAAAAAAAAATTCCAGTGATGCTTCTTAATGCTAGAATTACAAAAAAAACATACAATAGATGGAAATATTTTCCCAATTTTTCAAAAAATATTTTTAATAAAATAACTATTGCATTGCCTCAAAATTTAGAAACAAAAAAGTATTTGAAACTGCTTGGTGTAAAAAATATAAAAATTGTGGGTAATCTAAAATTTTTTGGTACTCAACAAAATAAAAAAAATGATAACTCAATACTTAAAAAGAAATTTTTGAAAAAGAGTATTTTGTGTGCGGCTAGTACTCACCGAAGCGAAGAATTATTTATTGGAAAAGTTCATAAAGAACTCAAATTAAAAATAAAAAATTTAATAACTATTATAATACCAAGGCACATAAATAGAAAAAAAGAAATAGTAGATGAGTTAACAAAAATAGGTTTAAATTCTGAATTACATACTGTTTCTAAAAAGTTAAAGAAAAAAACTGACATTTATATTGTAGATACTTACGGAGATGCCTCAAAATTCTATTTATTATCTAAATTAACATTTTTAGGAGGATCGCTAATACCGCATGGAGGACAAAATCCATTAGAACCTGCAAGAGAAGGTAATTATATTTTATATGGTCCAAATGTAGATAACTTTAAGGAGGTTTATCGAATGTTAGAAAATTTAAATATTGCAACAAAAATAAATTCAATAAAAAGAATGAAAAATATTATAATTAAAAAAATTAATTATACACAAAGCAGTTCAGTGGATAAAAAACTAAATTATTTAGGTGAGAGAATATTAAATAAAAATTTGTTTGAAATTAAAAAATTTATCTAAATGAAGATAAAAAAACCAAAATATTTGGATAACAAAAACTATATTTCCATTTTATTAATTCCTTTCGCATTAATAATAATAATTATAAATTTTATTAAAAATTTTTCATTTAAAAAAAAATTTAAAATAAAAACAGTATGTGTTGGAAATATATATCTTGGTGGTACCGGAAAAACCTCACTTTGTATTGAAATTAATAAAATCTTAAAAAAAAAATTTAAAACAGTTTTTATAAAAAAAAAATATTCAGATCAAATCGATGAGAGAGAGATACTTAAATCTCATGGAAAACTAGTTACTTGTAAAAATAGAATTGCTAGCCTTTATAAGGCTGAAAGAAAAAAGTTTAATTTAGCTATTTTAGATGACGGTTTGCAAGAAAAAAGCTTAAAATATGATATTTCAATTGCATGTTTCAATACAACCTATGGAATAGGTAATGGATATTTATTGCCTGCAGGACCTTTAAGAGAAGTTATTTCTAAATTAAAAAATTACAGCGCAATATTTTTGAATGGTGAAAAAAAAAATAAAAAACTTTTAGCAATTTTAAAAAAGTATAATAAGCAAATATTTTACGCAAATTATTCTCCAATAAATCTTACAAAATTTAATAGAAAAAAAAAATATTTATATTTTTGCGGCATAGGAAATCCAGACGAATTTGAGAATACTCTTAAAAAATACAAATTTAATATTGTTGAAAAATTTATTTTTCCAGATCATCATGAATTTAAAATTGAAGAAATTAATAAAATTAAAAAAATTGCTGAAGAAAAAGAATTAGAGATCATTACAACGGAAAAAGATTATAAAAGGATAATTAATTCAGATAAAAAAAATATCAAATTTTTAAAAATAGAGTTAAAAATACAAAATATAAAAAAGTTTTCAAATTTTCTAAAAGAAAGATTATGAAAAAAATAATATATTTTGTTGAATTTATTTTAATAAGACTTTTATTTATAGTCTTTAAAATTTTAGGATATAAATCAGCATCTAATTTAGGATTTTATATTGGCAGAAACTTTGGTAACATTTTTAGAAAAAAATCATCTATAATCAAAAATTTACATAAGTCTAAAATTTCAATCGCAATGCCTGATGATAAATTTGCAAGTAATGTTTTAGGAAATTATGGAAGAATTTTGGCTGAATATCCTTACTTAAAAGACTTCAGAAAAAATAAGCTTAAACATTTTATTGAAATAGATGGATTTGAAAATTTAACTCAAATTAAAGATAATAATAAACCTGTGGTATTTATTTCGGGTCATTTTAATAATTTTGAATTAATGGCTATGCAGATTGAAAAATCAGGCATAAATTTAGCGGCAATTTATAGACCTTTAAATAATATTTTTTTAAATAAGACCATGGAAAAGATCAGAAGTAATTATATTTGTAAAAATCAAATAAAAAAAGGAAGATCAGGAACTAGACAAATTTTAGAGAACTTAAAAAAAGGAAACTCCATAGCCTTGATGATTGACCAAAGAGTTACTGAAGGTATAAAAATAGATTTTTTTGGTAGTTTGGCTTCAACTACCAGTATACCGGCTCAAATTATAAAAAAATATAAATGTGATTTAGTTCCTATATACATAGAAAGAAAGCAAAGTTATTACTTTAAAATGTATGTTTCACAACCTATTGAGTTAAATTCAGAAAAATCGCAAGAAGAAATTTGTAAACATTTGAACAAAATATTAGAAAAAATGATATTAAAGAATCCAGATCAATGGATTTGGACACACAATAGGTGGAAAGAATAATATTTTTGATTATTTTTCTTTTTTTATAGAAGCCTCAACATAAGAAAAATAAGCCTCTTGTTCTTCTACATTCCAATAATTTAAATCTTCCAAAGGGATTTTTTTTCCAGATATTGAACATATGACATGATCACCTTCTTCAATAATTTCAAAATTATTTGGAAGATATTTTAATTTTGCTAACTTATTTTTCATTAATAAGATATATATTTTATAATATGAAAATTGCAATTCTTGGAAGTGGTGGCAGAGAGCATGCCATTGCTAACCAAATTACTAAATCAACAATTGTAGAAAAGTTGTATTGTATACCAGGAAATGCTGGAACAAAATCAATTGCAGAAAATATTATCTTAGATATTTATAACTTTGAAAGTTTGGGAAAATTTGTTGATGATTACAAAATAGATTTGGTAATAGTTGGACCTGAAAAACCTCTTGTTGAAGGAGTTGTTGATTTTTTATCAAAAAAGAAAGTGAAAGTTTTTGGTCCAAACAAATGTGTATCAAAATTAGAAGGTTCAAAAATATTTACAAAAAAAATTTGTGAAAAATATAATATACCGACTGCTGGGTTTAAAGTCTTTGATAATTCAGATCAGGCATATAAATATTTAGAAAATTCTAAAATGCCTATAGTTGTAAAAGCAGATGGTTTAGCCTCAGGTAAAGGTGTTTACATATGCAAAGATCTAGAAAGTTCAAAAAATGCAGTTGATGAAATATTTGATGGAAAATTTGGTTTAGCTAAAGAGTTGCTTATTGAAGAATTTTTGGAAGGAGACGAAATGAGTTATTTCGTCATATCTGATGGAAAAACATTTAAAAAATTCAATACCGCACAAGATCACAAAAGAGTCGGTGAAGGTGACAAAGGGAAGAATACTGGAGGCATGGGCGCATATTCACCATCAGGACTTATTAATGATGATTTAGATGAAAAAATTATAAATAAAATTGTCAAACCAACTTTTAAGGCAATTAAAGACATGGATGAAACTTACAAAGGATTTTTATATGTTGGTCTTATGATCAAAGATAATAATCCATATTTAGTTGAATATAATGTAAGAATGGGTGATCCAGAATGTCAAACTATATTACCTTTATTAAAATCAGACTTTTTAAAATTAATTTTATCATGTTGTGAAGAAAATTTAGAAAATCAAATTATTGAATGGGAAGATAAAAAAAGTATGTGTATTGTTCTATGTTCAAAAGGATATCCAGAATCTTATAAAAAAAATATTGAAATACCTAATATTGAAAAAATTAAAAATAATGATTTTTTTTTTACATATCATGCAGGTACTGAATCAAATAAAAATAAAGTTTACGCAACTGGAGGAAGAGTATTAAACTTTGTGTGTATTTCAGAAGATTTTAAAAATTCTAGAAACCTCGTAATAGAAAAAATAGAAAGTTTAAATTGGCATAATGGATTTTATAGAAAAGATATAGGATATAAAGTTATAGATTAATGAGAATAATAGGCGGAAGTTTAAAAGGAAGGAAAATACTAGATCCAATTGACAAATCAACTAGACCGCTAAAAGATATGGTAAGAGAATCAATTTTTAATATAATTGAACATTCAAAAATAGCATATTGCCCTATTGAAAAAGATACAAGGATATTAGATTTATATTCTGGTGTAGGAAGTTTTGGACTGGAATGTTTATCCAGGGGAGCAAAACAAGTTTATTTTTTTGAAAAATATATTCCAGCCTTAAAAATTTTAAAGAAAAATATTAAAACACTTGGGTATGAAGATGGCTGTGAAATAATAGAAAGTGATGTAGAAAAAATTGAGGATACTTTTAAATTTACAAATATAAAATTTAATTTGGTTTTTTTAGATCCTCCTTTTGCAAAAAAAAATATAAATCTAATTATTGATAAAATTTATCATATGAAGATATTAAAAGATGATGCTCTTATAATAATTCACTGTAAGAAAAATTCTAGTGAAAAGTACAGCGAAAAGTTGGAAGAATTGAGAGTTGAAAGTTATGGCAAATCTAAAATTATTTTTTCACAAATCTCAGATTTTTTTAATTAAGTATTTTCTTTGTTTCAACTTTTATCAGCTCAACGGATTCTTGATCAAAAGGATTTATCTTCATAAGACGACCCAATAAAATTGTTTCTAAAATAAAAAAACAAAACAATTCGCCTAGAGTTTCTTCAGTTCTATTTAATATTTCAAAACTTCTAAAAGACATATTTTTTCTTCTAAAAACGTTCTCTGTTGCTCTTTTTTGAGAGTAAATTATTTCATCAATATTTTTACCTTTTAAATTTGAAAATTGCTTAAACAAATTTTTTCTATCTAATTTAGGTGATCTATTATTTTTAACACTAAAAAAAGTAAAAAAATTGTTCTTTGGTCCATCCAAATATAATTGGAGCAAGCTATGATTATCTTTAGGCATAGAAGAGATAATAGGAAAAATACCTTTAAACTTTTTTCCTAAGCTTTCCGCAGTGAGCTGCTGATACCATTTAAATAAATTTTCAGATTTTTCATCATAATTTAAAATTACCGAATTTTTTTTTTCATTAGAAGCGCATTGATAAATATAGTTTACATTCCAAATTAATAAATTAATGAAAGATTTATTTTTAACTAAATAGTTTAGTCTTTTAAACTTTCTTTCATTCAAACCCATCAATTGAGCTGGCAACATTCCAACTTCTGATAAAACTGAATATCTTCCACCAATATAATTTTTATGTTCAAAAACTTCTGCTTTTAGTTTTTTTGCAAGCAATGTAAGAAAGTTATTTGTTTTTTCTGTAATAATTACATTTTTATTTTTATTTTGTTTTTTTAAAATTAAATTAAAATTTGAAATTGTTTCAATTGTATTTCCAGATTTAGAAATTATTAAATTAAGTTTTTTATTTTTAGACTTTGAAATATTATTATTAACTAAATTACTATAAAATTTAAATTTTTTTTTTACTTTATGATTTAAAAAATCATAAATTGCTTCTGTTCCAAGTACTGATCCCCCTATACCTATCAAATTAAAAAATTTGAAATTTTGGAATTTTTTTAAATCTTTTTTTTTAAAACTATATTTATAATCAGTAGTTAATGAATTTAACAAAGGATTGCTAATTATCAATTCTCTATTTAATATTTTTTTTATTTTTTTACTTAGTTTATTATTTTTTCCTTTAAAATTTTTAAAAATTATATTTTTTGAAAACATTCAATTTTATAATTTTTTTATTATTAAACTTTCTAGATCTGAAGATGTTTCTTCATTGTTGGAATTAATTGTATCTTCGATTTTTAATAAATCTTTTATTTCAGATTCGCTTTCTTTATCATCGCTTAATTCAATATTTTCTAAATCGCCTGGAACTGGTAACTTTTCAAAATCAGGCGGCATAGTTAAAGGATTTTTTTTATCAATTAAAAATTCATCACCTTGCTCTGATCTCTTTTTTCCAACTAGCGCATCTTTTGCTGTACTACAAGAATACATAAATAATAACATTATAAATATTGATATAAATTTTGTTATTTCTTTCATTTAATTTTTTTATAACTAATTACCTCTGTTAGTATTAAGCATATGATTCCTATAGTTATAAATATATCAGCTACATTAAAAATAAACCAATGAAACCCTTTATAATTAAAATCTAAAAAATCTGGAACCGCATTAAAATAAAGTCTATCAAATAAATTACCTATGGAGCCACCCAAAATTGCTAATAAAAAGTAGGTTTTTAGACCTTTTTCTAAATATATTAAATAAACTATGACTAAATTAATTATAAAAATTAAAATAGTAATGGAATTATATATATATGTCTCATCAAAAGATAATAGCCCAAAACCAATGCCTTTATTCCAAACTAGATATAAGTTAAAAAAAGAATTTATATAGATATCAACATTGCCAGTTTCTTCAGCTATATCTAAAATCAGAATTTTAGTTATTCTATCTAAAAAAAAAATAAATAATACAACTGCAAAACTAATTATTATTTTTTTTATTGTTTCATTTTTCATTAAAGATTCAAATGACAATGACCTTTTCTCTCACAAGAGTTTTTTTTAATTTTCCAACATACTGGACATTTATTACCTTCGGCTTTTTCGGTAATAATCTCAATTTCATTTTTTATATTATCATCTTTAATTAAAAAAGCATTAGAAGTTATACAAATTTCTGAAAAATCTTCTTCTTTTGAAATATTATATAAACTTTCTTTAAGTTTAATATTAATATTTGCCTCAAGACTAGAACCTATAATTTTACTAGCTCTTTTACTTTCAATACTAATATTAGCTTCATCTCTTATTTTTTTAATTATTTCCCATTTATTATTGAGCTCTTCATTTTTCCAATATTGAGGAATATCAACAAAATTTTTTAAATGTATACTTTTTTCATCTTCATTTTTATTTACCAATCTAAAAATTTCTTCAGTAGTAAATGATAATATTGGAGCAAACCACTTAAGTAAACATTGTAACAAAATATTTAAAATTAGAATACATTTTGATCTTTTCGTTGAGTCTATTGGATCGCAGTAAAGAAGATCTTTTCTAATGTCAAAATAAAATGCTGATAACTCTACTGTACAAAAATTTAATAACTCTTTATATAAATTATGAAAATTATAGGTTTTAAAAAACTTATGAAAACTTTCATTAATTTCATAAATTCTATGTAGCATGTACTTTTCAAGATCAGGCATTTCTTTTATATCTAAATTTTTAAAATCAATTTCTAAATATTCATCTTGTATATTTCCTAAAAGGTATCTGAAAGTATTTCTAATTTTTCTGTAAGACTCTGCATGTTGATCTAAAATTGTATAATCTATTCTTAAATCTTCTGCATAATTTGAAGATGCTACCCAAATTCTTAAAATATCTGCTCCGTATTTTTTTAATATATCTTCTGGAGCAATTACATTTCCAGTTGATTTTGACATTTTAAGTCCTTTTCCATCAACTACAAAACCGTGAGATAAAATACTTTCAAAAGGAGCTTTGCCTCTAGTTCCACATGACTCTAATAATGATGAGTGAAACCAACCTCTATGTTGATCAGAGCCTTCTAGATACATGGATGCTGGCCATTTCAAATCATCTCTTTTTTCCAAAACATAAGAATGAGTGGAACCACTATCGAACCAAACCTCTACGATATCGCTCATTTTATGGTAATCTTCAGATTTATATTTTTTACCTAAAAACCTTTGAGGGTCATCAGAAAACCAGCAATCCGAACCTTCTTTTTCAAATATTTCTGCAATATTTTCAAATACTTCATCATCTATCAATGGCTTTCCATCTTTCTTTGACATAAAGATGGGTAGAGGAACCCCCCAAACTCTTTGACGGGAAACACACCAGTCTGGCCGGGTCTCAATCATGGATTTAATTCTTTCTTTCGCTTTATTCGGGTAAAATACAGTTTCTTCAATAGCTTTAAGTGATTTTTTCCTTAAATTATGGCTTTCCATGGAAATAAACCATTGAGCAGTAGCTCTATGAACTAATGGAGCTTTAGATCTCCATGAATGTGGATATGAATGAGTTAATTTGCCATTAGCAAGAAGTTTTTTTTGACTCTTTAAATTTTCAATAACTATAGGATTAGCTTTAAATATATGAGTTCCAGAAAATTTAATAATATTATTTGTATATTTTCCATCATCATCAACTGTTTCAACAGCTTTAATATTGTTATTTATACATAAGTTAAAATCGTCTGGGCCATGACTTGGAGCACAATGAACAATTCCGGAGCCTTGTTCTGTTGTTACAAATCTTCCTTCTAGCATAGGAATTTCATAATTATAACCAATATCTAAAAAAGGATGAGTGCAAATTGTTCCCTCAAATTGCTTGCCCAAAAATTCCTTCTCAATTTCAAAATTTGAAATTTTACATTCTTTAACTAAAGATTCTAGAAGATCTTTTGCTAATACTATTTTTCTATTTTTATAATCACCTTGATCATTAATTTTTACTATTATGTATTTTAAACTAGAATTATAAGCTAAAGCTTTATTTGCTGGAATAGTCCAAGGAGTTGTTGTCCAAATAATTATATCAGAACCATTTAAGTCTGTAAGTTTACTTTCTTTAACAGCAAAAGAAACATATATTGTATCAGATGTATGATCTAAATATTCTACTTCTGCATCTGCTAAAGCAGTCTTTTCAACTGTTGACCACAAAACTGGTTTAAAGCCCCTATAAAGACTACCTTCTTTTAAAAATTTGCCTAATTCTCTTACTATTTGTGCTTCAGCATCAAAGCTCATTGTTGAATAGTAATCTTCCCAATCTCCGATGACACCCAATCTTCTAAATTGTTCTTTGTGAACCTTAATCCATTTTTCTGCAAAATCTCTACATTCTTTTCTAAATTCTACAATTGGTACATCATTCTTATTTTTTTTATTTTTTTTATATTGTTCTTCAATTTTCCATTCGATTGGAAGTCCATGACAGTCCCATCCGGGTACATAAATTGAGTCTTTTCCATTCATTTGATGAAATTTTGTAATTATATCTTTTAAAATTTTATTTAAGGCAGTTCCCATATGAATATTTCCATTAGCATATGGAGGACCATCATGTAGTACAAATTTCTCACATCCTTTAGTCTTATCTCTTAATTTTTGATATAAATTTATTTTTTCCCAAAACTTAATAAGCTCGGGTTCTCTAGCTGGCAAATTCGCCTTCATAGAAAAAGCTGTTTTTGGTAGATTTATATGTTCCTTGCTCATTTAATATTTTTTGCTTTTAAAATGTCCCTTTTTATTTGATTTCTAAGTTGTGCAATACCATTAAATTTCTTTTCACCTCTTATAAATCTTATGAACTCAACAGATAGTTTCTTATTATAAAGATTTCCAGAAAAATTAAATAAATTTACCTCTAATAATATTTTTTTTTGTTTAAAAGTTGGTCTATAGCCTAAATTCGCAATACCTTTGTAAGTTTTTTTATTTTTATTTATCAAAATTTTTACAGCATAAACTCCTGGTTTAGCTATTACATAATTTCCAATATCTATATTGCATGTAGGAAATCCAATTTTTTTTCCCATCATTCTCCCTCTTTCTACGATACCTTCAATCGTCCAATTTCTAGTTAAAAATTTGTTTGCTTTATTAAGATTTCCAATTTTAAGTAATTTTCTAATATAGCTTGATGAAATTATTTTTTTATTTTTTCTTAAAGGGCTGGGATTAATTAATTTATAATTATAAATAGATTGATATTTTTTTAATAGTTTTACATCTCCTTCTCTTCTATATCCAAACTTAAAGTTATTGCTAACAAAAATGTATTTTGCGCTAAGTTTTTTTAATATTATTTTTTTAATAAACTCATCAGATTTAATTTTTGAAAATTTTTTGTTAAAAGTTTTATTAATTAAAAAATCGACACCAAATTTATTTAAATAATTAATTTTTTGATTAAAATTTGAAATTTTATAATTCTGAATTTTTCTATTAAAAAACATTTTTGGTATTGGATCGAAAGTAACAACGCCAATTTTGATTTTAAATTTTTTTTTATACTTTTGAGCTTCCTTAAATAACTTCTGATGACCTGAATGCAAACCATCAAAGTTTCCAATTAGTATTAATGAATTTTTATAATTTCTGGTAATTTCAAAATTTTTAAAAATTTTAATTTTTTTTACCATTTTAACTCTGATTGAAAATATTCAATTTTAACTTTATGTTCTTTAACAACATCATTTAATTTTTTTTCTGATATTTGATATCTATGTACTCCGCTTGTTATAAATAATGAATCATAATTTTGAATGTTTGCTCCCTTTATATCAGTATTTAAATTATCTCCTATACACAGTACTTTTTTATTTTTTGTATCAGCAGATAAATTATAAGCTGGAGGATAAGGTTTGCCAAAATAAATAACTTCACCATTAATTTTTTCAAAATTTCTAGCAATAGTACCAGCACAATATTCTCTTTGATCACCTCTATCAACTATCAAGTCAGGATTTGTACAAACCATTTTTTTTGAAGTATAATTATTTAATAAGTTGATATAGTAATTTAAATCTTTATCATGATCATCAAATAAACCAGTACACAATAAATAATCTGCATCTTTGATATTTAAGACTTTATTTTTTTTAAAAGATTTGAATAAGTCAAAATCTCTAGGAGGCCCAATATGAAAAAATTTTTGATTATTTAAATCATTTAATAAATACTTTAGCGAAGCTTCTCCAGATGTAAAAACATTATTGAAAAAATTTTTGAGTCCCATTTTTTTTAAAAAATTTACCACCACATAATTTGGCCTTGGAGCATTAGTTAAAAGAACAAATTCTTTTTTTTTTTTATATAAATTTTCCAAAACATTTATTGAATTTTTATGTAAATTAATTCCATTATGAACAACACCCCAAATATCTATAAAAAATAAGTCATAGCTATCAACGATAGATTTTAGACCTAATTTATCTAAATTTTGGCTCATAATTGAGATATAGCCTAAAAATGTCATTAATTCTTTGCTTTTTTAAATTCATATATTTTATCCTAGATCTTGAAAAAATTCCGTCAGGTCTCTATATGAATGCTAATTTAAAGGAGTTTTTATGAAGTTCAAACCGTTACACGATAGAGTGTTAATCGAAGTATTAGATAGCAGCGAAAAAACTGCTGGTGGTATTATCATTCCAGACTCAGCTCAAGAAAAACCTCAGGAAGGTAAAGTTGTTGCAGTTGGAGGTGGTGCAAAAACTGAAGATGGAAAAACTATCCCTATGGATGTTAAAGTCGGTGATAAAGTTCTTTTTGGCAAATGGTCAGGAACTGAAGTTAAGATTGATGGGAAAGAATACAGCATAATGAAAGAATCTGACATTATGGGTATTTCGACAGGTAAATAATTATAAATTAAGGAGAATTTAAAATGGCTAAAATAGTAAAATTCAACTCTGATGCTAGAGCATCAATGTTAAAAGGAGTTGATATACTGGCAAATACTGTAAAAGTAACTCTTGGACCAAAGGGAAGAAATGTCGTTATAGATAAATCATATGGAGCCCCAAGAACAACTAAAGATGGAGTTTCAGTTGCAAAAGAAATAGATCTTGAAGATAAGTTTGAAAATATGGGTGCTCAAATGGTTAAAGAGGTTGCAAGCAAAACAAACGATGAAGCAGGTGATGGTACTACTACAGCTACGATTCTTGCTCAAGCAATTGTTAAAGAAGGCTGCAAGTATGTTACTGCTGGTATGAACCCAATGGATGTAAAAAGAGGAATTGATGCTGCAGTTGAACATGTAAAAGAAAAATTAATTTCATCAGCTAAGAAAGTTAAAGATAGCGATGAAATTGCACAAGTAGGAACAATTTCCTCTAATGGAGATAAAGAGATTGGAAATATGATTGCAAAAGCTATGCAGAAAGTTGGTAACGAAGGTGTTATAACTGTAGAAGAGGCAAAAAGCATTGAAACTGAACTTGATGTTGTTGAAGGTATGCAGTTTGATAGAGGTTATCTTTCTCCTTACTTTGTTACAAACGCAGAAAAGATGACAACAGAGTTAGAAAATCCTTTAATTCTATTACATGAAAAAAAATTAACTAATCTTCAACCAATGGTTCCTCTTTTAGAAGCTGTTGTTCAAGCAGGAAGACCTTTAATGATAATTTCTGAAGATGTAGAAGGTGAAGCCTTGGCAACTTTAGTTGTAAACAAACTAAGAGGTGGTTTAAAAGTTGTTGCTGTTAAAGCTCCAGGTTTTGGAGATAGAAGAAAGGCAATGCTTGAAGATATAGCAATCCTAACTGGTGGACAAGTAATCTCTGAAGATCTTGGAATTAAACTTGAAAATGTCAAAATAAATGATCTTGGATCTGCGAAGAGAGTTAAAGTTGATAAAGAAAATAGTACAATTGTAAGTGGTTCAGGTAAAAAGTCTGATATCGAAGCTAGATGTGCTCAAATCAAACAACAAGTAGAAGAAACAACTTCTGATTATGATAGAGAAAAACTTCAAGAAAGACTTGCTAAACTAGCTGGTGGAGTAGCAGTAATTAAAGTTGGTGGAGCTACTGAAGTAGAAGTTAAAGAAAAAAAAGATAGAGTTGAAGACGCCTTAAATGCTACTAGAGCAGCTGTAGAAGAAGGAATAGTTGTAGGTGGTGGATGTGCTCTACTCTACGCTTCACAGGATCTAGAAAAAGTTAAAGTTAAAGGATCAGACCAAAAAGCTGGTGTTGATATTGTTAAAAGTGCTTTAGAAGCACCAATAAGACAAATTACTACTAACGCAGGTGTAGACGGCTCTGTAATAGTTGGAAAACTTTTAGAGGGTAATAAATCATCTCAAGGTTATGATGCACAAACTGAACAGTATGTTGATATGTTTAAAGAAGGAATTATTGACCCTGTTAAAGTCGTAAGAACAGCTTTACAAGATGCAGCTTCAATTTCTGGATTATTAGTTACAACTGAGGCTATGGTTGCTGACAAACCTGAAGAAAAAGATGCAGGTCCTGGTGGAATGCCTCCTGGAGGAATGGGCGGCATGGGAGGAATGGGCGGCATGGGAATGTAATCCCCATTGTTCTCAAACAAAAATTCAAAAAGGGCAGTTTTTACTGCCCTTTTTTTTTGTTTATACCAAAATCATTAGTGATGAAGGAGTGATGAAGGAATGATGAAGGATTGCTTAATTATTTTTTTATAACTAGTACTGCTGAACTATATTGGGGATATGCTTTATCTTCGTAAATCTCATCGTCGCATCTAATATCGGTGTTATAAACATTATATTCGCCATTTTCTACCTCACACTTAATTATGTCTCCATTTCCCTTTTTTTTATTTTTTTGTTTTTTTATTGAGTTTAACTCTTTTTGAAATAGTTTTAATTTGTCCTTATCACATTCATCAAAAGACTTATAAGATGGATTAAAAAATTCTACTTTCGCTCCTAATTTTTTCAAATCTTGAACAAAATCTATAAAAGAATTATATGCTCCTGTATATGTAAAATAAGCGTTATTAGCAATGTTATATTTTTTGTTTTTTCCATCTTTAAATTTATACAATCCTTTTAGTTTAAATTTAATTGAGGAGTTTTGAGCAAATTTTTTAATCTTTTCTATGACTTTTTTTTTATTTTTTCCGAATGAAAATAAATTTAAATAATGTGGTTGGTAATGACTAATACTATAAAATGGATTACTTTGTAAATTATTAGAAAGAGGAAAAATACTGATACTACCACTTTTAACTTTAATAGTTTTAATAAAATATTTTTTATTAGTAAATTTATGAAATGTTTCTATAAAATCAAAATCTCTTCTATTAATATTTGCCCAATCATGAATACAAAAAAAACCACACGGCAGATGGTTATTTTTTTTATATAAATCATTTAAACCAGAACCCTTTTTTTTTATTTCTATAAAAGGGTAATAATGGAAATCATCATATCCATCGCCAGTATCCGCCGAGACTGAACCGTGTGCTAAATTTAGATTTTTAATACGATGATACAAATCAGTAAATTTATAGGTCTCTATCAAATACTGATTTTTAATGTCTAAAACATCTTCAGTATCACCTATGATTAATTGATCATTTCTATCAAGAAAATTTGAAACAACATGTCTTTGATTTGCTAAAACATTTAATCTTTTTTTCTTCATAACCAAATTTAACCCCACTTCTCAATGAAGTCATCTTTTGAATTGCTTTGAAATTGCTTTAAATAGTGATGAAGAGTGATGAAGGATTTTTGGAAATATCAGATAAAACAATACTTATTCAACTAGTGAATGAGAATGTAATTCGTTTCCATTTAGAGAACACTCTAAAAACATACACTAAACAAAATTAGAACCCTCGGAACGAAAGTTTCGGGGGTTTTTTTATCTAGGATCTTTTTTTAATCGTCTCTGTTCTTCTTTTAAAAAAAGTATTGCTTTTTTTTTATCTTTAAATTTTTTTCTACAATAATAACCATTGATATCTGTATGCGCTACATTTCTATCAACTAATAAATAATACGATTTGTTTATCTTAGAACTTATGATGTGATGTGAATAAAAGTATTCAAAATCTTGATCATCTATATCAATAAAATTCTCTTTTTCTAATTTAAAATTTTCACTAATAGTTGGTAACAGAGTTCCGTCTTCTGTATAATCATAATAATTAAAATCTGATAAATTATGTTCTTTAATTAACTTTTTATATCCTATTTTTTTTGTACTACATGCTTTGTATAATTCGTCTATAATTATAGTCTTTGAGGTCATAGATTCTTCAAATTTTTTGTCTAAAAATTTAATAAATTTTTTAAGATCAAAGTTTGCTATAAAATAAGATAGATCAATTTTTTGTTTCTTCATAAACCCACTTTAACCCCACTCCTCAATGAAATCATCTTTTGAATTGCTTTCTAATTAGGTGGTTTTCTCAATGAACTTTTCAATGAAGTTCTTAAATAAGTGAGTATTGGCGTAATATGTGTGTGAATGTAATCCCCATTGTTCTCAAACAAAAATTCAAAAAGGGCAGTTTTTACTGCCCTTTTTTTTTATCTTAACGAAAATCATTAGTGATGAAGGAGTGATGAAGGAATGATGAAGGATTTGATAATGTTATAGTCTCATTTGAAAGTGTAACAATTTTTCAACTATTTTTTGTCTTTAAAAATAGGAATAATTTCCTCAAAAGAATTAGGTGTTAATCCTAAAGAGTCCCATTCTTCTTGTTTTACATATAAATATTTGTAAATTTTTCCAGTAGATTGACTTACATCTTTGCACCATTGTTTTAATCTTTCGATTTTTCTAGGGTCATCCAAATTTTCAGCACCTTTTGTTTCAACAATGAACCTTTCTCCGTTATTAAGATGTAAAACAAAGTCTGGATAGTAATAACTTATTCCACCTTCATGATTAATATATTCCATCTTAAAACCCAGTTGAATATAATTTTTAATGAATTTTTTAACATCAATTGCAGCATCAAGAAAACCTGCAAATTGAAGTTCAAAATGCGAGTCACCAACAATTTTATTAAATATAGATTTCTTTGCTGGTAAAAATTCCTTTGCTCTTGGAATACTAAAAGTTTTTTGATTTGAAACTTTAATGTAATTTTGAACTTCTGTTGTACCTGTATCTACAACGGTAAGCGCATTAATATATTTTTTAAAAGTTTCTCTAATAACAAATCTAACATTTGTCTCACTTAAATTCCTTGCTACATTACTATCTTCTAGATCAACTGTTTCACCAAAAAGTTTTTCTTTTAAAAATTGTTTTAATTTCCCATAAAGAATATCTTGACCACCATATAGTCTCAATTCGGTCATTATAGATTTGGTAAAAAAAGTTATAATAGAAGTTGCGTTAATGTGTAAGTCATCTCTCATCTGTACTTCTTTTACAACTCTGTCATCAATGATTTCTCTAAATAAAATATTTTTTTGTTCCTCAGGTGTAAATTCTTTTAACTTAACTGAATCAAATTTAAAATTTTCAACATTTAGTTCTTCAAGATTTTTATATTCTCTAATGATACTTGGAGATAAAACAGGAATTTCTATGTCTAACTTATCAATATTCTTTTCCTTATCTATTTCTATAATAGTTGGTCCAGATGAGTCCGAGTCTTTGCCCATTGACCTTTTTTCAAGTATGACACCTTCAGACTTAATGCTCTCTACAAATTCTATAAAAGCAGGCGTTCCAACTACATTAAGTTCTTCAGTTACATCTTGACCAAAGTACATTCTTCGTAAACCTCTACCTAACGCTTGCTCAGGCAGAATATTAGATGATGCAACAAATGGTCTTAAACCAACAACTGTGGTAACATTTTTAACATCCCAACCTTCTTTTAACATTAGAACGGATACGACTGCCTTAATATTATTATCATCACTGTCAACTTGATTTGCAAGTTTTCTTAATTCCAGTAATTCTTTTTGACTTTTTGAAGATGCGCCTTCATCAATATGACCATCTTTATTTGTATGAATTATAAAAGTTCCACCTTTTAATATTGAATAATTGTTTTCAAGATAATCCTTAACATCATCACAGTTTGTTGTATCATCAACCATTATGAATAGAAGTGCTTTTTTTCCAAGTTTTTTATGATTTTCATAATCTTGTTTCCAAACCGTGACTCCTAAATCTATAAAATCCTTCCATCTTTCAGAAAATTTTGATGAAATATTTTCTTCTAACTTTCCACGACTTGCTTCATCTGGCAGAATAGGAGTTTTAACAACTTGTTGTGCAATCGCTTCTACGAGTGGATAATCAGAAATAGTATGAGGAAAAATATTTCCTTTTTGGTCTTTAGGAGTTGCTGTAACATCTAGTTGCAATGGTAGTTTAGTTCCTTTTTGAACAAGACTATTGTTGATATTTTCAATTGTTTTAAACCATGCAAGTTTTTTTTCATGTATATGATGTGCCTCATCATTAAATACTATAATATCCTCTAAATTATTAACAATTTCTCTGACAAGGATTTTATTACTAGTGGTTTTGGTAACGGGTTTATCTCCTAAAAAAAAATCCATAGAGGAATTTTTATTTACTTCATCATTTCTAGTTACAAACCTCTGTATATTAGTCAAAAAAATATTTCCATTTCTAGATAAAGAACCAATGTTATCTTGAATGTGAACCTTTGGATAAAAATTCCAAGACTTTCCAGAATAACCATTTGGTGGCAAAACCGGGTCACTATTGAAAACTTTTAAACCTTCAATATCAACCTTCAATCTATCCAGCACTATAGTGTTAGGTGCTAAAAGAAGAAAATTTTTTGAAAGTTCAGAATTTTCATTAAATTCTTTATGAAAATAACACCATGCCATTAAAAGAGATAAAACTTTGGTTTTTCCTGTACCAGTTGCTTGTTTAATTACAAGTCTTAACCAACTTTCCTCAAACATAGATTCAACTACAACTCCAGAGGAGTCATATTTTAAAAGTTCAGACGGATTTCTAATTTGTTCGTGTTCGTAAAGATATATTATTGACTCAACAGACTCTCTTTGAGCAAAATAGTATTGAAATCCATTTGGATGTTCTGTTTTGAACCAGTAAGTTAATAGAGATTTAGTAACTTCAGAAATATTTGGATAATCTGCATCACGCCATTCATGAACTTCTTTTCTAATCTTATTTACTAATGGAGGTAGAAGTTTTTCTCTTCCTTTTTCACCTATATCGCTTCCAGGATACCATCTAACATCAGGGTCAATTATTGTATATGGTTGACGAGGAAATTTATTATCTAAACCCATTATATCTTAACTTGTAAAGTTTTCATTGTATCGTTGCCAAAAATATCTACAACTTTAACTGCTATTATTGTTTTGCCTGATAAAATTTCTTTTTCTGAAGATGTAAGTTCTAATTTTTCACTACCTTTCTTACCCTTAAAAGATTGCCATTCATTTTCAAACACATAATTTCCAGTCCATTCTTCTTCAATCCGTCCTTCTTTAGTTTTAAATTTAATTATCTCTGGTTTTGACTCGTAATTAAAGTCTACCGACCAATAATCTACCCAATCGTACCATTTTTTTGTAAGTATATTTTCTTTAATAATTCCATTTTTATCTTTTCGTTTTTCAATTATTTGACCATTTTCAACAATTATTTTTGTTTTTTCAGAAGCAAGATCTTCATCAATATTTAAATTATCTTCATTATAGAAAACAGCAAAATCTGTTAATTCTATTGAAATTTTTTTGCCTTTAATTATTGGTTTGAACTCTATGTATGCTACATCATGAAAAATTATTTCACCTTTTGAAACTGCTCTTTTGTCAAATACTTCCATCGGTATTTGTTTGTAAGCAAGTCTTAATCCTTTTGATTTTGCTTCTTCTTGAATAGTAGGAAAAAGACCCATCTCATATTCAAAACCCAAAATATCTACACTTGTAATTTTGTTTTTTAAACACTCTTCAATGACTTCCTCAACATGGTTTCTTGATAAAGGTTGATTGATTGGTCCAATAGACACAAGGTTATCACCTTTTTTACCATGTATTGTTTTAAAACCATCAATTTCGCTTGCTTTATATGCATCTAAAATAAGTTTTTTGAATTGTGTATCTTTTTTCTTTTTTTTTGTAATTTTAATTTCATCTCTTTCAGACTTACCGTCATATATATAATGCTGTCTTTGATACTTACCAAGATTTAAAATTTCGAATGCTCTCCAATTTTTTTCTTCTTTTTTTAATTTTCTTTGAACATCAATCATTCTTTTTCTAATGGTATGAATTGAAAATTTACCTAAATCAGAACAAATCCATTTTCTATTAAGTTTTTCTGCAACCGAAGCAAATACACCTGAACCTGCAAAAAAATCACAAATTAAGTCATCTTCTTTAGTTGAAGAATTAATAATTCTCTCTAATAATTTTTCAGGTTTTTGGGTTGGATAACCTGTTCTTTCACTTGAGTTTTGATTGAGAGGTGATATGTCGTCCCAAAGGTCTCCAACGCTAATTCCTTTTGTTTCATCTAAATATCTTATTAATGTTTTTTTTCCATTTTTAGATGTATGTATTCTGCCTTGTTTTTCAAACTCAGCAACTTTCTTTTCACTATAATCTCCTAAAGGCGTATCAACACTATAAATTCTTCCGTCTTTATCTTTATGTTTAAATTTATTACCTTTTGCATCTAAATCATGAGGTTTATATTCTGTTTTAAAATAATAATTATTTGATTTTGAGTAAATCAATATGTTGTCCAAAACTTTACCAAATTTTTTTGAATTTGCACGAGCACCTTTTACAACACCTTTTTTCCATATAATTTCATTAATGTAATTTTCCCTACCAAATATTTCATCTAATATAACTCTCATCAATGAATTCATTCTCCAATCACAATGAACATATATTGAACCATCTTCTGCTAATAAATCTTTCATTAATAATAATCTTTCATAAATCATTGAAAGAAAGGAGTCTTCACCTAAACCCCATGTATCTCTGTAGGCAATGTGTTCTAAAACATTTGGTTTTTTTTCATATGAATTATCACCAATCTCAACATTCATTGAAAAATCTGCACCAACATCAAATGGAGGGTCTATGTAAATTAATTTTATACCTCCCTCTTTTTCAATTTCATCTCGCATTGGTCCATTTTTAAGCGAAGAAAGAACATATTTGTTGTCACCCCAAATCAATTTATTCGTCCACCCTGCTGTTTGACGACCTGAGTTAAAATCAAATGAACCTTGTGCTAGTTTTACCTTTTCCGTTCTTGGTTCATCAACTTGCTCAATAATTTGAAATGGCAAATCTATATTAGTCAATTCACCAGATTTTCCATTCCAAGTTAATTCAATTTGTTTTGACTGGTCAAAAAGTAAAAATCTATAGTGGTCTGGTAAATTTTTACCTTCTTCTATTAATTTAACAATATCTCTTTTTTCATTATCTGTAAGTTTCATTTTTCCTTATTTTAAAATAGTAACATTCGAGATTGTATTCAACAATGCTGATTTGAGATTTATTTAGTATGTAATGATGGAGAGTATATCTATAAATACTACTTCCATGATATTCGGTTATCTACGAATATGTTTTTGTAGAACTCTTTTAAATTGCTTTAAAATTGCTTTAAATAGTGATGAAGAGTGATGAAGGAATTTTCAAAATGTTAAGTAAATCAAGTATTATTAGAAACCAGTATGAGAATGTAATCCCCATTAATCTCAAACAAAAATTCAAAAAAACCCCCAATTTATTTGGGGGTTTTTTTTTGATATGATAAATATAATATAAGTCTCATGAAACTTATCATTTCGTTATTTTTAGTTTTAATTTCAGTAAAAGCTTTAGCTCATCAACCAAAACTAATTAAATATAATCCGACAAAAGAAAATCCTCATGAAGTAAAGAATCCTGAGATTTCAAAAGCATATTATGCAAAATTAAAAGGTAAACCACATTACTATAGAATAAAAAGTGAAAAAGAATTTTTGTTTTATACAAGTATTTTGAGTCCAAAAGTTAATGATGATTATATTTGGTTGTCTTTAGAAGTTACTGATGAAAATAATAATATTGTATATCATGCTGATGGATCTGATTTTAAATGGGAACCTTGGTATGAACCTTACGCAAGAGACTGGTATTGGAAAGGTCCTGAAATAGGTGGAGAAATAAACAAAGAAACAGGTTTTAAAAAAAGTTTTATAATCAAATCGGGAACTTATATTATTAAAGTTTATAATAATGAAAATATTGGAAACTATTCTCTAGCTGTTGGTGAGGCTGAGTTTTTTGGATCAAATACTTTTGAAAAAATACTTACTTGGACTCCTATTATTTTTTATATTGGACCTTATATGGATTTAGTTCACTGGAAAAAATTCGATGTAGCAGCGTATATACCTCACATTGTATTATTGGTATTATTTTTTTTAATATATATAACTATTAAAAAACTATTTTTTAAAAAAAAAAATTATTTTGAATAAAAATCTTTTTATATTTCTAGCTTTTTTACTAATTTATCCGTTACCTGTGTTTGCTCATAATTTTACAGGTATGGTTGGTTTCTATGATGGAATTTCTCACCCCGTTTTAGGCTTTGATCACTTTCTAGCGATGATAAGTGTTGGCATATTATCTGCTCAAATCGGTGGAAGGGCTATTTTGACAGTACCAACAACATTTGTAACTATAATGACAATTGGAGGTTTGTTTGGATTTTTTTTAATTGTTGATGAATTTTTTTTTGTAGAAGTCGGGATTGTTTTTTCTGTTATTCTTTTAGGATTTGGAATTAGTATTGAAAAAAAAATTCCTGTAAACTTAATAATGATTTTTGTTGGAATCTTTGGTTTGTTTCATGGAATTGCTCATGGAATAGAAGTTCCCGCAGCGGCTAATCCATTATTGTTTGTTTTAGGATTTATTTGTGGAACAACGGCACTACATATATTTGGAGTTGGTATTGGTTATTTTTCAATTAAAACAAGTGCATCTTTGATTTTATTGCGCCTTACTGGAATACTTTTTGGTATTTATGGAATTTATTTGCTTAGCCTAATTTTTTGAAAAAATTAAACACCTTTTTCAGGGTGGTCTAATTGTTAATCTAACAAATTTATGTAGTCTTTTTCTGACAAACCACATCTCGTGATTCTACAAAATCATTACGGTTGTATATATCACTTTTTAAGAGAACATCTTGTTTACTAAATATAAACCTAAAGCTACAGATGGACCTACTCCAAAAGCGAACAACAAAGTGCCAATGCCCACGGTTCCACCTAAATACCAACCAATTGATACGACTGTTATTTCTAAAAATCCTCGTACCATAGCAATAGGTAAATTTGTTTTTCTTTGTAAACCAGTCATAAGTCCGTCTCTAGGACCAGGTCCTAAATTTGCAATTAAATAAAAGCCACTTCCTATTCCAACCAAAAACACTGAAAAGAGCGCTAAAAACATTTTAGCAATAAAAGTCTCGGGAGTTTGAAAGTATTTTAAACAAACATCTATCATCACAGCTATAATAATTGCATTTAATATTGTTCCTATTCCAGGCTTCTGACTTAAAAATATCCAAAGAAATATTACAATTAAGCTAGTAAAAAAAGTAATTAAACCTATCGAATAATCAACATGTAATGATATACCTTGGGCAAACACACTCCAAGGTGAAGCTCCCATATAAGAAACCAATAATAACCCTTCACCTATTCCGAATAAGCTTAAACCAAAAGTCAAAAATAAAAAAGTAGCTAATTTTGGTCTTAAATTAAGTGGTTTTTCTGAACTCCAAGAAACTTTGGGAATTTTTTTTATAGTTAAAAACATTTTTTATTTTTAACTATTATGTATACTTTCTTTAATTAAAATCCAATAAAATGAAAAAATACTTATTTACAATTATAATAGTATTTATAGCTACAAAAACTTTTGCTCATTCCAGTCATTATAAAGGTATAAAAAAAATAGAAATGGATGTTGTTCGTAATGGAGAAGTTATTGGTCACAGTAATTATTATTTTGAAAATAAAAATAATATTATGACTGTAAAAAATTATACTAAATTTAAAGTTGAATTGTTTGGTGTTACCGTATTTTCAATATCTGGGGAAGCAATAGAAAAATATAAAGATGATAAACTAATTTCTTTTAAATCAAATACTTTTCAAAATGATAAAGAAAAATATGTAGAATTAAAATATGAGGAGTCTTTAAAAAAATTTATCATTAATGGATCGTCTTACAAAGGAAAGGCAAGTTTAGATTGTGTTATAGGAAATTGGTGGAATCATAAAATTTTAAAATCTAATAAGCAAATAAGCCCTCTATCAGGTAGTATAAAGGAACAAATTGTTTCTTTTATTGGAAAAGAAAAAATAACAATCAATAATAATGAATATTTAACAGAACACTTTAAATTAAAATCTAAAGACGAAAATCTATCTGAAGATAAAAAATTGGATTTTGATATCTGGTATAATCCAAAAAATAATTTGATTTTAAAGGTTTCTTATTCCAAAATGGGTGATTGGGAATATAGATTAAATAATTTTGAATAATGGCTATCTGGGGAAGTTTAATTGGTGGAATGATAGGTTTCTCTCTTGGGGGACCTATTGGGATGTTATTAGGTTCATTAATTGGGGGAAAAATATCTAGAGCAAAAACTAGAGCTGGATTTGTATCTTTTGAACAATCTCAACAGGTTTTTGCTTTATCTCTAATTGTTCTATCAGCTAAGTTAAGCAAAGCCGATGGTCAAGTTAGTCGAGAAGAGTTAATTGCAGTTAAAGATAAATTAAAAATTCCAGAAAATGAATTAGATCAAGTTGGGAAGATATTTAATAAAGCTAAAGAAGAAAAAACTGGATATGAGCCTTATGCAAAACAAATAGCACAAATATACAGAGGAAATATTAATGTACTTGAAGAAGTTATAAATATACTTTTTTATATAGCGGAAGCAGATGGTAATGTTAGCGACTCTGAAATGAATATGATTGAAGATATTGCCAGGATATTTGGATTAAACGAAATTCAAATAAAAGGTATTAAAGAGAGTAGAAAATCTTCAGATAAATTAAATCCATATATAGTTTTAGAAAGTAAATCTGATGACTCAATAGAAATAATAAGAAAAAGGTATCTTAAACTTAGCAAAGAACATCATCCCGATTTACTTATTAGTAAAGGAGTTCCTCAAGAAGTAATAGATGAAAGCAAGGCTAAAATGAGAGCAATAAACTCAGCTTGGACTCAAATTCAAAAATTAAAAACAAACTAGAATTGCTCAGATTCTGTAGATCCTTCCATGGCGTTAGTGGAGCTTTTTCCTGAACTTATTGTGTTTGAAACTGCATCAAAATAAGATGTGCCGACTTCTCTTTGATGTTTAACACTTGTATATCCGTCTTTTTCTCTAGCAAACTCATTTTCTTGAATTTTAGAATATGCAGCCATACCCTCTTTTTTATATTTTTCAGCTAATTCAAATATTGCAATATTCTGCGTATGAAAACCTGCTAAAGTTATAAATTGAAATTTATATCCCATTTCACCAATTTTTTTCTGAAAAGTTCCTATTTCTTCATCCGATAGATGTTTTTTCCAATTAAAAGATGGTGAACAATTATATGCTAACATCTTTCCTGGAAACTTATTATGAATTGCATCAGCAAATTTTTTCGCCTCTTCAAGATTTGGGGTTGCTGTTTCACACCAAATTAAATCGGCATAAGGAGCATAAGCTAAACCTCTTGAAATAGCTTGTTGTATTCCATCTTTCACATAGAAAAATCCCTCAGGGGATCTTTCTCCTGTTAAAAAAGATTTATCATTTTCATCAAAATCATTGGTAATTAATTTTGCTGCATTAGCATCTGTTCTTGCAAGAATTATTAAAGGAACATTAGCAATATCTGCTGCTAGTCTTGCTGATTTTAAGTTACGGACCATCGTACTAGTTGGAACTAAAACTTTTCCACCCATATGACCACATTTTTTTTCACTAGCCAATTGATCTTCAAAGTGTACACCTGCTGCACCAGCTCTTATAAATTTTTTTGTAAGCTCAAATACATTTAAAGGACCACCAAATCCTGCTTCACCATCTGCAATAATTGGCAACATATAATCTACCTTTTTATTTTCATTCATATCACCGTCTATAATTTCCATATGTTGAATTTGATCAGCTCTTATTAAAGAGTTATTCATTGTTTCAACTAACTTTGGTGCGCTGTCATAAGGATATAGAGACTGATCAGGATACATTTCTCCTGCACTATTTGCATCTGCAGCTACTTGCCATCCACTAAGATAAATTGCTTTTAAACCAGCTTTAGCATGTTGGACTGCATGGTTTCCAGAAAGTGAGCCAAGCGTATTTATATAAGGCTCTGAGTTCAGTAATTTCCAAAGTTTTTGTGATTGCATCTTGCACATTGAATACTCTATTTTTATTGATCCTCTTAATCTTTCTACTTCCTTTTGAGTGTAGTCTCTTTTTATTCCTGCAAATCTCTTTAGATCGTAAGATATATTTTCAGCTGACATTAGTTTAACCTCTATAATTTAATGAAAAAATTAACTTTATTATCTTAAGTTTTTTATTTTGAGCTATACTCTTCAGTAAATTCATTCATGCCACTAGATCCCCAGTCGCAATGATCGTCTCTTATGTAAATTCCTTTTGATTTATGCTCTAAATGTTCTTCATGATTTGTAATTTGTTGATTATTTTCAATGTTTTTAATTTTGTTTTCCATGTAAATTTTATAATTTACAATATTTACAAAATCTACTCATTTATCAATTTTCCTTGTAAAATCAATTAATTTTGTGTAAATATTTATTTACAAAATTTACAAATTGTAAAATGAGTCAAATTAATACAAAAATAGGTCCTAAAATTAAAGCTTTTAGGCGCCAGTTGGGAATTCAAGCTAATAAATTGGCTGAAGAAATGGGAATTTCTCCTAGTTACTTAAACTTAATTGAAAGCGGTAAAAGAAAAATCGATGGAGATCTACTTTTGAAAGTTTGTGACAAATTGAAGATAGAACTTTCTGATTTAACAAGCAAAACAGATATAAATTTAGAAAATAATATTTCCGAACTACTAGGCGATGATTTGTTCGAAGACTTAGATATTTTAGGACCTGAAGTTAAAGATCTAGTAAATACTAATCCCAAAATTGCAAGAGCTCTAATAAAACTGGGTGATAATTTTAAACAAAAAGATCATGAAATAGTCAATAAATTAGAAAATATTTCTGGAAAAATCATAGATAGCAGAAAAACAGCTTTTCCAGGAGAAGTAATTTCTGACTTTTTGCAAGAAAATAAAAATTTCTTTCCAAAATTAGAAAATTTTGCAAATTCTATATTTGAAAAAGTTAAACAGAGTAATAGAACAAGATATATTGCTTTGTGCGACTTTTTAAAAAAAGAATATAACATTAAAGTAAAAGATGTAATACCAGAAGAAGGAAAGCCATTTTCAAAAATTTATAAAGTAAAAGAAAAAGAATTGTTATTATCTGATTATCTATCTCTTGAAACAAAAAAACTTTTTGCCGCAGCTCAAATTTCTCAAGAAGGTGCTTCAAATGAAATTGATGATTATTTATCTACATTTAATTTTCCTTCAGAAGAATCAAAAAAATTAACTAGAGTTGCGCTCTTAAATTACTGTGGAGCAGCAATTTTAATGCCTTATGAGCTTTTTCACAAAGAATGTAAAGTATTAAAATATGATTTAGAGCTTTTGCAAAATACATTTGCAACTTCTTTCGAGCAAGTTGCTCATAGGGTAACATGCTTGCAAGACCCTAAACTTCCAGGAATACCTTTTCACTTTTTAAGAGTAGATGTTGCGGGAAATATATCAAAAAGATTTTCATTATCTGGAATAGAAATACCACGGTATGGGGGAGCGTGTCCAAGATGGAATGTTTATTCTGCTTTTTCCAGACCAGGAGTAATTCAAGCTGCAGTAAGTAAAATGACTAATGGAGAAAAATATGTATGTATAGCTAAAACTGTTGAAAAAGGAGTTGGTAGATACGGTCAAAAAAAAAGCATGTTATCGATTGGTTTAGGTTGCGAAGCTAAATATGCTAAAGATTTTGTATATACAGAAAATTTAGATTTAAATGATAAAAAATCAGAAATACCTATTGGCGTATCATGCAGAACTTGTGATAGACTAGACTGTTCTCAAAGAGCATTTCCACCATTACACAAAAAATTTGATGTAGATATAAATTCTAGGGGAGTATCTGTTTATGTTAATGAATAAAAAGAAATTTTTGGATATTAATTATTTTTATCTCTTTTTCTTGAAATTAATTGAGTTAAAGAGTCAACCATCAAATCTGAAGCTTTAAATATTTCATTTGTTTTAAACTCATGTGATAAATTTTTTTCATCATTTGTTTTATCTTCAATAATTATACCTTCGTCTGGAGAATTATCTTTGATATATATCAATATTAACCATTCATCATCGATAGACTCGTCCCATTTTATAAAAATTTCGCCTGTTTCAAATCTTCTATCAATACATCTCAATATAGACATGTGTTTTGTAATGTATCTTTTGTTTAATTGAAAAACTAAACTATTCGCACTTCTATAAAAACTTTCAAGAGCAAATTCTACTTTTTGTCTTGCTAAATTATATTCTTTCTCTTTTTGTAAAATTGCTAATCTATCATCACCTTCTTGAATTTTAACACCAAGAGCCTCTACTCTTTCTCTAATTTTTTGATCTCTAATAAGTCTATATTTATTCTTTAACTTCTCAATTCTTTCTTGGAGAGATGCATAATCTTCTCTTTTTTCTTTTAAAGAAACTTTTTCTAATTTTTCTAATTCTTTAACTTCTCTAATTCTAAATTTTTCTATTTGTTTTTCTATTTTTAATTCTTCTAAAAATTTTCTTTGTCTCTCTGCCTGCTCTTTTCTTAATATTGCCTGTTCTTTTCTTAAAAATAATTTTATATCTTTTGCTCTTTGTTTTTCTAACCTTTCTTCCTCTTTTAATTGTTTTTCTTTTAACTTTAATTGAGCTTGTTCTTCTTCTATTTTTTTTTCAGCTAGTTTTTGTTTTTCTAATTCAGATCTTTCTATTGCTTCAAGCTTAAGTTTTCTTTTTTCTTCAAATCTTAATAATTTAAAGTTTTCAATTTTCTGGTCAATTTTTTGAAAAAAATTTGCAATAAATCTATCAATAGCTAAAAAATCAAATTTAAAATTAAATTTAAATTTAGATTTAATATTTTCCTCTAATC
>CACPIK010000005.1 GCA_902633885.1 uncultured Pelagibacteraceae bacterium | reverse complement strand
AATACAAATAAAAAAAAAGTTAGCAAAAAGTAATCACAAGTTGTATAAGTAAGGCGAATCAATTTATGACATTAAAAATTCCAGAACAATTAAATACTCTTATTCCTATGGTAGTTGAACAATCAAGCAGGGGAGAAAGAGCGTATGATATTTATTCAAGACTTCTTAAAGAAAGAATAGTTTTTGTTGTTGGACCAATTAATGATTCTGTTGCTTCTCTTGTTACGGCACAATTGCTGTTTCTAGAGTCTGAAGATCCAAAAAAAGAAATATCTCTTTATATTAACAGCCCAGGTGGATTGGTAACATCAGGTTTAGGTATATATGATACAATGCAATATATTAAACCAGAGGTTAATACTTTATGCATTGGTCAAGCAGCAAGTATGGGATCGTTCTTGTTGTCCGCAGGAGCAAAGGGTAAAAGATTTTCGTTACCGAATTCTAGAATAATGGTTCATCAACCTTCTGCAGGATTTCAAGGTCAGGCAACAGATATTGAAATTCATGCTAATGAAGTTTTGTCTTTAAAAAAAAGATTAAATGAAATTTACTCTAAGCATACAGGAAAGTCTGTTGACGAAATTAAAACAGCTTTAGAAAGAGATAACTTTATGACTCCTGATAATGCAAAAGAATTTGGATTAATAGATAAAGTAGTAGTAAAAAGAGAATAAATTACTATATATAGTTTCTTCACAACCTATACTTGATAAAGTTAAGTTGTTTGTAATAAAGTAAAATAATTGATTCGTTATAAAAATTTATGAGTAATAATAAAAATATTCTTTACTGTTCTTTTTGTGGCAAAAGCCAACATGAAGTAAGAAAATTAATTGCTGGTCCAACTGTATTTATTTGTGATGAGTGCGTTGAGCTTTGCATGGATATTATTAAAGAAGAGAGCAAAGATACTTTTGTTAAACATCAAGACGGATTACCATTACCAAAAGAAATTTGCAAAGTCTTGGATGATTATGTAATAGGCCAAAGTTATGCAAAAAAAGTTTTATCAGTTGCGGTACATAATCATTATAAAAGATTAAATTACGAAAACAAAACTAGCAAAACAGTGGAACTTTCAAAATCAAATATTTTATTAGTTGGCCCAACAGGATGTGGAAAAACACTTCTAGCTCAAACATTGGCAAGGATATTGGATGTTCCTTTTACTATGGCAGATGCAACAACTTTGACAGAAGCTGGTTATGTTGGTGAGGATGTTGAAAATATAATTTTAAAATTACTTCAAGCTGCAGATTACAATGTTGAAAAAGCACAAAGAGGAATTGTATACATTGATGAAGTAGATAAAATTAGTAGAAAATCTGAAAATCCATCAATAACTAGAGATGTTTCAGGTGAAGGTGTTCAACAAGCTTTACTTAAAATAATGGAAGGCACTGTTGCAAGCGTCCCACCACAAGGAGGCAGAAAACATCCTCAACAAGAATTTTTACAAGTTGATACAACAAATATACTTTTTATATGTGGAGGTGCTTTTGCAGGATTAGATAAAATTATATCTCAAAGAGATAAAGGCTCATCAATTGGTTTTGGTGCAGAAGTAAAAACGGTCGAAGATAAAAAAACTGGAGAATGGATGAAAAGTTTAGAACCTGAAGATCTACTTAAATATGGTTTGATTCCTGAATTTATAGGAAGATTACCAATAACTGCCACTTTAGAAGATTTAGATGAAAAATCTTTAGTTAAAATCTTATTGGAGCCAAAAAACTCTCTTATAAAACAATATCAAGAACTTTTTAGATTGGAAGGTGCAAAGCTAACCTTTAAAGATCAGGCAGTAAAAGATATAGCTAATAAAGCTATAAGTAAAAAAACAGGCGCAAGAGGATTAAGATCAATACTTGAGAATATACTTTTAAAAACCATGTTTGATTTACCAGGGCAAGAAAATATAGACGAAGTTATAATAGATTCTGGAGCCACTAAAGGCACTTCTCAACCAATAATAGTTCACTCAAAAAATAAATCCAAATCTGACAAGACTTCTGCGGCATAAAAAATAAGTTAATAAAGAAAATTTTTCTATTGCATTATAAAATTTAATATCCATATTTAGGCTATGGATGTAAAAATAACTCACCCTCTATTACCTCTAAGAGATATTATTGTATTTCCAGGCATGGTTATACCTTTATTTGTTGGAAGAGATAAATCTATTACAGCTCTTAACGAGGTGATGAAAGATGATAAAAAAATTATTCTTGTAACTCAAAAAAATTCTGAAGTTGACGATCCTAAAAACAATGATGTTTTTAGATATGGATGTGAAAGCAATATACTACAACTTCTTAAATTACCAGATGGTACAGTCAAAGTATTAGTTGAAGGTCTAAAAAGAGTAAAAATTGTAGAATTTAAAGATGATGAAAAATTTATTACATGTACTTTTGAATATCAAAAAGATTTATTAAATAAAGATGAAGACCTTTTGCCTTTGGCATTAACCGCTGTAAGAAAATTAGAAAAACTTACTTCAATAAATAAAAAAATTTCATCCGAAACAATAAATAATATTAAACAGTTAAAGGACCCATCTAAAATAGCTGATAATATTGCATCCAATTTAAATGCAACAATATCAGAGAAACAACAAATTTTTGAAACTCTTGATGTTAAGAAAAGATTAAATTCAGTTGTAAAAATAATGGAAAATGAAACTAGTATTATTGGTGTTGAAAAAAGAATTAGAGGTAGAGTTAAGACTCAAATGGAAAAAACACAAAGAGAATATTATCTCAATGAACAATTAAAAGCGATTCAAAAAGAACTAGGTGAGATTGAAGATGGAAAAGACGAAACAACAAATTTAAAAAAATCAATTCAAAAGGCAAAAATGCCAAAAGATGTTGAAAAAAAATGTATGGCTGAATTGAAGAAATTAAAAAATATGAGTCCAATGTCAGCCGAAGCTACTGTAGTTAGAAATTATCTTGATTGGATGATTGATTTACCTTGGTTTAAAAAAGATAAAGTAGATATAGATTTAAATAATGCTTTAAAAGTATTGGATGAAGACCATTTTGGTTTAGATAAAGTTAAAGAAAGAATAATTGAATTTTTAGCAGTACAGAAAAGAATGGAAAAAATAAAAGGTCCAATTTTATGCTTGGTAGGTCCACCAGGTGTTGGGAAAACTTCGTTAGGTAAATCTATTGCCAAAGCAACAAACAGACAATTTATAAGAATGTCGTTAGGTGGCGTAAGAGATGAAGCTGAGATTAGAGGTCACAGAAGAACATACATAGGATCTCTTCCTGGAAAAATTATTCAAATGATGAAAAAAGCTGGAACCAAAAATCCTTTGTTCCTTCTTGATGAAGTTGACAAAATCGGCAATGATTATAGAGGCGATCCATCTTCAGCATTATTAGAGGCATTAGATCCAGAACAAAATACAACATTTAATGATCACTATTTAGAGGTAGATTATGATTTATCCGATGTAATGTTTGTTACCACTGCAAATACATTAAATATACTTCCACCACTACTTGATAGAATGGAGGTTATTAGAATACCAGGGTACACGGAAGATGAGAAAATTAATATAGCAAATAAATATCTTTTACCGAAACAAATTAAAGATAATGGAGTTAAGGAAGGAGAATTAAATTTAATAGATGGAACAATAAAAGAGATAATTAGAAGCTATACAAGAGAGTCAGGTGTAAGAAATTTAGAAAGAGAGATTTCTAAAGTGACAAGAAAAGTTGTTAAAAAAGTCGTAAATGGTGAAGAAAATAATGTAGAAGTAAATGATAAAAATATTTCAGAATTTTTAGGAGTAAAAAAGTTTAAATTTGGCGAGCTAGAAGCAGAAAATAAAACTGGTATAGTTATAGGATTAGCTTGGACTGAATTTGGAGGTGAAATACTTAAAATTGAAACTGTTAACATGCCAGGAAAAGGAAGAATGCAAATTACAGGAAAACTTGGTGATGTTATGCAAGAGTCAGTAAAAGCTGCAAAATCTTTTGTTAGATCAAAAAGTCTTGAGTATGGAATAATTCCACCATTTTTTGAAAAAAAAGATTTTCATATACATGTTCCAGAAGGCGCAACTCCGAAAGATGGACCATCAGCAGGAATAGCGATGGTAACCTCTATAGTTTCTTCAATTACAAATATTCCTGTAAATAGAGATATAGCCATGACGGGTGAAGTTACTGTAACTGGTCAAGTCCTTCCTATTGGTGGATTGAAGGAGAAATTATTAGCAGCTCATAGAGCTGGTGTAAAAAAAGTATTAATACCTAAAGAAAATGAAAAAGACCTAATTGATATACCTAAAAAAGTTAGGGAAGATATAAAAATTATTCCTGTTGAAACTGCAGACGAAGTTTTAAAAATTGCACTAGTTAAAGAACTTAAGCCTGTTGAATGGACAGATGTAGATAAGATATCGGACGCCAAAAAAGACGATAAATCTCAAGCTAGTATTCAGTAATAAATAATTTACATTATTATTGAGTTGATGTAATAGTACCATGATTTTTGGGCGGTTAGCTCAGTTGGTAGAGCATCTCGTTTACACCGAGGGGGTCAAAGGTTCGAGTCCTTTACTGCCCACCAAAAATGGGGGTGTAGCTCAGTTGGTTAGAGCACGTGCCTGTCACGCACGGGGCCGAGGGTTCGAGTCCCTTCACTCCCGCCACTATTTACTTAAAATTAATGTAAATATGTGACTTATCTTCTCTTTTTCTTGGTATAATAGTTGTTATATAGATTCAAAATGCTTGCGGAATTTTTAAAAGAATACTTACCAATAATTCTATTTTTAATAATAGCTCTTGGTCTAAGCTTTGCCTTTGTGGCAATGAATTACTTTGCATCGCCAAAAAAACCAGATCCAGAAAAATTATCAGCTTATGAATGTGGTTTTGAACCTTTTAATGATTCTAGAATGGAATTTGATGTAAGATTTTATTTAGTAGCAATATTATTTATTATATTCGACTTAGAAATTGCATTTTTATTTCCCTGGGCAATATCACTTGGTGAAATAGGTGTATTTGGCTTTATATCCATGATGATTTTTTTATTCATTTTAACTGTAGGGTTTATTTATGAATGGAAAAAAGGAGCATTAGACTGGGAATAAAATGAATTTAAAAAATAAAAACAAAGAAATTCCAGAAGAGTTTAAACAATTGGCTCAAGATTTTAGCGATAATGGATTTATAACAACATCTTTAGATAATCTGGTAAACTGGGCAAGAACAGGATCTCTACATTGGATGACATTTGGATTGGCTTGCTGTGCTGTTGAAATGATGCAAACATCAATGCCAAGATATGATCTTGAAAGATTTGGAGCCGCTCCTAGAGCCTCACCAAGACAATCAGATGTGATGATTGTGGCAGGCACATTAACAAACAAAATGGCTCCAGCTTTAAGAAAAGTTTATGATCAAATGCCTGAACCGAGATATGTTATATCTATGGGAAGTTGTGCCAATGGTGGAGGCTATTATCATTATTCATATTCTGTTGTAAGAGGGTGCGATCGAATAGTACCTGTTGATGTTTATGTTCCTGGTTGTCCTCCATCTGCGGAAGCTCTTTTATACGGTATTCTACAATTACAAAAGAAAATTAGAACCAAAGGTTCTTTAGAAAGATAAAAATGAGAAGTTTAGAAGATATAGAAAAAATTATTAATTCTGAATTAACTACAAAAATAAATAGCTCAAAAATTAAACATGAACAAATCTATATTAGTATAAATGAAAATGATTTAATGGATGTGATATTTTTTCTAAAAACAAATAAAGATGTAAAGTTTAAGCAATTAATTGAAATTACCGCAGTAGATTATCCTGAAAAAGATAGAAGATTTAAACTTGTGTATTTTTTTTTAAGTCACGAAAATAATAAAAGGATAATAGTAGAGTTTGATATAAAAGAAAACGAACCTGTATCATCTATTACTTCGCTATTTCCATCAGCAAATTGGATGGAAAGAGAAGTTTTTGATATGTATGGAATAGAATTTAAAAATCACCCAGACCTTAGAAGAATATTAACTGATTATGGTTTCGAGGGTCACCCATTAAGAAAAGATTTTCCTTTAACTGGCCATAATGAAGTTAGGTACAGCGAAGACAAAAAAAAAGTTATTTATGAACCAGTTAAACTAGAACAAAATTATAGAAATTTTGATTATGAGAGTCCTTGGGAAGGAACAAAATATATTAAAGATCAAAGCAAAGAATAAATATGAAAAAACAAACTAAAACATTGAATTTAAACTTTGGTCCTCAGCATCCTGCGGCTCATGGAGTATTAAGGCTTATACTTGAATTGGATGGTGAAGTAGTAGAAAAGGCCGATCCGCATATAGGATTACTTCATAGAGGTACGGAAAAATTAATTGAAAACAAAACATACATGCAGGCAGTACCATACTTTGATAGACTTGATTATGTTGCTCCTATGAATCAAGAACATGCTTTTGCTCTTGCTATAGAAAAAATTCTTAATATTGAAGTACCTCTTAGAGCAAAATACATTAGAGTAATTTTTTGTGAAATAGGAAGAATTCTAAGCCACATATTAAATGTCACAACTCAAGCAATGGATGTTGGAGCTTTAACACCAACACTATGGGGTTTTGAAGAAAGAGAAACTCTAATGGGTTTTTATGAGAGAGTTTCAGGATCAAGACTTCATGCTAATTATTTTAGAGCAGGAGGTGTTCACAAAGATTTACCTAAAGGGCTTGAAAAAGATATTGCTGAATTTTGTAATAATTTTCCTAAAATAATTAATGACCTAGAAAATCTATTAACGGATAACAGAATATTTAAACAAAGAAATGTAGATATTGGAATAGTTTCAAAACAAGATGCTTTAGATTATTCTTTTTCAGGAGTAATGCTAAGAGGATCTGGAGTGCCTTGGGATCTTAGAAAAAGCCAACCTTATGACTGTTATGAAGATTTAGAATTTAAAATTCCTGTAGGAAAAAATGGAGATTGTTACGATAGATATCTTTGTAGAATAGACGAAATGAAAGAAAGTCTAAAAATAATAAACCAATGTCTAAAAAATTTACCTAAAGGTCCAATAAAAACTAGTGATGGTAAAATTTCTCCTCCATCAAAAAAAGAAATTAAACATTCAATGGAAGCGCTTATTCATCATTTTAAACTTTTTACAGAAGGTTATAGAGTAGAGAAGGATGAAATATACACAGCTGTTGAGGCACCAAAAGGTGAATTTGGTGTTTATATTATATCAGATGGTTCAAGCAAACCATATAAATGTAAAATTAGAGCCCCAGGATTTTCGCATTTACAGGCAATGGATTATTTAATTAAAGGACATATGCTTGCCGATGTTCCAGCTGTGCTAGGCTCTATGGATATAGTTTTTGGGGAGGTAGATAGATGAGTTTAAAAAAGATTTCAAAAGTACAGCCAGAAAATTTTAAATTTAAAGATAAAAATATAGAATTCGCAAATAAAATCATTTCAAATTATCCAAAAGGAAAACAGCAAAGTGCTGTGATGGCATTATTATACATTGCTCAAACACAAAATGACAATTGGATACCCTTGGCTGCTATGAAATATATCGCTAAATTCTTAGATATGCCCTACATAAAGGTTTACGAAGTTGCCACTTTCTATTCTATGTATAATTTGGCACCAGTTGGAAAATATTTATTTCAAGTTTGTACAACTACACCTTGTATGTTGAGAGGTGCTTACGACTTAGTAGAAGTTTGCAAAAATAAAATTTCAAAAGATGAAAACAAAATCTCTAAGGATGGGAAAGCTTCTTGGATGGAAGTAGAATGTTTAGGTGCATGCGTTAATGCTCCAATGATTCAAATTAATATGGATTATTTTGAAGACCTTAGCCCTGAAAAACTAGAAAAAATAATTAATCAAATAAAGGATAATGAAAACCCAAGACCAGGCTCATACAAGGGAAGAATAAATACTGAACCAGAAAATATAAGAAAAACTTTATTAGGAAACAAAAATGCTTAAAGACGAAGATAGAATTTTTCAAAACCTTTATAACGATAGTGGAGCTGATATTAATTCAGCTTTATCTAGAGGAGACTGGAAAAATACTAAAGAATTTTGTGAAAAAGGCAGAGATTGGATAATTAATGAAATTAAATCTTCTGAGTTAAGAGGAAGAGGAGGTGCAGGTTTTCCAACAGGTTTGAAGTGGTCATTTGCTCCCAAAGAAGTTGGGTCAAGACCTCATTATCTAGTTATAAATGCAGATGAATCTGAACCAGGAACATGTAAAGATCGAGATATATTGAGATTTGAACCTCACAAGTTGATTGAAGGATGTTTGATTGCTTCTTATTCGGTAAATGCTCACAAATGCTACATTTATATAAGAGGAGAATATTTTAATGAAGGAAAAATATTGCAAAAAGCTATAGATGAAGCTTATGAAAAAAATTTAATTGGTAAAAATTCTTCTGGTACTGGGTGGGATTTGGATATTTTTATACATTACGGTGCAGGAGCATATATTTGCGGTGAAGAAACAGCTTTATTAGAAAGCTTAGAAGGAAAAAAAGGTCAACCTAGACTAAAACCACCTTTTCCAGCTTTAATAGGGCTTTATGGATGCCCAACAATAGTTAATAATGTTGAGACTATAGCAGCTGTTCCTACAATTTTAAGAAGAGGTGCTAAATGGTTTGCATCACTAGGTAGAGCTAAAAACACAGGAACAAAAATTTATTGCATATCAGGAAATGTAAACAATCCTTGTAATGTAGAGGAAGAAATGGGAATTCCTTTAAAAGATCTTATAGAAAATCATGCAGGAGGCGTGATTGGTGGATGGGATAATTTAAAAGCTGTAATTCCAGGAGGTTCATCAATGCCAATGTTACCTAAACATATCTGTGAAAACATGAAAATGGATTTTGATGCATGTATGGAAAATAAAACCGGCTTAGGTACAGCAGGTATTGTTGTAATAAATAAAGATCAAGACATTATTAAATGTATGGCAAGAATTGCAAGGTTTTATAAACATGAAAGTTGTGGTCAATGTACTCCTTGTAGAGAAGGTTCTGGATGGATGTGGAGAATGTTGGAAAGAATGGCCGCAGGTGAAGCTACATCTGAAGAAGTAGATATGTTAATGGATGTAACACAACAAATAGAAGGTCACACAATATGTGCGTTTGGTGAAGGATCTGCTTGGCCTGTTCAAGGTCTATTGAGACATTTTAAAGATGAAATATTAGAAAGAAATAAATTCGATCCAATAGTTAAAAAACAAAAAGATATTCCTTATTTAGTTGATCAACATTTATTAGAAAAAGAAAATGCTTAAATTAAAAGTTAACGATATTGATATTGAAATTGAAGAAGGTCTAACAGTTTTACAGGCATGCGAACAAGCAGGTGCAGAAATACCAAGATTTTGTTATCATGAAAAACTTTCAATCGCTGGAAATTGTAGAATGTGTTTAGTTGAAATGGAAAAATCACCCAAACCTATTGCATCTTGCGCCATGCCAGCTACAGATGGAATGGTTATTAAAACTAATACTAAAAAAGTTGAGAAAGCAAGAAAAGGAGTTATGGAATTTTTATTAGTTAATCATCCCTTAGATTGCCCAGTTTGTGACCAAGGTGGTGAATGTGATTTACAAGATCAATCTATGTTTTATGGAATTGATAAATCAAGATTTAGAGAAAACAAAAGACATGTTCCGGAAAAATATATGGGTCCACTAATAAAAACACAAATGACTAGGTGTATTCATTGTACAAGATGTATAAGATTTGCTACAGAAGTGGCTGGAATTCCTGAATTAGGTGCAATAGGAAGAGGTGAGAACATGGAAATCACCACTTATCTTGAAAAATCAATGGAATCAGAAATGTCAGCAAATGTTATTGATTTATGTCCAGTAGGAGCTCTTACCTCAAAACCTTATGTTTTTGAAGCAAGACCTTGGGAGTTAAAAAAAACTGAAACAATTGATGTTATGGATGCCGTTGGTTCAAATATTCGAGTTGACACATATGGTTGGGAAGTAAAAAGAGTTTTGCCAAGGATTAATGAAGAAATAAATGAGGAGTGGATATCTGATAAAACACGCTATGCATGCGATGGTCTTAAAAACCAAAGACTAGATACACCTTTTATTAGAAAAAATAACAGATTTGAAAAAACATCTTGGGATGAAGCTTATAAAAATATTTTTGACAAAATTAGCAAAACATCATCCGAAAAAATAGCAGGAATAACTGGAGATATGACAAATATGGAAACATTGTTTGCAGTAAAAAATTTTTTTGAAAAAACAATTAAATCTGAAAATCTAGACTCTAGATCTGACAAATATTATGTAAATTCGAGTGATAGAAATAATTATACTTTCAATTCTAAAATTAACGGAATAGAAGATAGTGATTTAATTATCTTGATTGGGACAAATCCAAGATTTGAAGCTACAATACTAAATACAAGAATTAGAAAATCTTATTTGCTAAATAAAACTGAAATTTTCTCTTTTGGTGATATTGGCGATCTTACTTATCCTTATAAAGTAGTTGAAAATAATACCAGAATTTTTAAAGAAATTATAAACAATAATCATGAAATATCTGAAAAAATAATTAACTCAAAAAAACCCTTGATTATTATTGGTCAGTCATTATTAAAAATGAATTCTGGAACATATATTTTTGAAGAATTAAAAAAATATTTAATTTCAAATAATAAAATTAATGATAATTGGAATTCATTAAACATTTTATCAAATAACGCATCTACAGTTGGCGCTTATGACTTAAAAGTATTATCGTCAAACAATGGAAAAAACTTAACTCTTGAAAAAATAAAAAAAGGTAAAATAGAAGTATTATTTCTATTTGGCCAGGAAGACCTTAATTTTAAAAAAAATAAAGAATTTATTATCTATATTGGAAGTCATGGTGATAGAGGAGCTGAAATTGCAGATATTATTTTACCTGGTGCAGCATACACAGAGCAAGATGGTTATTTTACCAACTTAGAAGGAAAAATCCAAAAAGCTTACAAAGCATCTTATCCACCTGGTGAAGCAAAAGAAGATTGGCAAATTATTAATGAGCTTTCTGCCTTAATTAAAAGAAACAAGTTATATGCAAATAAAATTGAACTTGTAAATTCTATGTTAAATTATTTAAACACAAATAAGTTAAATAATAGTTTTGAAATTCCTCCTTATGATTTTGTTGATGAGAAAATACGTGTTAACGAAATTGATTATTATCATTCAAATTCAATTGCAAGAGCATCTAAGACTATGACAGAATGTAAAAACATTAAATTTAATTTAATAAAAACTGGAACAGTAGGATGAGTGAATATATCGGTATAATTTTTTCTGAAGTCTATAAAATATTTTTTTTATTGATACCAGTTTTAGTATCTGTAGCAATGATAGTTTGGCTAGATAGAAGAATTTGGGCATTTGTTCAAAAAAGAAGAGGACCTAATGTAGTTGGTCCATTTGGTTTGTTCCAATCATTAGCAGATGCCTTAAAATACATGTTTAAAGAAATTATAATTCCTGCAAGTTCAAATAAAATTATATTTATATTGGCTCCAATTGTTACAATGACTTTAGCGCTTATTGCTTGGGCGGTGATACCTTTTAGTGAAGAATTAGTTTTGTCAAATATAAATGTTGGAATTCTTTATTTATTTGCAATTTCATCATTGGGTGTGTACGGAATTATTATGGGTGGATGGGCATCAAACTCTAAATATCCTTTTCTAGGGTCAATAAGATCTGCAGCACAAATGGTTTCATACGAAGTATCTATAGGGGTTATAATTATAAATGTTTTGCTTTGTGTCGGCTCTCTTAACCTTAGTGATATTGTATTAGCACAACAAGAACTATGGTTTATTATTCCATTATTTCCAATGTTTGTGATTTTTTTTATTTCAGCATTAGCAGAAACAAATAGACCACCTTTTGATTTACCTGAAGCAGAAGCAGAATTAGTTGCAGGCTATCAAACAGAATATTCTGGAATGATGTATGCTATGTTTTGGTTAGGAGAATACGCAAATATTTTATTGATGTGTGCAATGGGTTCAATATTATTTTTAGGAGGTTGGCTTTCACCGATAGACTTATTTCCTTTTAATGCAATACCAGACCCCTTGTGGTTTATATTTAAAATATTGTTTTTATTCATTTTATTTGCATTGGTTAAGGCAACTGTTCCAAGATACAGATATGATCAACTTATGAAAATTGGTTGGAAAATATTTCTTCCATTATCATTATTTTGGGTAGTTCTTACAGCAAGTTATTTATTGTATTTCGATTTATTACCAAAGAATTGACATGAAAATATCTAGATTTTTAAAAACCATATTAATGATTGATTTTTTAACAGGTTTAATTTTGGCTGTAAAAGAAACATTTAAGTCAAAAAAAACTATTAATTATCCTTTTGAAAAAGGATCAATTGGTGCAAGAGCTAGAGGAGAACATGCTCTTAGAAGATATCCTAACGGCGAAGAAAGATGTATAGCATGTAAATTATGTGAAGCTGTTTGCCCCGCTCAAGCAATAACCATTGAATCTAAAGAGAGAAATGATGGAAGTAGAAAAACCACAAGATACGATATAGATATGCTTAAATGTATTTATTGTGGTTTATGCGAAGAATCTTGCCCGGTAGATGCAATTGTTCAAGGTCCAAATTTTGAATTTGCTACAGAAACTAGAGAAGAGCTTTATTATAATAAAGAAAAATTATTAGAAAATGGAGATAGATGGGAAAACATTTTAGCAGCAAATATAAAAGCTGATAGTTCTCATAGATAAATATGATTACTCACGCAATTTTTTTTTATATCTTTTCTTTTATTGCAATTGTCTCAGCTATAATGGTTACTGTCTCAAAAAATACTGTTCATTCAGTATTTTTTTTAATTTTAGATTTTATTAGTATTTCTTGTTTATTTATTATGATCGGTGCTGAATTTTTAGGAATGATAATGCTAATAGTTTATGTAGGAGCTGTGGCAGTTTTATTTTTGTTTGTGGTTATGATGTTAAATGTTGCTCAACAAAAAAATGAATGGTTTAGCTCTACCGAAAGTGTTTCACATATACCCATAGGCTTATTGGTTAGTTTAATAATTTTTTTTGAGTTAATAATAGTTATTGGTGGATGGAAGTATAAACCTGATGTAGTAGACACAATTAACCTATCTATTTCGTCTGAATTTACTAACACAGAATCTTTAGGAAATGTAATTTACACTGATTATATACATCTTTTCCAGATTTCTGGCATGATACTACTAGTAGCTATGATTGGTGCAATTGTATTAACTTTTAGGCAAAGAAGTGGACTAAAAAGACAAAGTTATATTAATCAAATTTCAAGAGAAAGAAATGATAGCGTTACTTTAGTAGATGTTGAAAGTAAAAAAGGGGTTAAAATAGATGTTTAGTATTGGTTTGGGTCATTATTTAACTTTAGCGGCAATAATATTTACCATTGGTGTTGTTGGAATATTTCTTAATAGAAAAAATGTAATAGTCATACTAATGAGTATAGAGCTAATACTGCTTGCTGTTAATATTAACCTTGTTTCATTTTCTATTTTTATAAACGATCTAAGTGGACAAATATTTACTTTATTTATTTTGACAGTTGCTGCCGCTGAAGCTGCCATCGGCTTGGCTATAATTGTTGTTTATTTTAGAAACTCAGGAACAATAAGAGTTGAAGAAATTGATAAATTAAAAGGATAAAATGGAATATTTAATTCTTTTTTTACCATTGATTGCTTCTATTGTTTCAGGTTTTTTTGGCAAATTTATTGGTGACAGATTTTCAGTAATTTTAACCAGTTTATTTGTCTCCATATCTGCAATTTTATCTTTTTTTGTATTTTATAAAGTAGTGAATTATGGATATTCTAACAATTTAATTATTTCTTCTTGGATAAATTCTGGAACATTAAATGTAAACTGGTCAATAAAAATTGACGCTCTTTCAGCTGTAATGTTAGTGGTTGTAAATTTTATTTCAGCTCTAGTTCATATTTATTCAATAGGATATATGGCTCACGATCCTCACAAACCTAGGTTTATGGCATATTTGTCATTGTTTACATTTGCTATGCTAACCTTAGTTACTTCAGATAATTTTATTCAATTATTTTTTGGATGGGAAGGAGTAGGTTTGTGTTCATATTTTTTAATTGGATTCTGGTATAAAAAAGAAAGCGCAAATGCTGCAGCAATTAAAGCTTTTTTAGTTAATAGAGTTGGTGATTTTGGTTTTGCGTTAGGTATTTTTTTAATTTTTTATATTTTTGGTACAGTTAATTATGATGAAGTCTTTTCTCAAATACCTCAAATATTAGATAAAAAATTAATATTTTTGGGAATACAATTTAATTCAGTAGATCTAATTTGTTTATTGCTATTTGTTGGGGCTATGGGTAAGTCTGCTCAATTTTTATTACATACTTGGTTACCTGATGCAATGGAAGGGCCAACTCCAGTTTCAGCATTAATTCATGCCGCAACAATGGTAACTGCAGGAGTGTTTTTAGTAGTACGTTGTTCTCCAATATATGAATATTCAGAATTAGCTTTGTCTATTATAACAATAGTGGGAATGATTACTGCTTTTTTTGCAGCATCCGTAGCATTAGTTCAAACTGATATAAAAAAAATAATTGCCTATTCAACATGCAGTCAATTAGGTTACATGTTTTTTGCCGCTGGTGTGGGAGCATATAATGTTGCAATGTTTCATTTGTTTACTCATGCATTCTTTAAAGCATTACTTTTTTTAGGTTCTGGTTCGGTAATTCATTCATTTAATGATGAGCAAGATATTAATAAAATGGGAGGAGTAATAAAAAAATTACCTTATACTTATTCATTAATGGTTATTGGTACACTTGCTTTAACTGGCTTTCCTTTCTTGTCAGGCTTTTATTCAAAAGATGCAATAATAGAATTTGCATATTTAAGAGGTACTAACATTGGCATGTATGCTGCAATAATAGGTGTATCAACAGCTTTATTGACATCAATTTATTCATGGCGTCTTATTTTTAAAACATTTCATGGAAACTATAATAATTCAGAAATAAATATTGATAAAATGCATGAATCTCCTTTGGTAATGATTGTTCCGTTAATAGTTTTATCAATAGGTGCAATTTTTGCAGGTATTTTGTTCAAAGATCTATTTATTGGTCATGAAACATCTTACGAATTTTGGGGAGCTTCAATTAAATTCTTAGAACCTCTAAGCACTGATCATCCACCAATGTGGTTTTTATTTTTAACACCAACACTTGTCGTTTTAGCTATTCCATTATCTTTTTTCTTATTTGTAAATAATAAAAAAATAATAGATGAATTTGTTAGTATGAATAAGCCTATATATAAATTTTTAAAAAATAAGTGGTATTTTGATGAATTTTACGATTTTATTTTTGTTAAAACCTCAAAAAAATTAGGTAAATTTTTATGGAAAAAAATAGATGGTTCTATAATTGATAGATTTGGTCCCGATGGAATATCAGGATTAATAAAGTATTTTTCTTCAATTGCAGTTAAATTTCAAACAGGCTTTATTTATCAATATGCGTTTGTAATGTTAATTGGATTTTCAATATTATTAACCTTATTAATTGTTAACTAATGAATTTTCCAATTTTATCTTCCTTAATATTATTACCAACTATAGGTGCATTATTTATTTTATTTACAAGGTCCTCAAATGAAAAAAATCGAAGCAGTAAATATGTAGCTTTATTTATTTCCTTAGCAAATTTTTTACTATCTTTGTATCTTTGGTATATATTTGACAAATCATCGATAGAATTCCAATTTTTAGAAAATAGAGAATGGCTAGTTGGTTTAGTCAATTATAAAGTTGGAGTTGATGGTATATCAATATTGTTTATTATTTTAACAACATTTATTACTCCTATTTGTATAATTTCAGTAAATGCAACAATAAAAAATCGTCTTAAAGATTTTTTGATAGCAATATTAATATTGGAAACTTTTATGATTGGAGTTTTTTGTTCACTTGATCTAGTTGTTTTTTATTTATTTTTTGAAGCGGGGTTAATCCCTATGTTTTTGATAATAGGAATATGGGGCGGTGAAAGAAGAGTATATTCTGCATTCAAATTTTTTCTATATACATTGCTAGGATCAGTTCTAATGTTGGTGGCAATTATTGCCATTTATTGGATTGCAGGTACTACAGATGTTGAAAAACTTTATGAATTAGGAATTGATGCTAAATATCAAAATTTACTCTGGTTAGCTTTTTTTAGTTCTTTTGCTGTTAAAACACCTATGTGGCCGGCTCATACTTGGTTGCCAGATGCTCATGTTGAAGCTCCTACTGCTGGATCAGTTTTACTGGCAGCTATATTGCTAAAGATGGCTGGCTATGGTTTTATTAGATTTTCACTTGGTTTATTTCCAATTGCCTCTGAATATTTTGTGCCGTTAATTTATATGTTAAGTTTAATTGCGATTGTTTATACTTCTTTGGTTGCTTTAATGCAGGATGATATGAAAAAATTAATAGCATATTCATCTGTAGCGCATATGGGATTTGTAACTTTAGGAATTTTTACAATGACGCAACAAGGCATTGAGGGAAGTATATTTCAAATGATTAGCCATGGCCTTGTATCAGCCGCACTTTTTTTGAGTGTTGGCGTGGTATATGAAAGACATCATACAAGATTAATTAGTAAATATGGTGGATTAGTTACTGTAATGCCCAAGTATGCGATTGTTTTCATGGTATTTACTCTTGGTGCAATTGGATTGCCTGGAACCAGTGGTTTTATTGGTGAATTTTTAGTTTTGATGGGAGCTTTTAAGAAAAGTTTTTTAGTTGCAACAATAGCTAGTCTTGGAGTTATTTTATGCGCAGCTTACATGTTATGGTTATATAAAAGAATTATTTTTGGTGAACTAATTAATAATGATTTAAAGTCTATGATTGATTTAAAAAAATTTGAATTAATTATATTAATTAGCTTAGTTATTCCAATTATTTTTTTTGGTTTTTATCCAGAACCACTAATGAGCTCAATTGAAGTTTCAGTAGAAAATGTTTTGAATATGTATAATTTAAGTTTAACAAACAATCTTGTTTATAAAAATTAATGGAAAATTTACAATTAATATTTCCTGAAATATTTATATCCATTGCAATAATGACTTTTTTAATTATTGGTGTTTTTAAAAAAAACAGTTCTAATTTAATTTATAATTTATCAACTATAACTTTGGCAATACTGCTTGCTCTTATATTTAATTTAAATTCAATCGAGGATGCCTCATTATTTAGTAACAGTTATAAAGTCGACAAATTATCTTCATTTATGAAAATTTTGACTTTTGCCTCTGGAATTTTTGTCATGCTTACCTCATCTAAATATATACAATTAACTAAGATTAATAAAATTGAATATCCAGTATTAATTTTAAGCTCTGTTCTTGGAATGATGATAATGATAAGCTCTAATGACCTTATTGTTTTTTATATGGGTCTAGAATTACAATCTTTGGCTTTGTATGTTCTAGCATCATTTAATAGAGATAATTTGTTATCTACAGAGTCAGGATTAAAATATTTTGTTTTAAGCGCTCTATCCTCTGGATTATTACTTTATGGATGTTCTTTAGTATATGGATTTTCTGAAAGTACAAATTTTGATGCCATTTTAATTAACTCAAATACTGAAAATTATGGATTAACATTTGGAATTGTATTTATCTTAGTTGGATTAGCATTTAAAATTTCAGCTGTACCATTCCATATGTGGGCACCCGATGTCTATGAAGGGTCTCCAACATCAGTTACCATATTTTTTGCTATTCTTCCTAAAATTGCAGCACTAACTGTTTTTATTAGATTTTTATATGTTCCTTTTGCTAACTTGATAGATCAATGGCAAATGATAATAATTTTTATATCAATTGCTTCAATGATTTTTGGCGCGGTAGCAGCCATTGGTCAAAAAAATCTTAAAAGATTAGTGGCATATAGTTCAATTGGACATATGGGCTATGCTTTAGCCGGCTTATCTACAGGTACTAATGATGGAATTCAAAGCTCAATAACTTATATGACAATATATCTAGTCATGAATTTAGCTTTTTTTAGCTGCTTATTCATGCTTAGAAGAAATAATGAATATTATGAAAAAATTGATGATTTATCTGGTCTTTCAAAAAAACACCCTATATTAGCATTCTCATTTTTGATAATTCTTTTTTCTTTAGCTGGAATTCCTCCACTTGCAGGTTTTTTTGCAAAATTTTATATTTTCATGTCAGTAATAAAGCAATCAATGTACTTCTTGGCAGTAATAGGTCTCCTATCTACTGTGATAGCAGCTTTTTATTATTTAAGAATTATAAAAATAATATACTTTGATAAGGAAAAAGAAAAATATGAAACCAATCATCATTTTGGTTTAAAAATAACATTGGCTCTATCAACAATTTTTATTTTAGTTTATTTTATTTATCCTAGTGGAATTACTGAGATTGTCTCAAAAATAAATATTATTTGATGAAATTAAAAAAATATTTTTTTAAAAAAGTTAAAAGTACAAATGATACAGCTTTAAGATTGATTAATTTAGGAATTACAAATGGAATTATATTGGCAGAATCTCAATCTAAAGGAAGAGGCCAGAGAAATAATAAATGGATTTCAAAAAAAGGAAATTTATTTGCTACAGTTTTTTTTATTATAAGTGAAAAATTAAGTTTAAGTAAAATTATTAATTTAAATATTTTAATCATTAAATCAATTATTAAAAAAAAAGTTAAATCATCTATTACAATAAAAAAACCTAACGATATATTGATAAATAAAAGAAAAGTTTGTGGAATTCTTCAAGAAACTATATTTAAGAATAAAAAAAAATTTTTAATTGTAGGTATAGGTATTAATTTAGAAAATAGCCCAAAAATTATTAACTATAAAACTACATTTTTAAATTATTATAGTAAAAAAAAAATTTTAAAAATTAGTTTATTCAATGAAATAAAACTTAATTATGAAAGAAATATAAAAAACTTTATATAATAAAACTATGTATTTAATTGGTGATATAGGAAACACTCATATTAAAATTTGTTTATATAATTCAAATCTTAAATTGATTAAAAAAATCAAATTTTCCAGTAATATTTTAAATAATAAAAATCTAAATAAAAACTTTTCATTTTTAAAAAAATATAAAAATAAATTAGATAAAAATTTATTTAGCTCAGTTGTTCCAACAGCTTTTAGAAAAATTAAAAAATATCTTAAAAAAAATTACAGTATTAAATGTGATGAGTTAAAAAATTGTAATCTATCTAGTTTAGTTAAAATAAAAGTAAATAAAAAACAAATTGGATCGGATAGACTTGCAAATGCAATATCTGTTATTGATAACAAAAACAATTTTATAATAGTTGATTTTGGTACAGCAACAAATTTTGATGTTGTAATCAAGAATCAGTATATAGGTGGCATCCTAGCTCCAGGCTTAGAGCTGTCTCTTAAAAATTTAATAGAAAAAGCATCTTTAATACCCAAAATCGATATTGCCAAAACTAAGAATGTTATTGGCAAAAATACTAAAGCAGCAATTAGATCAGGTTTTTATCATGGATATATTGGGTTAATTGACAACATTATAAAATTGATTATTAAACAATCTGGCAAATCATATAAGATTATTTTAACTGGTGGTTTGGCTCATTTATTTAAAAATTCAATTAAAGGAAAAACAATAATTAATAAAAATTTGACAACAAATGGAATTTTAAAAGTTGCATCTAGATTAAATTAAATGAAAGAAGAATTAATTTTTTGTCCATTAGGAGGATCTGGTGAAATAGGCATGAATATGAATCTGTTTGCCTACGGCAAACCAGATAATCAAAAATGGATTATTGTTGATTTAGGAGTTACATTTGCAGATGATACGGTACCAGGTGTGGATTTAATTTACCCTGACCCAGGATTTATAATTGATAAAAAAGATGATTTGCTTGGTATAATCTTAACTCATGCTCATGAAGATCATATTGGTGCAATTGCTCATATTTGGCCAAAACTTAAATGTAAAATATATGCAACTCCGTTTACTTCAGTTTTGATTTCAGAAAAATTTAAAGAAAAAAAAATTGATATAACTAGTTTTTTAAAAGTTGTTGAGTTAAATAGCACAGTTAATTTGAGTCCATTTAAAATTGAATTTGTAACATTAACTCATTCAATCCTAGAACCAAATGGACTGAAAATTGAAACTCCTGTTGGTAGTATTTTACATACTGGTGACTGGAAATGCGATCCAGACCCTTTAATTGGAGAAAATATTAATGCCAAAAGATTAAAACAAATTGGAGATGAAGGTGTGTTAACTATGATTTGTGATTCAACAAATGTATTTAGTGCTGGTAGAGCAGGATCAGAATTAGATGTAAGAAAAAGTATGTTAAAAATTGTTGAAAGATTAAAAAAAAGAATAATTATTACTTCATTCGCTTCAAATGTAGCTAGAATGGAAACAGCTTTTTATTGTGCCGAAAAAACTGGAAGAGAAATATCTTTAGTAGGTAGATCAATGCATAGAATTTATAAAGCGGCAAAACAATGTGGTTATCTTAAAAATGTAATTGATCCTATAGATTCACGAGATGCAAAAAATATTTCTAGGGATAAAATTATTTATTTATGTACTGGCAGTCAAGGTGAACCCATGGGCGCTATGAAAAGAATTTCAAATAACACTCACCCTGATGTTTTTATAGAAAAAAATGATGCAGTAATTTTTTCTTCTAAAATTATTCCTGGTAATGAAAAAAAATTATATAAATTACATAATGAACTAGTTAAGCAAGATGTTGAAGTTGTTTCTGAAGACTCTGAATTTATTCATGTATCGGGACACCCGAACCGTGAAGATTTAAGAGATATGTATAATTGGATTAAACCAAAATCTGTAATACCCGTTCATGGCGAACACCGACATATGTTAGAGCACATAAGTTTTGCTAAAGAAATGCAAGTTCCTTATCCTGTAAAGGTTGAAAACGGTGATATAATTAGAATATTTCCTGGTAAAAAGCCTGAAGTTATTGACAAAGCACCTAATGGTAGAATTTATGTTGATGGAAATATTCCTGTTGAGGAGGATGCTAAATCTATTAAAGAGAGAAGAAATATTTCAGCGAATGGTTTTTTAGAAGCAACAATATTAATAACCGCTAAAGGAAATATTCATAATAAGCCATTATTAACATTTAGAGGTTTGCCTATTTATGAAAAGGAAGAATTTTCCTATGGACTTGAAGAAATGATAGAAAAAACTCTTAAATCATTTTCGCTTAATAATAAAAAACAAGAAGATAACATGATTGATGCTTTAAAAATTACTTGTAGAAAATTTACAAAAGAAAAAACTGGGAAAAAACCAATAACAAATATAAACTTGATAAGAATATAATTATTAAAATGTACTTTTCTAAATCATTTATTCCAATATTAAAAAATAATCCAACTGAAGCAAAAATTAAATCTCATCAATTAATGTTAAGAGTAGGAATGATTAAACAATCATCAGCAGGAATTTATTCCTGGTTACCATTAGGATTTAAAGTAATGAAAAAAATAGAACAAATTGTTAGAGAAGAACAAGATAGAGTGGGTGTACAAGAAATATTGATGCCAACAATTCAATCTAGCGAAATATGGAAGGAAAGCGGTAGGTACGAAGATTACGGTGAAGAGATGCTTAGAATAAAAGACAGGCAAAATAGAGAAATGTTATATGGACCAACAAATGAAGAATTAGTTACAGAAATATTTAGATCAAGCATTAAATCATACAAATCTTTACCGCAATTATTATACCATATTCAGTGGAAGTTTAGAGACGAGTTAAGACCTAGATTTGGAATTATGAGGTGCAGAGAATTTTATATGAAAGATGCTTATTCATTTGATCTTACTGATGATGATGCTTTTTTTTCATATAATAAATTTTATCTTTCTTATTTAAAAACTTTTAAAAGATTAAACTTATCAGCAATCCCTATGGCTGCAGATACTGGTCCGATAGGTGGAAATCTTTCACATGAATTTATTATTTTGGCAGATACGGGTGAAAGTAAGATTTATACTGATAAAAGAATATTTGAAGTTGATAGCTCAACTACCATTATTGAAAAATCTTCATTAACCGATTTAAGAAAACAATATGAAAAATTTTATTCTGTTACAGATGAAAAATTTAATAAAGACATTTTTGAAAAATCTGTACCAAATGAGTTTAGACTAAATACAAAAGGTATTGAGGTTGGTCATATATTCTACTTTGGAGATAAATACTCAAAACCGATGAATGCAGCTGTAGATTTTAATGGAAAAAAAGAATTTGTTAAAATGGGCTCTTATGGAATAGGAGTTTCAAGACTTGTTGGTGCCATAATTGAAGCAAAATATAACGATAAAGATCAAATTATGAAGTGGCCAATATCAGTATCACCTTATGACTGCGCAATAATACCAATGATAAATAAAAATGATTCATCAAATTTGGAAAAATCAATCAAAATTTTTCAGTATTTAAAAACAAAAAATTTAGATACCATTATTGATGATACAGAAGAAAATATTTCAGCAAAAATTAAGAAATTTAACCTTATAGGGATTCCATATCAATTAATTATTGGAAATAAAACTGAAGGAGATTTGTTTGAGTTTACGGAAGTTGGTGGCGAAACTCAAAAATTAAAAATTGAAGATATAGCATCACAAATTATTAAAGCTAAATCAAATTGATTTCACAATTAGAAAAAGAAGTAACATTTAGATTCCTTAAAACCAGAAAAAAAGATGGTTTTTTAAATATTATATCAATTTTTTCATTTATAGGAATATCTTTGGGTGTGGCTGTTTTAATCATTGTGATGTCAGTAATGAATGGTTTTAGAAATGAATTGATTGATAAAATAGTTGGTTTTAACCCTCATGCAACGATAGAATTTAACAGTGAAAAAAAAGATATAAAAGTTTTAGATAATTCCAAAATTAATAAAAAAATAAAAAAAACTATAACTTCAAATCATAGTGAAGGAATTATCTTAACGAAATCAAATGATAAAAATTATAACAAAAATAAAACAAAAGGAATAATTTTTAGAGGTTATTTAAAAGATCAATTTAAAGATTTATCAATAATTAACAATAAAGATTTCTTAGGAAGCAAAAACCTTTCAGATAAATCAATTTCTATTGGGAACGAACTCAGCAATAATCTTAATCTTGATATTGGCGATAAAGTTGCGGTAATGTCTCCTTCTGGAATTCAAACGATTATTGGAAGTTTGCCAAAACAACAAACTTTTACTATCACTTCAATTTTCCAAAGTGGCTTAGCTGATTTTGATAATAATATTGCATTTATTAATTTAAATACTTTAGAAAGTTTATTTGATTTGAAAAAAAAGAATAGAAAATTAGAAATTTATTTTTTAAACCCTAAGGACATTGAGATATATAAATCAGAATTAATCAAATTATTTGAAATGGATTATATTTTTACGTGGGCAGATCTGAATCAATCATTATTTTCAGCATTGAAAGTTGAAAGAAATGTAATGTTTATTATTTTGTCTTTAATAATTATTGTTGCAGCTTTTAATATTATTTCTGGATTAACAATTTTGGTAAAGAATAAAACTAGAGATATTGGTATTTTAAAGTCAATTGGAGTATCTAATAAATCTATAAAGAAAATTTTCTTTTTAGTTGGGTTTATTATTGGAACTAGTGCAACAATTTTTGGCATATTTATAGGAACTTTATTCTCTTATTATATAGAAAATATAAGAGAATTTATTGCAAATACATTTGACATAACTTTATTTCCGGAGGAAATTTACTTTCTTAACTCATTACCTTCTGAAATAAATCCAAATTCAATATTTTTAATTGCTATTTGCTCGATAATCATAACCTCAATAGTATCAATTTATCCAGCGGCAAAAGCAGCTTCACTAGACACGGTTAAAACACTTAAATATGAATAATTTTATTAAAATTAAGAATATAAATAAAAAATATTTAAAAAATAAAACTATAAATGTTTTAAACGATATCTCATTTAATTTTGAATCAGGTATGGTTTATTCTATTGTCGGACCCTCAGGATCAGGTAAATCAACTTTGTTAAATCTTTTATCATTAGTTGATGTACCAACTTCTGGATCAATTGAATTTAATAAAAATAAAATAAATTTTAAAAATAAAGTTGAAAATGATTACATTAGAGCAAAAAATATTGGTATTATACATCAAGATAAAAATCTTTTGTCCGACTTTTCGGCTATTGAAAATATTTATCTGCCAAACTTATTGGTTTCAAACGATAAAAAAAAATCTTTTTATTTAGCAAAAAAAATTATCAAAAAGATGGGTTTATTATCCAGACTAAATCATTTTCCATCTGAGCTTTCGGGTGGAGAAAATCAAAGAATAGCTATAGCAAGAGCCTTAATAAACAATCCTGAAATAATTCTTGCTGACGAACCTACAGGAAGTCTTGACTTTAATAATGCAAAACAAATATTTAAAATTTTATTTAACCTTAGAAGTAAAACGAGAATAATAGTATTTGCAACCCACAATAGATATTTTGCTAACATGGCGGATTGTAAAATTGAAATGATTGGTGGTAAAATGAAAATCACCAATGAAAGAATCGGCTAATAAAATTTTTAATCATTTTAAAGTACACACTCAATATTCAATTTGTGAAGGAGCCGTAACAATAGAACAATTAAAAGAATTTTGTAAAATTAATAAAATTCAATCATTAGGCTTGTCAGATACATTTAATCTTTCTGGTGCGTTAGAATTTTCTGAAAATTTATCTTCTGTTGGAACTCAACCAATTATTGGAACACAAATATTATTTAAGTACAAAAATTTTACAGGATTCATACCCTTAATTGCAAAAAATATTGATGGATATAGAAATATTATTGAACTTTCTTCAAAATCTTATTTAGAAAATTCAGAAACTACTGACCCTCATTGTAACCTTGATTATTTGTTGAATAATTCATCTGGAGTAATAGCATTAACTGGATCAATAAAATGTTTAATAGGTGTCCTTTTCAGCAAAGGATTGTTTCAAGAGATTGATGATATATTAAAAAAATTATCTACAAAATTTAAAGATAATATATACTTAGAAATACAAAGACACCAAGACTCAAACGAAAAAGACTTTGAAAATTTTATTTTAAATCTGTCGAAAAAATTTAATTTACCAATTATCGCTTCAAACGAAGTTTACTATTTGGAACCATCTATGCACGAAGCTCATGACGCACTGATGTGCATTGGTCAAAAAACTTATGTCAATGATGTCAATAGAATTAAACTATCTAATCAACATTATCTTAAATCATCTGATGAAATGATTGATTTATTTAAAGATTTACCTGAAGCCTTAGAAAATAATTTTAATTTGCCATACAGATGTTCGTTTAGACCTTTAACTTCCAAACCTATGCTACCAAATATATCTTCAAATGAAATTGATAATAATGAATTGCTTATAAAGGAATCTTATGTTGGTTTATCAGATAAATTTAAAAATATATTTAAAATTACTGATTCAACTTTAGAAAATAATAAAGATTATTTATTTTATAAAGAAAGATTGGATCATGAAATTAAAATAATAGTAGAAATGAATTATGCTGGATATTTTCTTATAGTTTCAGATTATATAAAATGGGCAAAAAAGAACTATATACCAGTTGGTCCAGGAAGAGGTTCTGGTGCAGGTTCACTTGTTGCATGGTGCTTATCAATCACCGATATAGATCCAATAAAGTTTAATTTAATTTTTGAAAGATTTTTAAATCCAGATAGAATTTCAATGCCAGATTTTGATATTGATTTTTGTGAGGAAAAAAGAGATTTAGTTTTTGAATATCTAACATCTAAATATAAAAATAGTGTAGCTCATATAATTACTTTTGGTAAGTTAAAAGCGAGAATGGTAATTAGAGATGTTGGACGTGTTTTAGGACTACCTTATGGTTTTATTGATAGTATTTGTAAAATGATACCTTTCGATCCATCAAGACCCTTAAAGTTGCAAGAATGTATTAATGTTGAACCAAGATTACAAAAACTTATAAACGACGATAAAAGAGTAGAAAGATTGATCAAATTGTCATTAAAGCTAGAAGGATTAAATAGAAATGTTGCAACTCACGCTGCCGGAGTTGTAATTGCTGATAAAAAATTAACTGAGTCTGTTCCGCTATACAAAGACAATTCTGCTGATTTATTATTACCTTCAACTCAATTTGATATGTATTCAGCTGAGAATGCAGGATTGGTTAAATTTGATTTTTTAGGTCTCAAAACGCTTACTGTAATTGATAAAACTCAAAAACTGATAAATAAAAATGATCCTAGATTTAAGGTAAAAGATATAGATTATGAAGACTCTAAAGTTTATCAGTTGTTATCAAGTGGCAAAACTGTTGGTTTGTTTCAACTTGAAAGCTCTGGGATGAAAGATGCCTTAGTCAACATGAAGCCAAATATGTTAGAAGATATTATAGCATTAGTCGCTCTTTATCGGCCTGGTCCAATGAGCAATATACCTATTTATAACGATTGTAAGCATGGAAGAAGAGAGCCTGATTATCTTCACCCAAAACTAGAAGATATATTAAAACCTACCTATGGAGTTATAATTTATCAAGAACAAGTTATGCAAATAGCTCAAGAACTTTCAGGTTTTACACCTGGTGAGGCAGATATTCTTAGAAGAGCAATGGGAAAAAAGAAACGGGCTGAACTAGAAAAACAAAAGCATAGATTTGTTGAAGGAGCCTATAAAAATGGAATTAGTAAAGATATTGCAGCTGGAATTTTTTTAAAAATTGAACCATTTGCAGAGTATGGTTTTAACAAAAGTCATGCAGCAGCATACGCAGTTATTGCATATCAAACAGCTTTTTTAAAAACTTATTATCCTCATGAATTTTTTGCAGCCTCAATGACAATGGAATTATCTAATCAAAAAAAACTAAGTGAATTTTATGAGGAACTTAAACGTTTAAATATAAATATTGTAAGGCCAGATATAAACGAATGTTTTGCCAACTTTACCTCAAACGGCACAAAGTTTCTTTATGCCTTAGGAGGAATAAAAAATGTTGGATATGAAGCAATTTCTAATGTTGTTAAAGAAAGAGAAGATAACGGTAAATTTAAAAATATTACAGATTTCATTAGCAGAGTTAATCCAAAAGATATTAATAAATTACAGCTAGAGGGATTAGTAAGAGCAGGAGCCTTTGATAATTTTAACAATAATAGACAATCATTATTTAATTCAATACCAAATATGATTCTTAAATCAAAAAATATTTTTGAAAATACTCTAGCCAATCAAATTGATTTATTTGATGAATACAAAAATTTAGATGAAGATTTTATTGAAAAAATAGATGATTGGGATAATGATACTAAACTTACTAAGGAATTTGAAACATTAGGTTTTTTTATTTCTGACCATCCTTTGAATCAATATAAATCATTATTTAATCAATATAATATTACTAATTATGAAAACTTTGATAATGATCAGTCTATTTTAAGTTCAAATATTTTTTGCACTGTTCTTAAAATACAAGAAAAAAAAACTCAAAAAGGAAATTCATATGCAATTGTAAAATTTTCTGATCTCTCAGGAGTTTTTGAGTTGTTTATTTTTTCAGATATTTTTGAATCTAATAGAGAAATTTTAATTGAAGGAAATTCAGTAATGGTAACTCTTATGAAAAATTTTTCTGATGAAAATAAAAATCAAAAAAAAATAAATATAAAAAAAATTGTTTCATTAAAAGAAGTATTAAATAAACCTATTGATGAATTGAAAATTAAATTAAATAATGTTGACGATCTTAGTAAAATTAAATCTTTAAGCACAGAAAATGGAAAAACTAATGTGCTAATTGAAGTTAAAAATGATAAAAAAACATATATATTTAAGCTCAATGATAAGAGAAAAATAGATCATAATTTAATAAATTCTCTTAAAAAAGAGGATAATATAGAGATATTATAAAATAAGACTTGTTTTTTTCATTTAATTTTGTATTTACCTCATTAAATTAACACGCACACAATTTCTGGTTTAATACCTCCGGTCCTTAAGTGGCAGTAATTGTGGTGGCATAACCGGGAAAAAATATGAAGATACCAAACTTATCAATCGAACAATTATTAGAAGCAGGCGTTCATCTAGGACACAAAACTTTGAGATGGAATCCAAAAATGAAGAAATTTATTTTTGGAAAAAGGGACTCAATACATATAATTGATCTAACTCAAACTTTGGAGCTAACCAAAATAGCTTTGGAAAAAGTTTATTCAACTATATCAAGTGGTGGAAAAATATTATTTATATCTACCAAAAAACAAGCTTCCGAAGCAATTGCAGAATTAGCAAACAATACAAATCAATATTATGTTAATTATAGATGGTTAGGAGGAATGTTAACAAACTGGGGAACAATTTCTAATTCAATTAAAAAATTAGAAAAAATTAATTCTGATCTTTCTGCAGAAAATAGAGGGTTTACTAAAAAAGAACTTCTTAAAATGAGCGGTCAAAGAGACAAGTTGCAAAGATCACTTGGTGGAATTATAGAAATGAAAAAAGTTCCTGATTTAGTTTTTATTATTGATACAAATTATGAGTCATTAGCAATCAAAGAGTCAATTAAACTTGGAATTCCAATTATAGCAATTCTTGATTCTAACTCTGATCCTGATGGTATTGATTTTCCTATACCAGGAAATGATGATGCAAGAAGATCTATAGATCTTTATTGTAATCTTTTGAAAGAAACTATTGAAAATGCAAAAAATGAAGCTCCAAAAAATTTAGAAAAAGATTTAGAAAATAGTGAAAACAAAACTAAGGAAATTCTTCAAAATAAAAAATCTGAATAAAAATTAAACAGATATATTTTATCATGACTGAAATTGAAAAAATAAAAAAATTAAGACAATCAACTGGAGCAGGTTTTAAAGATTGTAATTCTGCCCTTAAAGAAGCTGATGGTGACTTAGATAAAGCAGCAGAAATTTTAAGAGTCAAAGGTATAGCAAAAGCTTCTAAAAAAATGTCAAGAGATGCTAAAGAAGGAGTTGTTGTAGTTTCGGGAGATAATAAAAAAACATCAGTTATTGAAGTAAATTGTGAAACTGACTTTGTTGCAAAGAACAATGATTTTGTTCTTTTTGTAAAAGAACTAAGTGAACTAAATAATAATTGCTCATCAAATTTAGAAAAATTAAAACTATCAAATATGAAAAATAATAAATCTGTTGAAGAAAATCTTGTATCATTAATAGCTAAAATTGGTGAAAAAATTACTATTGGTAAATCTATTACAGTAAGCAATGAAAATTGTATAAATTATATTTATCAACATTCAGTTGTTCAGGATAATGTTTCAAAATTAGCAGTAATAACATCCTTATCAGCTTCAAAAAAAACAGAAGAAATTGATTTATTTGGCAAACAATTATCAATGCATATTGCTGCTTCAAATCCAATAGCATTAACTTCTGATAATATTGATAAAAATATTCTTGATAAAGAGCAAGAACTTATAGCAGAAGAGTTAAAAAACTCAGGTAAACCAGATGAAATTGCAAAAAAAATCAGTTTTGGTAAAATAAACAAATTTAAAGAAGAAAGTAGTTTAATGACACAAGACTGGGTTATGGAACCAAAAAAAAAAGTTAAAGATGTAATTAAAGAAATGAATATTGAGAGTCTTAAAATTGAAGAGTTTATAAGAATAAAAATTGGTGAATAATGTTTCAAGATAAAGTTTATAATGAAAAAATGATTAAAACTTTTGATGTATTTACTCAAGAACTTGCATCTCTAAGAACAGGTAGGGCAAATTCAAGCATGCTCGATCTGGTAAAAGTTGATGTTTATGGTCAACAAATGCCAATAAACCAACTTGGCAGCATAACAACACCAGAGGCTAGAACAATTAATATTCAAGTATGGGATTTAAATAATGTAGCCCTAATAGACTCCGCAATAAAAAAATCAGAATTAGGTCTAAACCCACAAATTGATGGTCAATTAATCAGATTACCGATTCCAGATTTAAGTGAAGAAAGACGAAATGAAATAAGTAAAATGATAAAATCAATGGGTGAAAAATGTAAAGTTTCGATTAGAAATATTAGAAGAGAAGGTAATGACGAATTAAAGAAGCTATTGAAAAGTAAAGATATTTCTGAAGATGAAGTTAAAAAAAATGAAAAAATAATTCAAGAATATACGGATAATCAAATTAAAAAAATAGATGAAAAAGTTATTTCTAAAGAAAAAGAAATAATGACAATATGACCTCCCCTAAACATGTGGCCATAATTATGGATGGTAATGGTAGATGGGGTTTAAAAAGAAAAAAAACAAGAAATTTTGGTCATCAGCAGGGCATCAAAACTGTTGAAAAAATAATTAACGCTTCAATTTATTTCAATATTAAATTTTTAACATTATACACATTCTCAACTGAAAATTGGAAAAGACCAACTAATGAAATAAATTTTTTATTTAGGCTATTAGAAAATTACCTAGTTAAACAAATCAATAATTTAATTAAGAAAAATGTTAAAATTAAGATTATAGGTAATATAAATAAATTTCCCTTATCATTAAAATCAAAATTAAAAGAAGCAGAATTTTTAACAAAAAAAAATAATAAAATCCAAATTAATGTAGCATTAAATTATGGATCAAGAGAGGAAATAATATATTCAGTTAAAAAAATAAATAAATTATCATTATCTATAAATCAAAAAAATATTACAAATTTTTTATATACTTCAAAAGTGCCGGACCCAGAAATTTTAATAAGAACTGGAAATACGAATAGACTAAGTAATTTTTTATTGTGGCAATCTATTTATACTGAAATATTTTTTGAAAAAAAACTTTGGCCTGATTTTAACAAAAATGATTTAAAAAGAATTTTAGATAAATTTAAAATGATAAATAGAACTTTTGGAGGTATATGACAAAAGAACTTAAGAAAAGATTTATTACATCTTTTTTTTTAATAATTGTACTATATTTATCTTTAATAAATAATTTTGTTTTAGCATTAGCTTTGTTAACTATTTTATTTATTGCTTTAAATGAATTTCATAATATTTTTTTAAAAATTTTTAGTAAAAATAAAATTATAAACTTAATTTTAATTTTTCTATCACTGACCTATCTGACTTTTTTTTGCTTATTAATATGGTTATTTTTATCTTCGAAAGTTATTGAGAATATAACTTTACTAATTTTTATATTATCCATATGTATTTTTACAGATATAGGTGGTTATTTATTTGGAAAAATATTTAAAGGAAAAAAAATTACGAAAATAAGCCCTAACAAAACATATTCAGGTATGTTTGGGTCTTTTATTATGTCTTTTTTAGTCACAATCTTTTTTTACAATGAAGTTAATTTGTTTATAAATATTTTTATTTTTACTTTCATTATTTCGTTATTATCTCAAATAGGTGATTTGATTATTTCATATTTAAAAAGAAAAGCGATGATAAAAGATACAGGTTCCTTTTTACCTGGACATGGAGGCTTATTGGACAGAATTGATGGTATCATGTTAGCTTTACCAATAGGTTTAATAATGGTTAGTTTATAAAATGATCAAAGAATTAATTATATTAGGTTCAACAGGATCAATAGGAAAATCTACCTTAGATGTAGTCAAAAAAAACAAATCTAACTTTAAAATCAAGATTTTAAGCACTAATAATAATATAAAAAAAATTCTTGCCCAGGCTAAAGAATTTAAAGTAAAAAATGTAGTTGTTGGAAATAGAAACAAATATTTAAAGTTAAAAAATAAATTTATAAAAAATAAAATTAATGTTTTTTTTGATTTTGATGAGGTGCTAAAACAAAACAAAAAAAAAGTTTTTTGTACAATAAATGCTATATCAGGAATAGATGGTTTAGAGCCTACATTGAAATCAATTCGATATTCAAAAAATATTGCACTTGCTAATAAAGAGTCAATAATTTGTGGATGGAATTTTATTAAAAAAGAGTTAAACAAAAATAATACTAATTTTATACCACTTGACTCTGAGCATTTCTCAATTTGGAAATTGCTTAAAAATGAAAATCACAAAAATATAAAGAAAATTTATTTGACTGCATCTGGTGGTCCTTTTTTAAATAAAAAACTTTCGCAGATACATAATATTAAGCCTAAATACGCGTTAAAGCATCCGAATTGGAAAATGGGAAATAAAATTTCAATAGACTCAGCTACAATGATGAATAAAATATTTGAAGTTATAGAGGCAATGAAAATTTTTAATTTAAAGCTTGATAAATTTGAAATTTTGATTCATCCTAAATCTTATATACATGCCATCGTTGATTTTAAAAGCGGACTTACAAAGTTTTTAGCTCATGAAACAACAATGCAAATTCCAATTATAAATTCTTTATATTTTAAGAATGAAAATTTTATATTTAACAATAAAAGTTTTGATTATAAAATTTTAAATGGCGAAAACTTTATTATACCAGATATAAAAAAATTTCCATTATTAGATGTTTTAAAATATAATTATTTTAATTCATATTTTGAAACTATCTTAATATCTATGAATGATGAACTTGTTAAAAAATATTTAAATAAT
>CACPIK010000004.1 GCA_902633885.1 uncultured Pelagibacteraceae bacterium | reverse complement strand
GTAAATCCAGATGTAGATTACTTTCCTTTATCAGTAAATTATCAAGAGAAATATTATGCAGCAGGTAAAATTCCTGGTGGGTATTTTAAAAGAGAAGCAAGGCCAACAGAAAGTGAAACATTAATCTCAAGATTGATAGATAGACCTATAAGACCTTTGTTTCCAGATGAATTCAAAAATGAAGTTCAAGTACTTCCGACCGTAATTTCATATGACAAAGAAAATGAGGCAGATATTTTATCTATCATTGCTTCTTCAGCAGCTTTAGCGATTTCAGGAATGCCATTTATGGGACCTGTAGGTGCTTCTAGAGTTGGCTTTATTGAAGGAAAATACATTCTTAATCCTTCTAAGGAAGAAATGAAAAATTCAAAATTAGATTTAGTTGTGGCAGGAACAAAAGACGCTGTTCTAATGGTAGAATCTGAAGCTAATGGTTTAACTGAAGAAGAAATGTTAAATGCTGTAAAATTTGGTCATGAAGGTTTTGTGCCTGTAATTCAAATGATAGAAGATTTAGCAAAAGAGTGCAAAAAACCTGATTGGGTAGTAGAGAAAAAGGATCTTTCAGAAGTTAAGAAAAAACTTGAGGAAGAATTTACAGGTGATTTAAAAAAAGCTTTTGCAACAAGAGATAAACAAGATAGATCAAATCAAATTTCAGAAATCACAGACAAAGCCAAAAAGCTTTATGAAGAAGATGAAAAATATTCAGATTTAGATGTTAATTCACAACTTAAAAACCTTGAAAAATCTATTGTTAGAACTGATATTTTAAAAAATAAAAATCGTATAGATGGTAGAGGTCTTTCAGATGTTAGACCAATTGAGTGTGAAGTTGGGATATTGCCTAGAACTCATGGTTCTGCACTATTTACTAGAGGTGAAACTCAAGCGATAGTAACTACCACGCTTGGAACTTCTGATGATGAACAAAGAATTGAAAGTTTAGAGGGATTACAAAGAGAAAGATTTATGCTTCATTATAATTTTCCACCATTTTCAGTTGGTGAAACAGGACGAATTGGGACTGGCAGAAGAGAAGTTGGACATGGAAAACTTGCTTGGAGAGCTATTAATTCCTCTTTACCATCTAAAGAAAGTTTTCCTTACACTTTTAGAATTGTATCTGAGATTACTGAATCTAATGGTTCATCTTCTATGGCAACGGTATGTGGAACATCATTAGCATTAATGGATGCGGGTGTACCAATGAAAGAGCCTGTAGCAGGAATTGCAATGGGACTAATAAAAGAAGGAGATGATTTTAGTGTATTGTCTGACATTCTTGGTGATGAAGATCATTTAGGCGATATGGATTTTAAAGTTGCCGGAACAAAAGATGGAATTACATCTCTTCAAATGGATATCAAAATTACAGGTATTACTTTTGAAATTATGGAGCAGGCTTTAAATCAGGCCAAAGATGGTAGAATTCATATCTTAGGTGAAATGAACAAAGCACTTGATAAATCAAGAGCTGATGTTGGTAAACACACTCCAAAAATGGAAAAAATAACTGTTGATAAAAAGGATATAGCAGCCGTAATTGGTAAAGGTGGCGCAACAATAAGAGAAATTGTTGAAAATTCAGGTGCTAAAGTAGATGTTAATGATGAAGGCGTAGTAACAGTTGCTGCTCCGGACGAAGAGTCTAGAAATAAAGCAATGCAAATGATCAAAGACATCACAGCTAAGGCTGAATTAAATAAGATTTATAATGGAAAAGTCATGAAAATTATGGAATTTGGCGCATTTGTTAACTTTTTAGGTAAACAAGATGGTCTAGTTCATATATCAGAGCTAGCAGACAAAAGAGTTGCAAAAGTAACCGATGTTGTAAAAGAAGGTGATGAAGTAAAAGTTAAAGTTATTGGATTTGATAGAGGAAAAGTAAAACTTTCTATTAAGCAGGCTGCAGTTTAATATGCAAAATCAAGAAATAATCAAAATAATTGAAAATCTAAAAGGTCGTAGAGATTACGAAGAAAAAAAATCAATAAAATTAGGTTTTTCATCACTTTATGCATATTTTGAAGATAAAATTTCAAAGGAAAAAAAAGCTATAGAAGACGAGAAACAAGAGTTGTTACAAGAAAAAAAAGATCATAATGAATTAATAAAAGAGAATAAAAATAAAAAGAAAAAAAGTTGCAGCTGTTGTTGATTAAAAATTTTTAGGCCACCTGGTAACAGAACGCCCCTTTTAAATAGTTTATGATTTCTGATACTTATTCAAAAAAAATAGACTCGTGCCTAAATGCATTAGATCAATTAGAAATTAAAGTTGAAACTATAATTCAAAAATACAAAAACATTAAAATGCCCGAGTCCGAAATTATTAAAAGTGAATTTTTTAAATCAATTTTAGAAAAAAATTTAAATGACCAGCATATAATTTATATGAATAATAAATTAGAAAAATTACAACATTTCAGGGATCATAGAAAACCACATGAGTATGGTATTGACTTAGTTTTAGGTTGGATAATTGAAGATGGAGTACTAGAACTTTTAAGACAATCAGAAATTCATTCAATTTTAACAGGTAATGATAGATATAGAGAATTTCTTCATCCTAGAAAAATTTCAACTCAACCCGATATAGAAATTAAAACTAATAAAACTAATAAAAAACTTTTAGAAATTATGTTTAGTTGGAAAGATACATGGAGTAAAAAAGGGCATATTGACTTAAGAGACAATAAATTAAAAAAATTGGTGGAGCATAAAGCGTTATTTTTAGGTATTGAACCAATTTCATGTTTGGCTTTTTTAATAGACTTTGCAAAAGAACAGAAAGATTGGGAACAAGGTAGAATACCAGGTTATGGTGGAAAAATGGGTTACACTAATAATAATATTAAAAAGCATTTAAAAAATTTAAAAGATATTTTAAAAATTATTAAAAATATTTAATAGATTTTAAGGAAAAGTTATTTGAAAAAATTAATTGGTATAGATTTGTTTTGTGGTGCTGGAGGTTTTTCGCTTGGGTTGAGCAGAAATAATATAGAAATAGTCCTTGCAAATGAAATAGAGAAAGATTTTGCCAAAACTTTTGAACTTAATCATCCAAAAACAAAGATGTTAAATGAAGATATTCACAATATAGACTTTAAAAAAGAATTAAAAAAAATTGGATATAAATCTATAGATATATTATGTGGTGGACCCCCATGTCAGGGTTTTAGTACCGTTGGAAGCAAAAATAAAAAAGATAAGAGAAATTCTTTATTTTGGGAATTTTTGAGAGCAGTAAATGAAACTTCTCCTAAGGTAGTTATTTTTGAAAATGTATCTGGTTTTAAATCACTTTATAATGGGCAGGCATATGAAACCTTAATTTATGAGCTTGAAAGTATTGGATATAGAGTATTTTCAGATGTTTTAAATACTGCTGACTATGGACTACCACAATTTAGAAAAAGAACAATTATAGTAGGTATTTCAAAAGGATACTCTTTTAATTTTCCAAAAATTATTAAATCAAAGAAAAAAAATTTATTTGAAGATGAATATTTAACAGTAATGTCAGCGATTTCTGACTTACCCAAATTAAGTATTGGTGAAGAAAAAAATAATTATCTTAGTAAACCAAAAAATAATTATCAAAAAAAAATGAGAGGAAATGTTAAAATACTAACAGAACATAATTGTTCAAATTATGGAAAAAAGATGCAAAAAATAATTAGTTTAGTTCCTCCCAAAGGAGATATTAGCGATATACCAATTAGTTTAAGACCAAAGAAATATTTTAATAATGTATATGCCAGAATAGATCCAACTAAACCTTCTCCAACAATTACAAGAAACTTTGGAACTCCATCATCCACAAGATGTATTCATCCTTTTCAAAATAGAGCTTTATCCACCAGAGAGGGTGCAAGGTTACAAGGTTTTCCAGATAAATTTATTTTTTATGGAAGTAAAAGTAGTAAAAATCTTCAAATAGGCAATGCTGTGCCACCGCTATTAGGAGAAGTTATTGGAAAGCAAATTAAAAAATCACTTGCTTAATATGTGGTTTAATTATTGTTTTTTTTAGTCAATTTATTAATCAAAAATAATGCTATTGCCGATAAAAGGGCAAATACTTCTAGTGCATGCCCAGAATCCCATAGTATTAATTGTACAAATGCAAAAATAATACAAACGACAAACCATACTAAAATTAACATATTTACTGACTTTTATGTGATATTCTTAGGATCTGGCATCCCTACTTTATTATATCCAGCATCTACATAATGAATTTCACCAGTAACACCTCCAGCCATATCGCTTAATAGGTATAATGCTGAGTTTCCAACATCTAAATTATCAACATTTCTTTTTAAAAATGAGTGATCTGCATTCCATTTATATAGGAATTTGGCGTCCCCTATAGCTGATGCAGCTAGCGTTTTGATAGGTCCTGCACTAATAGCATTTACTCTAATCCCTTTAGCTCCGAGGTCTCTAGCTAGATATTTAACACTAGACTCTAATGCTGCTTTACACACACCCATAACATTGTAATTAGGAATAGCTTTATTTGCTTCATAGCTTAGAGTAATCATACTACCCCCTTCTTTCATTACTTTAGATGCTTCTTTTGCAACTTCTGTAAATGAAAAGCATGAAATTAACATACTTCTTAAAAAATTTTCTCTAGTTGTATTTAAATATTCTCCTGATAATTCTGATTTATCTGAAAATGCAATTGCATGTACAACAAAATCTATTTCACCCCAACTAGATTTAACATCTTCGAATAGTTTTATAACATCTTCTTTTTTTTCAACATCACAACTAAAAGTTACATTTGAATTTAATTTTTCAGCTAAAGGAACCACTCTTTTTTTTAATGCATCACCAAGATATGTAAATGCTAACTCTGCTCCTGCTTCAGAAAGTTTTTGTGCAATGCCCCAAGCGATAGATCTTTCATTAGCAACTCCCATGATTAATCCTTTTTTACCTTTCATTAAACTCATTGATTATACTTTCTCGAAAACTAATGTTGCATTTGTTCCACCAAAACCAAAACTATTAGACATTATGGCATTAAGCTGAACATCTTTTTCTACTTGAGTTACGATAGGATAATTTTTAGCTTCATCATCCATATCAGTAATATTTACAGAAGCAGATATAAAATTATTTTTCATCATGATTAGGCTATAGATGGCTTCATGAACTGAAGTAGCTCCTAAAGAGTGTCCAGACAATGATTTAGTAGAGCTAATTTTAGGTTTGTAGTCTGGAAAAGCTTCGCCAACAGCTTTTAATTCAGTAATGTCTCCAACGGGCGTTGAAGTTCCATGAGTATTTATATAATCAATTTTATTTTTTGCAGTACTTAGTGCCATATTCATACATCTAACTGCTCCTTCTCCTGATGGAGCTACCATATCGTATCCATCCGATGTTGCCCCATAACCAGTTATTTCTGCGTATATTTTGGCACCTCTAGCTTTTGCATGTTCGTATTCTTCAAGTACTAGAACACCACCACCACCAGAAATTACAAATCCATCTCTTGTTTTGTCATAAGGTCTTGATGCTTTCTCCGGTGTGTCATTATATTTTGATGATAAAGCAGTCATTGCATCAAACATTGCAGTCATAGCAAAATGAACTTCGTCACTTCCACCTGCAAAAATTATTTTTTGTTTTCCAAGTTGAATTAATTCCATTGCATTTCCAATACAGTGTCCACTAGTTGCACATGCAGAGCTAATCGTATAGTTAACTCCTTTAATTTTAAATGGAACGGCTAGAGTTGCAGATGCTGTGCTTGCCATTGTTCTTGGAACAACGAAAGGTCCCATCTTTTTTGGATTTTTTTCTCTAGTTTTGTCAGCAGCTAAAATAACATTTTCAATTGAAGGACCTCCAGAACCCATTACCATGCCTGTTGAAATATTACTTACATCTTTTTCCTCTAAACCAGAGTCTTTTACGGCCTCACTCATCGCTACATAATTATATGCAGAACCATTTCCCATAAATCTTATAACTTTTCTATCAACATGATCTTCCAACTTTATATTTGGCACTCCGTGCACATGACTTTTTAAATTATGTTCTTTATATTCTTCAGAAAAAGTTATTCCTGATTTAGAATTAATTAATGATTTATAAACTTCTTCTTGATTATTTCCTAAACATGAAACTACACCAATTCCTGTAACAACTACTCTTTTCATTATTTAAATAATCCTACTTTTAAATTTTCTGCAGTATATATTTTTTTTCCATCGGCTAAAAGAACTCCATTTGCAAGTCCAACAGTTGTTCCTTCTTTTATAAGTATTCTTTTCACATCAATTTCATAAGTAGCCATTTTGACATTTTTAAGAACTTCACCAGTAAATTTTACTGAATTTACGCCTAGAGCTCGACCTCTTCCTGGATTTCCTAGCCAACCTAAATAAAAACCAACTAGTTGCCACATAGCGTCTAAACCTAGACAGCCAGGCATTACCGGGTCCTCTTTAAAATGACAATCAAAAAACCATAGTTCATCTTTTATATCTAATTCTGCTTTAATAAGCCCTTTTTTAAAAAATCCTTTATTTTCATTAATTTCTGTAATTCTATCGAACATTAACATAGGAGGTAAAGGCAATTTTGCGTTTCCAGGGCCAAAAAGACCTCCATTTGCACATTCTATAAGCTCTTTATAATTAAAGGAGTTTTTTTTCATAAAACCTTAATCTTATTACTTGATTTAGTACTATTATAATATAGAAATTCTTTAGAATAATTACAATTTACGATTGATGAATAGTTCTGACGAATATATAAATAAGTTAAGAAATTCTGGCTTAAGACCAACCAGGCAAAGAATAAAAATCTGCGAAATTCTCTTTAATTCAAGTGAAACATTTCATTTTACAATTAAAGAATTAGCAAAAATGATTGAAAATAAGGCAAATATTAAGGTTTCTTTAGCTACCGTATATAATACAGTTCATGCATTTAATCATAAAGGCTATCTTAAAGAAATAGCGATAAACTCTTCACAAAGCTATTTTGATACCAATACTTCTCACCATCACCATTTCTTTGATATCAATGAAAATAAACTTATCGACTTAGAAGAAAAAGAGGTAAACCCAATAGAAATAAAAAAAACTATTCCAGGAAAAAAAATCAAGTCAGTTGAAGTCCTTGTTAAGATTGATAATAATAACTAGTATCAACAATAAATTAATAATATCAATAATTTAGAGTTTATATTAAAATAATTCTAAACTATTGACATCTTTTTTAGAATTATTATAAAGTAGCCTTATTTTATGAAAATTCCTGAAGTAATATTTAAAACTAGAATAGGTGACAATGAAGCTTTAGGAGGAGCTTGTTCTATAGGTGGAGAGTGGAAAAATATTACTACTCAAGATCTATTTAAAAATAAAAAGATTATATTATTTTCATTGCCTGGCGCATTTACCCCTACTTGTTCTTCTCAGCAATTGCCAGGCTTTGAAAGCAGATATAAGGATTTAAAAAAATATGTAGATGAAGTTTATTGTATATCAGTAAATGATGCATTCGTAATGAATGCATGGTTTAGAGATCAAAATATATTAAATGTAAAACCAATAGGTGATGGCGAAGGTAAATTTACTGAAGGCATGGGAATGCTTGTAAAAAAACCAAAGCAAGGTTTTGGAATGAGGTCTTGGAGATATTCTGCGCTTATAGATGATTGTGAAGTTGTGAAAAAATTTGTGGAAGAGGGTAAAAATGACGAAAGTAAAGATGATGATCCTTTTGAGGTAAGCGATGTTGAGACAATGTTAAATTATTTAAAGAAGAATTAAAACTTATTTATTTATTCCCCAAGTATTATTTTTTTCTATCCATCCTGAAAATTTATCAGTCTTAACTTGACACCATTTTACTTCACATTTTTTAATTGTTAGAAGTCTACCCTTGTCTAATTTAGCTAAAGGTTTTGAATATTTTGTAGGTTTTTTAAAAAGAATTTTTGTAGATGTTGTAATTAGAGATTTTGATTTTTTTAATTGAGTCCAATGTATCCAGCCACTATTTTTTTTGTGGTCAATAATTTTTCTAAAATTTTCTTTTTTATCGATTACTTGAACTGGTAAATAAATTTTCTTATAAATATATTTAATAGGATAGTCTAAGCTAGGTCCATATCTTACATTAACTTTATTATTTTTAAGCATTAAAAAATTCTTATTTTCATCTGCAATTAAATTACTGCAAAAAAAAATTAAACAACAAAAAATAATTATTTTTTTTAGCATATACATTTTTTTCTTTTTTTATAAAAAACTTTTCTAAAATTTAAATTTAAAAGATCTAAAATTAAAATATTTGATTTTAAATTATTTCGAATATCTAAAATTGTTTTCAAAGCTTCATTCGCTTGAATAGCACCTATAATATTTGATGTAGCACCAACTATTCCTTCTGCTTCACAATTTAATATTTCATCAGAAGGCTCAGATTGGTAAAAACATTTTAAGCATGGACTTTTTTTTTCTCTAAAATTAAAAGCAAAAACATGACCGTCAAATTTACTGATGGCTCCTACTATTAATCTTTTTTTATATCTTAATGAAATTTTATTTAGTAAAAATTTTGTTTTAAAATTATCACTACCATCAATTATAACTTCATATTTATTAATTATTTTTTTTAAAATTTTTTCGTCTGCTTTTTGATTATAAATATTAATTTTAACTTCTTTATTTATTAAATTTAATTTTTTTTTTGCAATTTTTACCTTAAATTTTCCAATATCTTGAGCTGAAAACAAGGTTTGTCTATGAATATTTGATAAATTTACTTTATCATAATCTATAATGCCAATAATACCTACGCCAGCTCTTGTTAGTAAATCTGCTACGGGGCATCCAAGTCCACCAATACCAACAATTAAAATTTTTGAATTTTTTATTTTTTTTTGACCAACAATTCCAATATCTTTTAAAATTATTTGTCTTGAATATCTTAGTAATGAATTTTTATTTAAGGTTTTATTCATTTGCCAGTTGATCCAAATCCTCCTGATCCCCTAATTGTTTCAGGTAATTCATCAACTTCCTCAAATTCAATTTTTAAAATTGGCATTAAAACCATTTGAGCAATTCTATCATTATTGTTAACTACGAAATCTTCTTTTCCATGATTAAATAATATAATTTTAATTTCCCCTCTATAATCACTATCAATAGTTCCAGGAGTATTTAAAACACTAATATTAGATTTGGCTGCTAATCCTGATCTGGGTCTTATTTGAATTTCAGTATCCTGAGGTATGGCAACTGAAATTCCAGTTGGAATTAAAGTAGATTCTTGAGATTTGATTTTAATTGGATCTTCTATTAATGCCATTAAATCTAGACCTGAAGATCCATCAGTTTTATATTTTGGAATTTGTGCTTTTGGATTAAGTCTCTTAAATAAAACTTTTACCATTTAATTAGTTTAATTTAGCTATTACTCTATTTACTATTTCTGAAGCAATTAATGATTTATTCATTTTATTTATTTTTTCATTAGATTTGTCTTTATAGAATATTGAGACTTCATTATCGTCCGAGTCAAAACCTATCTCTTTATTGGAAACATCATTAGCAATTATCCAATCACAATTTTTTTCTTCTAATTTCTTTAAAGAATTTTCATATAAATTATTAGTTTCAGCAGCAAATCCAATAGTCAATTTAGGTCTTAACTTATTATGCTTTGAAACATGAGATATAATATCAATATTCTTTTCTAAAATTAGATTTAAATTTTCTGTTTTCTTTATTTTTTCATCATTATAATTTTTAATTTTATAATCTGCTACAGCTGCCGAAAAAACTGCAACATCGACCGGTAAATTATTAAGTGTTTCTTTAAACATTTCTTCTGCACTTTTAACTGAAATAAATTTTACTCCATTTATAGGATTTAAATTAGTTTCACCGGATATTAATGTTGTTTCAAATCCATTATCTCTAAATGCTTTTGCAATCGCATAACCTTGTTTTCCACTAGATTTATTTGTTAAAAATCTTACCGGATCTAAATATTCCTGTGTTGGGCCAGCAGTAACCAATGCCTTAAATTTATTGTTTTTGTATTTATTATTAAAAAAGCTATCTATTTCTTTGATAATCTCATTAGGTTCAGTCATTTTTCCTTCACCATACTCTCCACAAGCCATTTCTCCAATTTCAGGTCCAATAATTTTGTAACCATAATTTCTTAATTTAATTAGATTTTCTTTTGTAGAAGGATGTTCCCACATCCTTACATTCATTGCTGGAGCCAAATAAATATCTTTATTTGATGCTAACATTACAGTAGAGGCTAGATCATCTGATGTTCCAGAACTTAATTTTGAAATAGTATTTGCAGTTGCAGGACAAACTAAAATCAAGTCAGCCCATCTTGACAAAGAAATATGATCCATTTCAGACTCATTTTCTATATTAAAAATATCTTCATAAACCTTTTCTTTGGAAAGTGAGGTTATAGATAAAGGAGTAACAAAATTTTTGGCGCTTTTTGTTAATATAGTTTTTATTTTAAAATTTTTTTTTTTTAAATTTCTAATAATTTCTAAACTTTTATATGCAGCTATTCCACCACATATAATTAAAAGAACTTTTTTATCTAATAAATTTTTCATCGAGCGAATTAAAATACTAATACTCCTAAAATTACAAGTAATAATAACCCAATTATAGATTGATTTCTAAATGTTTTCATTTCTAATTTTTTAATATTTAATTCACTATATGAGTTCGAGTCTTGAGGAATTCGACCACTAGCGAGATAGTTTAATGCTTGATTGGCTTTGTCCATTACTTCAGGTAAGTTTGGCATACGTTTAATAACTTCAGCAGTATCTTTTATAGTTTCATTTAGAGAATTAATTGGATCTTTAGTTTCTTTTAGCCATTTTTCTAAAACAGGTTTTGAGGTTTCCCAAATATTAGTTTCAGGATTTAATTTTCTAGCAACTCCCTCAACCACAACCATAGTTTTTTGTAGCATAAGCAATTGAGGTTGAGTTTGCATATTAAATTTTTCTGTAACATCAAACAATTGTTTAAGTAATTTTCCACCAGAAATATCTTTTACCGAATGTCCAAAAATTGGCTCACCTATAGATCTTAAAGCTTGTGATAGGTCATTAACTGGAACATTTTTAGGCACCAATCCTGCTGCCAAATGGACTTCAGCAACTTTTTTATAATCTCTTTGAATAAAACCATATAAAATTTCTGCTAAAAATCTTTGACTTAACTTATCTAATCTACCCATGATACCAAAATCAATAGGGACAATTTGTGCACTATTATCTATAAAAATATTGCCTTGATGCATATCTGCATGAAAAAACCCATCTCTTACTGCATGTCTTAAAAAATGTTGAATAATATCTGATGCTATTTTTTTAGTATCTATAGATTTTTCTTCTAATTTTTCTTTTTCTCTTATTGAAATTCCTTCAACCCAATCAAGAGTCATGACATTTTCACTGGTAAAACTCCAATAAATATTAGGAACTTTAAAACCAGAATCGTTTTTTGTATTTTCTGCGTACTCATTTGCTGCTGCAGCCTCAAATCTTAGATCCATCTCTAGATTTGTTATTTCTTTTAACAAAAAAACAACTTCTATTAATTTTAATCTTTTAGTTTTTTTTATAAATGACTCTATAATGAAGGCAAAAAGCATTAGAGCATCAATTTCTTCATTAAAAATTTTTTTGATATCAGGTCTTAGTATTTTAATTGCAACATCTTTAATTGTACCATTGTCATTTATTTGAGCTTTATGTACTTGGGCAATTGATGCTGCCGCAATAGGTTCACTTAAATTAATTATTGAATTATAATTCTCATTTCCTAAATCTTTTTTTATCATCTGCTTTGCTTTAGATAATTCAAATGGTGGAAGTTTATCTTGAAGAGTTTCTAGATGTTTTGATAATTTTTCTCCAATAATATCTGGTCTAGTTGCTAAAAATTGACCAAGTTTAATAAAAGTTGTTCCCATAGATTGTAATGAGTCTGATAGTCTTTCTTCTTCATTTTTATTTTGATTTATTTCTCTATTTTTTGTTAAAGAAAATCCCAGTATTTTAAAAACTATTTTTATTGATATAGGTGGATGAATAAATTTTGAGACTATGATCAGTGCATCTGATTTTGCAAGTTTTCTTCCTAATTTAAATAAAGTAATTATTTTTTTTATCATTAAATTTTCCAACCCGAATGTATTGCAACTATACCTCCAGATAAATTTCTGTAAGTGCAATTTTCAAATTTACTTAATCTCATCAATTCTATGAGCTCATCCTGATTTACAAATTCATCGATACTTTTAGTTAAATATTCATAAGGTTCTTTTTCACCAACTATTATTTTACCTATATTTGGTATAATTTTTGAATAATATTTATAAAGAAATTCTAGATTTGAATTTTGAATTTTAGAAAATTCTAAACACATATATCGTCCACCTGGTTTTAAGACTCTGTAAGCCTCGCTTAATGATTTTTCTAAGCTTTTTGTATTTCTAAGACCAAAACTAATTGTGTAATAATCAAAAAAATTTTCTTTTAAAGGTAATTTTTCTGCTTTTCCAATAATCCAATTAATATTTTCGTACTTTTTAAGCTTCTCTTTTCCCTTCTTGATCATTCCTTTATTGGGGTCTACGCAAGAAACATATTCATTTTTATTTGTTAAATCTAAAAAAATTTTACCTAAATCTCCAGTTCCACATGCGACATCTATAAGTTTTTTACCAGAAGATGGACACATCCAATTCATTAGATTTTTTTTCCATGATCTATGAATTCCAAAAGACATAAAATCATTCATTAGATCGTACTTGCCGTAAACTGTATTAAATACATTTTCGACTAGTCCTTTTTTATTTTGAAGATATTGTTGCATATAAATAATAAATAAAGATTAATATAGTATTAAATGCCAGAATTGCCAGAAGTAGAAATTGTTAAACAATCTTTGAATAAGAAGATTAAAGGAAAGATTATTCAAAAAGTATTAGTAAAAAATAGAAATTTGAGGTTTAAAGTTCCAAATAATTTTGAAAATAAAATAATAAAAAAAAAAATTTATAAAATTGATAGATTTTCAAAATACATAATTGTGATTCTTGAAGATAATTCTGGTTTTATAATCCATCTTGGAATGTCAGGCACTATTCACTTGATAGATAAAGCAAAGAAAAATAATATTACAAATTCAAGCTTTTATAATTCTCCTTTATTACCAAGAAAACATAATCATATTGAAATTAAGTTTAACAAGACTAAATTAATTTATAATGATCCTAGAAGGTTTGGATATTTATCAATCTTTGATAATAAAAAAGAATTGAATAAAAAATTTTATAGTTACGGTCCTGAACCTTTCTCTTCTCTTTTTAATGCAAAATATATTTATAATTATTTTAAAAATAAGAAAAAGAACATAAAAAATTTTTTATTAGATCAAAAGTTTGTTTCAGGAATTGGCAACATTTATGCAAATGAAATCTTATTTGTTTCTAAAATTATTCCTACAAAAAAAGCAAAAAATTTATCATTAAATGATTGCAAAAAAATATTTTATTTTTCTAAAATAATTTTAAAAAAGGCTATTGAAAAAGGCGGCTCAAGTATAAGAGATTTTAAAAATACAACAGGAAATCAAGGATCTTTTCAAAAAATTTTTAAAGTTTATCAAAGAGAAAATTTAAAATGTTTAAAATCGGGCTGCAAAGGAGTTATTAAAAAAAAAAATATTTCAAATAGATCAAGTTTTTTTTGTAATATTTGTCAAATATAAATAATTATTCAGTTGACCGTTACATATTCTCATTATATACAATCGCGCTAATGGCAAACACAAAATCAGCAATTAAACGAACAAGAAAAATCTCTAGACAAACAGTAGTTAATAAATCTAGAAAAAGCAGGTTTAGATCTGCTTTAAAAAAAATGAACTCATTAATTGAAAAAAAAGATAAAAAAGAAGCTAAAGCTTTTTTGCCGAAATTAAATTCTGAATTGATGAGGATTGCGAAAACTGGAGTTATTAAGAGACAAAATGCGTCAAGAAATGTTTCTAGAATAACAAAAAAAATTAATTCTCTTTAACAACCCATAGTAGTTTAAAAAAAATATTCATACAACTTAGAGTAACAATCTTATATTAACAACTATATCTAATTTTTTTTTTTATTAAGTTACTACATATAGAATTTTTTTTGAAATATATTTTTCATACCACATAAAGTTGTAATCAAAAAATCAAAATAAATAGATTCAATTAAAAATTTATACACTTATAAATTTTATTTTTTTTTATTTTTATAAATAAATTTATTGCAAAAAATTATTATAGGTCTTAAGTGGAAACCTCTCATGAAAAATAATTTACAAAACTCTAAAAATACAATTGAAAGAAAAATTGATTGGAAAAAAATCCAAAATGTAATGAGGGAAAAGTTTGGCAATGATATTTTCGAAAGTTGGCTTAAAAAAATTGAATTAGTTGATGAATTTAATAATTATATTTTATTTTCAGTTTCTACTAGATTTATAAGAGATTGGATAGTTTCAAGATATCTTGATCAGATTTTACAAGTTATTAAGGATTATAAAAAAGATATTATCAGAATTGAATTTATAGTTCAAGATGGCAAAATAAATAATTCTAAAGGCACAGAAAATATTTTAGAAAATAATAATCAATATAAAATAAAAGATAATGTATCTTTTTTAAAAGACTCATTTCTTCAATATAATAGAATAGATCCAAATAAAAACTTTGACAATTTTATTACTGGATCTAGTAATAAGTTGGCCTTTGAGGCATCAAAAAAAGTTTCAGAAGATATTGCTCATTATAATCCTTTGTATCTCTACGGTGGAGTTGGTATGGGCAAAACTCATTTGTTAAATGCTATTGGTTTAAGTTTAAAAGAAAAAAATAAAGTTATGTTTATTTCAGCGGAGAGATTTATGTATCAATTTGTTAAATCTATAAAGTCTAATGAAATGGTTAAATTTAAAGAGTATTTTAGAAATACAGATGTTTTGCTAATAGATGATATTCAATTCATGAATGGAAAAGAGGCAATGCAGGAAGAATTTTTTCATACTTTTAATGCTTTGCTTGAAAAAAATTCTCAAATTATAGTATCAGCGGATAGACCTCCAAACAAACTTTCTAGAATTCAAGAAAGAATCAAATCAAGATTTTCTGGAGGTTTAGTTGTTGATATTCAAAACCCTGATTATGAATTAAGATATAAAATAGTTAAAACTAAAACAGATGAACTTAAGGTATTTTATTCAAATCAAATTAATATTAATGATGAGATTCAAAAATTTATTAGCAATGAAATTAGAACAAGTATTAGGGAGTTAGTTGGTGCTTTAAATAGAATTGTATCTTTTTCAAGGATTTATAATAAAATTCCAAGTTTATCTGAAGTAAAAGTAATTTTAAAAGATTTGTTAAATTTATCAGAAAATAAAGTTACTATAGACGCCATTCAAACTATAGTTTGCAAATTTTATAAGATTAGTAAAAATGAGATGCTTTCGCCGAGAAGATCAAGATATCTTGTTAGACCAAGACAAACGGCAATATATTTGTCAAAAATGCTAACATCAAAATCTTTACCCGAAATTGGAAGATCTTTTTCAAACAGAGATCACACAACGGTAATTCACTCAGTTAAGACTATTGATAAACTCAGAAAGGAAGATAACGAATTAAATGTAAATATCGATAGTTTAAAGAATAAGATTTTATACAATAAAGAAAATGAAATTTAGTTTAAACCAACAAGATCTACAAAAATCTTTAAATTATTGTCAAGGAGTTATAGAAAAAAGAAGTACATTGCCAATTTTGTCCAATGTATTATTAGATGTAAGTAATGGGAAATTGACAATAACTGCAACAGATCTTGATTTAATTTTTGTTCACCAAATTCCAAATGTCGAAATTTTAGAAGAAGGAAAAACAACTACATCATCATCAATCATGTATGATATTGTAAGAAAGTTTTCTTCTGGCAGTAAAATTAATTTTTCAAATCCTAGTGAAAATAAATTACAACTTGAGTCTGATAAATCTATTTTTAATTTAAATTGTATAAATGCTTCAGAATTTCCTCTAACAGATGAAAATTTCAACGAAAATGAATTTTCTATAAAATCAAAAGAATTATTAAAGTTACTAAATAAATGTAAATTTTCAGTTTCAAACGATGAGACTAGACATTATTTAAGTGGAATTTTTTTTCATAAAACAGAAACAGATGATAAAATATTTTTAACAGCAGCGGCTACAGATAGCCATAGAATGTCTATTTCTAAGATAAGACTTCAGGGTAAGTTTGAATTTGAGCAGGTAATTCTTCCTAAAAAAACTATTTTTCAATTATGTTCTTTATTAGAAGATTATGAAGGAGAAGTTAAAGTTTCTAATATTAAATCAAAAATAAAATTTGAATTAAATAATAGTATTTTGATTTCAAAATTAATTGATGGTAAATTTCCAAATTATACTCAAGTAATTCCTAAAGATAACCAAAAAAAATTAGAAATAGATTTGAAATCTTTTTTAAATTCAGTAGACAGAGTTGCATCAGTATCATTAGATAAAAAAGATGGTGTCAAATTTAATCTTTCAAAAGATACACTAAATCTTTCAGTTAATAATACTAATAGTGGTGATGGAAAGGAAAGTTTAACTGTAAAGTTCGATCATGATTTAGATATAAGTTTTAACTCAAGATATTTGATTGATGTTGCTTCTCAACTAGATGGAGACTCTATTGATATTTATTTAAAAGACTCCGGATCACCAGCCTTAATTAGAGACCCAGCTGATTTTGACAGTATTTATGTGGTTATGCCAATGAAGGGTTAATGAATTAAATCTAACTCAGAATATATTTTTTTTTCAATCGTTTCTACAAAATCATCAGGTTTCATTCCTGGATTAATTGGTTCTAAAATTGAAATAGTTATTAATTTATTTGATTTTAAATTTCCACTTTTTGGCCAAACATTTCCTGAATTAATTGCAACAGGCTGACATTTTATTCCAAGTTCAATATAAATTCTGCCAACACCCTTCTTAAAAGGAATTCTTTCTTCAGGCAAAACACGTGTTGCCTGTGGAAATATAATTATTGGTCTATTTGATTTGTAAGCTGCTTTTTTAATTTTATCAATTAAACCTAGATTATCTTTACTTATCTTATTTCTATTTACTGAAATAGATCCAATTTTTTTTAAATACCAACCAAAAATAGGTATTTTTAAAAGTTCATTTTTTAAAATAAATATTGGAGAATTAAAAATTGTTTGTAGATAAAAAGTTTCAAACATTGATTGATGAGACGAAGCTATAAAAAATTTTTCATTATGAATAATATTTTCTTTTCCTTTAATAATTATTTTTGTTGATAAAAAAAGTTTTAAACAAATTTTTGACCAATGACCCATAATTTTTCCACCTAACAACACAAATGATTGAGGCATGAAAAGACTTGGTAAAAATATTAAAGAAATAGATATTATTCCCAAAAAGAAAAAAAATAAAAATAGTAATTTTCTTGTCATTTTTTTCAAAAACTAAATTAGATCTTTTAGTTTTTGTCTTTTTTGTAAAACAATTATTTTTGAACCTTTTATTAATATTTCTGCAGGTTTTGGCCTAACATTGTAATTAGAACCTAATGAATATCCATAAGCACCCACATCGCAAATTATTACTAAATCTTTTTCATTTAACTCTTGAAAATTATTAGTACTCAAAAATTTATCTGTAGTTTCACATATTGGTCCTACAAAATCATAAGTTTTTTTTGAAATCTTTTTATTTTTAATAACAGGAAGAATCCTATGCTTTGCTCCATACAGCGCTGGTCTCATTAAGTCATTCATTCCAGCATCAAGAATAATAAAATTCTTTTTTTGACTTTCTTTTATATAAATTATTTTTGAAAGAAGTACGCCAGCATTTCCTATAATAGATCTTCCTGGTTCAAAAATTATTTTACTTTTATGTTCTTTTAAAAATTTTTTAATTGCTTGATTATATTTTTTATAGTTTAATTTTTTATAATCATTTTGATAAGAAATACCCATTCCACCACCTAAATCAATATACTCGAATTTAAATTGAATTTTTTTTATAAGTTTACTGATAACTTTAAGCATTTTTTCATAAGGTTTATGATCAAGAATTTGACTTCCAATATGAACACTTAAGCATTTTAAATTAATATTTTTTGATTTTTTAATAAATTTAAATATCTCTATAAAAGTTTTTTCATTTACTCCAAATTTATTTTCCTGTTTCCCAGTTGATATTTGTTTTAATGTTTTTGCATCTGTATTTGGATTAAGTCTTATACCAATATCTACAATTTTTTTTTTTGATTTTGCAATTTTTTCAATTTCTAATACTTCGCTTTTAGACTCAGAATTAATTAGTAATATTTTTTTTTCAATTGCATAATTTAATTCAGATTTTGTTTTTCCTACTCCAGAAAAAACAATTTTTTTTGAATTTATACCTGCTTTAAGCGCCTTCATTAATTCACCTTTGGAAACAACATCAGCACCTAATCCATTTTTTTTAATTTCTTTAAGTATTTTTAAATTAGAATTAGCCTTTGTTGCAAAACATATTAATGGTGCAAAAGATCTAAAATTAAATTTAAAATCTTTTATATTTTGTTTTAATTTTTTAAATGAATAACAATAAATTGGAGTTTCAAATTTTTTTGCCAATCTACTTAAATTACAATTTTCTATTACAAAATTTTTATTTATATATTTCATTAAGCCTTATTAATAATGATATTTTGCAGGTCAGCTTCATATTCTGGAGGATTTTTTCTACCACAAGAAGTTATTAAGATTAAACAAATAAATACTAAAATTAATTTTTTTGTCATTTTCTGTTTTTTTTATAACTTATTATCATTTTCTTAATATTCTCAAAAGAAGTTCCTCCATAAGAGGATTTAGAATTTATTGAATTTTTAAGGTCAAATACTTTCATTACATCTTTAGTTAATTTTTTTTCGATTTTTTTTAATTCTTCAACACTAAGTTCAGATAGCTTTTTTTTATTTTTTTCTGCAAAGTTGACAATTTTTGCAGTTTGTGAATATGCTTTTCTAAATGGATAGTCTAATTCTCTTACCATATAATCTGCTAGATCAGTTGCAGTTAAGAATCCACTTTCTGCAAGTTTAAGCATTCTTTTTTTATCTGCTGAAAAATTTTTTAAAATATCATTTAATATTATTAAAGAGTTTTTTAATTGATCAAAAGATTTAAAAACTAATTCTTTGTCATCTTGTAAATCTTTAAAGTATGATAATGGAAGACCTTTTAAAATTGTTAACATTGAAAATAGATTTCCAAATATTCCCCCAGTTTTTCCTCTTAAATATTCTAATGGATCAGGATTTTTTTTTTGTGGCATTATAGAAGATCCTGTAACTATTTTATCATTTAAAATAATTAGTTTAAAAGCATCAGAATTCCATATTATGAATTCTTCTGCAATTCTAGAAATATGGATTGCACAAGCTGAGCAAGAATATAAAAAATCAATAACAAAATCTCTATCAGAAACTGTATCTATTGAATTTTTGGTAGGATTTTTAAATCTTAATTTTTTTGTAGTATAAAACCTATCAATTTTAAAAGAAGTTCCAGTAAGAGCTGCTACACCCAACGGATTTTCATTAAGGCTATCTAGATTACTATTAAATCTTTTTTTATCTCTGCTAAACATTTCTACATATGCCATCAAATAATGGGCAAATGAAACTGCCTGAGCATTTTTTAAATGAGTAAAACCTGGCATAATTGTTTCAATATTCTTACTTGCTTTTTTAATAATATTATTAATTGTCATATCTAAATTTTTTATGATTTCTTTATTTGCTTTTTTTAACCATATTTTAAAATCAGTTATTACTTGGTCATTTCTAGATCTGGCTGTATGAATATATCCAGCGTCGTCACCGATTATATCAAAAAGTCTTTTTTCAATATTCATGTGTATATCTTCTAAATTTTCATCATACAAAAATTTTTTTTTAATGATTTCATTTTTTATTTTATTTAAGCCCCAAACAATTTTATTTTTAATTCTAAAATTAATTATTTTTTGTTTAAATAACATATCAACATGTACAATTGATGCTTCAATATCTTCATTAAATAGTCTTTTATCAATTGAAAGAGAGCCTCCAATTTTTTTATATAAACTTTTAGAATTCTTTTTAATTCTAGTGCTCCAAATTGGTTTATTGTTTTTATTTTTACTCATGATATTTAATTATACATTTTAAAAATGAAATTCATAAATTTAAATTATCTTGTAATAATAATTTACTTAATATCATCTAGCTTTTCATATTCAATAGATCGTCCTGATATTAAAAATCTAATTATACACAAGAGTAAGAAAAAAATTGAAAATCTAGAATTTCTTAACTCTGAAGGTCAAAAAACAAGTATAATTAATTATAGTAGAAATCCAATTATAATGAATTTTTGGGCTACTTGGTGTGCTCCTTGTCGAGAAGAAATGCCATCTTTAGATAAACTTAAATCGTTAAATGAATTTAAAAATGTAAATATACTTCCAATCAATATTGGAGGAGAATCAATTGAAAAATCAAAAAATTTCTTTGAAGATCTTAATATTAAATATTTAAAAATTTTTTCTGGATCTGGAGAAGAATTTTCAGAAAATTTTAAAATTAGAGGATTACCAACTACAATTTTAATTGATAAAAATGGATATGAATTTGCAAGAATTGTTGGATATATCGATTTTGAAAATAAACCTTTTTTAAATTGGTTAAAAAATAATTTATGAATTTTTCACTAAATACTACAATTATAAAACCAGATAATAACGAAGAAATAAAAAATGCTATAATTTTACTTCATGGATATGGAGGAGATGGCAAAGATATAAGCGTGTTAACTCTTAATTGGAAAAGATTTTTAAAAAATACTGTATTTCTCTGCCCTGATGCACAAGAAGTTTGCAAAATTAATCCTTCGGGTTTTCAATGGTTTGATCTTAGTTCAGATGATCCAGAAAAAATTTTAATTGAATCAAAAAAAGCAGAAAATAAAATTAAAGAATATATCAATGAAATTAGCTCATATTATAAGATAAAAAATTCTAGAATTTGTATTTCTGGTTTTAGTCAAGGTTGCATGATGTCAATTAATGTAGGACTAACTTCTGAAGAAAATTTTAATTGTATTATTGGTTTTTCTGGAAAAATAATTAATAAAAAAGATCTTCAAAATAGAATAAAATCAAAAATAAAAGTTTTAATGACTCACGGTGATTTAGACGAAATTGTACCTCCAAATAATCTTTTGGATGCAAAAGATTTTTTTATTAGAAATAAAATTGATATTGAAACTTTGATTGTAAAAAATTGTGGTCATCATATACCTATTGAAGCATCAAGTGCGGCATTAAATTTTATTAAAAAAAATTTAAATTATTAATAAAAATTTAATATAAAATTAGTATTGTTGATATGATAAATTATATATTGTATGATTATTGAATGTTTGAGTTGTCTGATCAAAATATTTCATTAGAAAAATGTCCAGCACTTGTTTTGAATGCTGACTATAGACCTTTAAGTTATTACCCTTTATCATTATGGAGTTGGCAAGATTCTATTAAATCTGTTTTTTTGGAAAGAGTATCGATTATAAGCCATTATGATAGAACTATAAGAAGTCCTTCATTTAGCATGAAACTTCCAAGTGTAATCGCACTTAAATCATTTATAAAACCCCAGTCAAATCCAAACTTTACTAGATTTAATGTTTTTTTAAGGGATAAGTTTAGTTGTCAATATTGTGGAAGTAAAAATGAATTAACATTTGATCATCTTTTGCCTAGATCCAAGGGAGGAAAAACTGATTGGGATAATGTTGTAACTGCTTGTTCATCTTGCAATGTAAAAAAAGGTGGAAAACTATTTAAATATTCAGGAATGACTTTAAGTCAATGGCCATATCAACCAACAACTGAAGATTTACATAAGAATGGTAAAAATTTTCCTCCAAACTTTTTACATAAAAGTTGGATGGACTATTTATATTGGGATGTTGAGCTTGAGCCTTAATTAAATTTTTTCAGATATCGATATTGCAACTTTTGAACCTGTTTTAATAATTTTGTCCATTAAAGAATAAAACCCTTTTTTTGTTGCACCTTCCTCATAAGCAATATCTTTATGACTTATTTCATCCTTTCTAAATTTGATAATTTTATCTTTTAGTTTTTTTTCATCAGTTCCAATTTGATCTATTTGTTTTTTATAATGTCCATCTATAACTTCCTCAACGGAAGCGGTACATAACATTGATGCTTTTTTTCCTAGTATTGTTGATCCAAAACCTAAGCTTAGTCCAAGTAAATCCCATAAAGGTAATAGTTTTGTTGGATTAATTTTTCTTTTTTTAATTTCTTCTTCAAAAAAAATACAATGTTCTTCTTCATGTTCTTTCATTTCTAAAATAGTTTTTTTTAAATCCTCATTTTTTACGATAGTATTTAAAGCAAGCAATTGACCTTCATAAATTTTAATTGCTCCTCTCTCACCTGCATGATCAACTCTTATAAATTCTTCTAATTTTTTTGGATTAGTTTTTTTCATATATTACAGTTCTTAAAGAATAAATTATAATTAATAAAGAGAATAATGAATTAATTCCTGCTAAAGATATACCAAATAATTTAAAATTTACATCTTTACAACTACTTGGAATACTATCACTTAGAGATTTTAATAACTTTGTTTTATCAATAATATCAAGATTAATTGCAGAACACCCAGCATGTTCCTCAAAAATATTTTTTTCTATACCATAATGATATCCTGAAATTAAAAAACTTAATGTAAAAATTAAAACAATTAATAATAATATTTTGTCACTTCTGTAATAATTATAACCAACAAAACTAACAAAAATGGCAACTATATAGGGAATTCTTTGATACAAACAAAGTTTGCAAGCTTTATATTGCAAAATATATTCAACATATAAAGCAAAAAAAACTGCTAAAAGAGATAAAAATAAAATTAATAAATAAAAATTTTTTTTTTTTACAAAAATATTCATTTTTTAACTAACAAAATTAAGTAAAAATTTATAAATTAAATAAGCAAATACAATTATTATGATTGATAATATAATTGATACTTTTAGTAATTTTTTTTCAATAATTTTTTTCATTGTAGGTCCAAAATTTCCAATTAAAAATGAAATTATGAAAAATCTAGAGCCTCTTGTTAATAATGATACAATTATAAAATAGAATAAATTAAAATGTACAAATCCACTAGTAATTGTCAGTAATTTAAATGGAACAGGTGAAAATCCAGCAATTGCCAATAATGTGATCCATGCCAACTCACCTCCTTCAGAGGACATTTTATCTTTTAGAAAAGAAGTATTATCTACTCCATATATTTCAAATATTTTAACTCCTATTTCATTAAAAAAAACATAGCCTATAAAGTAACCCAAACAGGCACCCAAAACAGATCCAATTGTTGCTATTAAAGCAATTCTTATCCATTCCGTTCTTTTTGCAATTGTCATTGGTATTATCAGAACATCCGGAGGAATTGGAAAAATAAAGCTTTCAATAAAAGATATAAATCCCAAAATAGATTTTGATTTTTTATGACCAGCAAGATTAATTGTTTTATTGTATAGCTCTTTAAACATATTTTCTTTTATTATAATTAATGTTTTAATACTATTAGTTAAAATATATTAAATTATGATGTATATTAGGGCGAATGGCGGAACTGGTAGACGCGTTGGACTCAAAATCCAATAGTAGCAATACTGTGAGAGTTCGATTCTCTCTTTGCCCACCAAAATGTTATGAATTTAGATAAATTAAACAATTTAATTGAATTATTTTTTTATCAAGCAGATAAACAAAATAAAAAAAGTATTTTTTTGCAATGGCTAAACCCAAATAACAAAAAAATCTTTACATGGGAAGAAACACAAAAAAATATTTTAAAATTATCAAAAACAATAAAAGAAAACATAAATGAAGGAGATAGATGTCTTTTAGTATCAGAGAATAGGCCTGAATGGTTTATTTCTGATTTAGCCATAATGCTATCTGGTGGAATTACAGTGCCAGCTTATACAACTTATACAGAAGAGGATTATAAGTATTTAATCGAAGATTGTGAACCTAGCTTAGTTATAGTTTCAAATAATGAAATGCTAAAAAAATTAAGCAATACTATTAATGAAAAAGATTTTATTAAAAAAGTTATTACATTAGACCAAGTCGATGAAGTAATTAATAATTTAAATTTAATTGGCAAAGAAAAATATTTAGATTTTAGTACAATATTAAAAAATAATTTATCAGAAGAAGATAAAATCCAAAATAATAAGTTAAAAAGAAATTCTCCTGCTTGTATAATTTATACTTCAGGAACTGGTGGAAATCCAAAAGGAGTAATTTTGAGTCATGGTGGTATTTTAAATAATCTTGTGGGTGCTTGTGAAATTATGAAGCCATTATTTAATTCAAGACCAGTATTTTTAACTTGGCTCCCTCTTTCTCATTCCTATGAACACTGTGTACAATTTGCTCAAATTGCTGTGGGAGCAAAAGTTTTTTATGCTGAAAAAATAGAAAAACTTCTAGAAAATATTTCTGAAGCAAAACCGACAATTATGACAGCTGTTCCAAGATTTTATCAAAATCTTTATAATAAAATTAATACTAATTTAAAAAAACAAACAGGCTTTAAAGCTAAATTAATTGATATAACTCTTCGATTAGGTAAGAAAAAACTATTAAATCAAAAGATGAGCTTTTATGAAAAATTACTAAACTTAGTGGTTGAAGCATTAGTTAGAAAAAAAATAAAAAAACAGTTTGGAGGAAATTTAAAAGCCTTTGTTTCTGGTGGAGGAGCTCTAGACAAAGAAATAGGAGAATTTTTGAATTCTGTAGGATTACCCACGCTTCAAGGTTATGGTTTAACAGAAACATCGCCAGTAGTAAGTTGTAATCCTATACATAAGATAAAAGTAGAAACTGTTGGTCCTCCTTTTAAGGGAAACCAGGTTAAAATTGCTGATGATGGAGAAATTTTAGTTAAAGGTGAAAATGTAATGTTGGGATATTGGAATAAAAAAGAAGAAACTGACAAAGTAATTATTGATGGATGGCTTCATACGGGTGATATAGGAGAAATAGATCTGGAAGATGGTTATTTAAAAATTACTGACAGAAAAAAAGATATTATTGTAAGTGCAGGAGGAGATAATATTTCACCGGCTAAAATTGAAAATATGATTACAAATGAGCCAGAAATTGATCAATGCATGGTTTATGGAGATAAAAAAAATTATTTGGTTGCACTAATAGTGGCTAATAAAGATTTTCTAAAAGAAAAAGAAAAAATTAATAATGCAATTGAGAAAGTAAATAAAAAATTAACTTTGTTAGAAAAAATAAAAAAAATTCAATTAATAGACGAAAATTTTTCTATAGAAAATGGTTTGATGACACCTACAATGAAAGTAAAAAGAAAAAAAGTTACAGAAAAATATAAAAATCAATTAGAAAAACTTTATTAATTTAATTTTATAAATCAGTTTATTAATCGCAATTTACTTAACTTTTTTTTGCTTTATAAAAAAAATAAAAAAAATTTTTTTTTTCAAAAAATTAATAAAAATTATGTATTTGACATAACTATTCAAAAAAAATAAAAAAAGATAAGTAAACGAATCAAAAGATTCGTTAATTAAAAAAAGGGAGCTAAAGATGGCTAAAAGAAGAAAAAAAGCTGCTAAAAAGAAAACTAAGAAAAAAGCTAAGAAAAAAGCTAAGAAAAGAAGAAGAAAATAAATTAGTATTCTTTTTAATTGATTACGCTTCTCATGGCGCTTGCGTGGGAAGCGTTTTTTTTTATTCTGCTAATTCTTGCTCAGGAAGCTCTTCAGTTTTAGGTTTTTGTTCAATTTTTTGATTTTGTTTTTCTAAATTTCTTTTCAAGGCTTTATCTAACTTTTTTTGCGTATCTTCAAGATTTGTACCCATAACTATTTGGAATTCTATTAATAATCTGTCATAAGCTTTTTCGAATAATTGTCTTTCACTATATGATTGATCAATCATAAGGTCATCACCTTTATTTAAATCTCTTACTACTTCTGCTAAATCATAAATTTTACCAGAGGAGATTTTAGCTTCATACTCTTGAGCTCTTCTACTCCACATAGATCTTTTTATTTTTGGTTTACTTTTTAATATACTTATACATTTATTAATTTGGTTAATTGTTGCCAAAGGTCTTAAGTTTGATTGTTTATTTACTGGGACCATTCCGTTTGCTTTATCTTTTTCAAATTTTAAAATATAAGACTCTACTTCAATTCCTCCTATATTAATTTTTTTAAAATCAGTAATTTGACCTACTCCATGTTTTGGATAGACAACATAATCTTTAGCTTTATATAATCTTTTTTCTGAATCTTGCTTTTTTACTTTTTTAATTTCTGGTTTTTGTTCATTACTTTTTGGTATTCTTAAAGTTTCACTTTTAGTATCAGCTTTTTCTATTTTTGACTTTTTTTTTAAAACTTTTTTTTCTTTAACATTTTTTTTAACTTTAGATAATTTAGGTATTTTTTTAATTTTAACTGATTTATTTACAGTTTTTGATTTTTTTTTGACCTTTTTTTTTTTAGTTTTGCTATTAAAGGTTTTCTTTAAAATATTTTTCAAATTTATCTTTTTCATCTTTAAATTTTTCATGATCCATTGGTGGATCTTTTTTTTCGTTAATGTTTGGCCAAATGTCTGAGTATTTTTTATTTATATCTAACCATTTCTCACTATCTTGTTCAGTATCTGAAATTATAGCGTCTACTGGACATTCTGGCTCGCAAACGCCACAATCTATACACTCATCAGGTTTAATTACAAGCATATTTTTTCCTTCATAAAAACAATCTACAGGACAAACTTCTACACAGTCCATTAATTTACATTTAATACATTTGTCATTTACTAAGTATGTCATAATTTTTTTTGTCGAATTTTTTCTTTAATATCACCTACAATTTTATTGTCTAGGTAAAGCAATCCCGCAATTCTTCTCATAAGATTTGTTTCGTACATGTCAGCTTCTTCGTCTGAATAAATAATGCTCCAAAGTGCTTCTATAATTGCTTTTTTATCTTCTTCTTCAGTATTTTTAATTTGTTTTGTAAAATCTAATATTTGATTTGAGTCTTTTTCTTTAATTTCAGCTTGTTTTATAATTTCATCAATATTTTCCTCACTAGCGCCCATTTCTACTAATGCATCTCGAATAATTTTCCTTTCTTTATTTGTAAAATTTTCATCAATTTTTGCAGAATGTATTAATAGAGATGCTACTGCAATTAAAGAAGGATCATTTTCTTTTTTTATTTCTTTTTTATTAAATATTTTAAACATTACTTTAAATTTAATTGACTTAATACACCAAATGGATTGTCTTTAATATCTTTTTTTATTTCTTTTTTTTTAATTATTTTTTTTGTAGGAAAATATTTAAAATACAAATTATTTTCTTTTTCAAAAATTTTGTAATTCATTTTTTTAACAAGTCTTACAAAGTTTTCTTTGTTACAGCCAAGTAAGTTTAACATTTCTGGAACTAATTTTATTTCACTTGTTTTACTATCCTCTTTAGATTTTAAAATCATAATAAAAAGTCTTTCCAATATGTCTATTCTAACATAAATATTATCAAACTTTTCAAATCCACAAAGAAGCATAAAGTTTTGATCTGTAATTTTTTTCTTTTCCAAAAAGTTTAATCCAAAAGTAGGTGGTGTAAGATCTAAATTTTTTTCATTATAACTTTTCCACAAAAGAATTCTTAATGAAACTGAACTTGGTTTAAATAATTTAAATAAAAATATGTGGTATCTTCCAAACTTGACACCAATTTTTCTTAGTTTTTTTCTTTCTTCTTGGTTTAGTTTTTTAAGATAATCTAAAACTTCTTCTCTTTTAACTACACCATTGTTTTCATATAGATGGTAAGATAAAGCTCTAAGTTCTGGATTGTTTTCTTTTATGTTTTTTAAGTCTATTAGGCTTTTTAACTCTAAATTAATTTTTTCATTAATCCAATTTTGTAAATATGAATTTAATTTTAATTTTTCATTACTTTCAATCATTTCATCAACAATTAGATTGATTATTGGATTTAAATAATCTGAGCCTGGAATTAACTTAGCTATAGGATAATTATTCCAATAAACTTTATAATCATTTTTCAATTCGATTAATCCTGTAGATATAATTTGATTAATTCTTTTTGTAATTTCAGGACCTACATTTTGTCTTGCAGCTTTTTTTAAAGATTTTATATCTGCTTCAAGTGCATCAACTTTAAGATCTAAATCTAATTTTAAACCTTTTAAACTCCCGATATATTGTTGATTGATCATTACCTTTTCATTATCAATTATTTTAGTTTCGAAAACATTATCTTGCTTCAAACCTCTTGCTAAAACACTTGCTCTTTTATCAATAAATGTTCTTGTTAATTCTTCGTGCAATCTATCTGATAATTTATCCTCCAAATTTTTTGTTCGTTCTATCCAATAATCTTGATTCTCTACCCAGTTAGCTTTATTTGCAACATAGGACCATGTTCTAACATTTGAAATTCTATTTGATAAGGAGTCAACATTTCCTTCTAATTTGTCTAAAATAGATAGCTGTTCTTTCATATAGTGGTTTGGAATTTTATTTGTTTTTTGAATCAAGAAATTAAATATTTTTTTTACTAATTCAACATGGTGACCATAATTTTTTTTTACAAAGTCTGGAATTTGGCAACATTCCCATAATATTTTTAGGTCTTTAGAATTATCTTTTACATCAATCTCTGTAATGTCTTTTAATAAATATTTTAGTGTTTTTTCATCCTCGCATTCGTTAATTCTTCTTAACCAATTTTTATTAGGTTTTTCATCTAAAGATTTAATTAAACTTGATTTGCTATTAAAATTAAGTTCTGAATTTCTCCAAAAAATATTTTGAATTTCGGGAAAATTATGTTTTTCAAGGGACTCAATCTCTTCAGGATTTATTTCATTGCATTCTCCAGTAATTCCAAAATAACCATCATTCAAATATCGTCCCGCTCTTCCAGCAATTTGCCCGATTTCAGAAAGATTTAATTTTCTAATTTTTTTGCCATCAAACTTTTTAATATTTGAAAAATAAACATTATCCAAATCCATATTTATTCCCATTCCTATAGCATCTGTAGCTACTAAATAATCAACATCTCCAGATTGATATAAATTTACTTGAGCATTTCTTGTTTTTGGACTTAAGGATCCCATTACAATTGCTGCACCACCTTTTTGTCGTCTAATTAGTTCAGCAATTGCATAAACTTCTTCTGTAGAAAAAGCAATAACTGCACTTTTTCTTTCTATCCTTGAAATTTTTTTGTGACCTCCAAAGGTTAACTTTGAAAGTCTTTCTTTATTTTTAAATTCGATGTCCTCATCGAGTTTTTGAATAATATCTTTTATTGTGTTGGAGCCCATTAACATTGTTAATTTTTCACCCCTAAGATTTAATAGTCTGTCTGTAAAAATGTGACCTCTTTCATGATCATTGCACATTTGAATTTCATCTATACCTACAAATTCTAAATTTTTATCTATAGGCATAGATTCCACTGTACATAAAAAATATTTTGCATTTATTGGTATTATTTTTTCTTCACCAGTAATTAAAGCTACTTTTGATGAGTCGATTTTCTTAATAATTTTATCGTAAACTTCTCTAGCTAATAGTCTTAATGGAAATCCTATCATTCCAGAATCAAAAGAAAGCATTGTTTCGATTGCTAAATATGTTTTCCCCGTATTTGTGGGACCAAGAACAGCTGTGATTTTATTTTTTTTCATTTCAACTTTTGGTATGATTTTTTTTTTATGTACTATATCTTGTTATCCATAAAGAACAAAAATAGTCTAAAACAGGTCCGAATCGTTCATGAAAAAGTTCTCATTTTAATAATTTATATTTTTAAGATTATCATAATTTCAAAAAATTAAATATAATTTTTTATGTCACAAAAACTATGGGAAGCAAATTCAGAGTTAAAGAAAAAATCAAATTTGTTTAAATTTGAAAAATTAATTTCAAAAAAATTTAATTACAAAGTCTCAAAAAATTACAAAAAATTATTTACATGGAGTATTAAAAATTCTAAGTTTTTTTGGAGCTCTGTTTGGGATTTTACAAAAGTTAAAGGGTATAAGAGTGATAAATTTAAATTTACAAAAGAGTTTATAAAAAATAAATTTTTTGTTGGGTCTAAATTAAATTTTGCTGAAAATCTTATTTCAAAAAATGATAATTCAAAAGCTATTACTTTTATTAGCGAAACAGGATATAGAGAAGAAAGATCTTGGAGAGAACTATATAATAATACTTCTAAACTAATTAATTTTTTTAAACAAAATAAAATTTTAGAAAAAGATAGAATAGCAGCTTATACTTCAAATCAAATTGAAGTTGTTGAATGTTTTTTGGCCACATCTTCAATTGGTGCGATATGGTCTTCTTGCTCACCTGACTTTGGAACACCAGGTTTGATAGAAAGATTTTCACAAATTAAACCTAAAATGCTTATCCTAACAGATAGATATTATTATAATGGTAAAGAAATAAATATTTTAAAAAGACTTCCATTAATAATAAAAAAAATAAAATCAATTAAAACTATATTAATAATAAATTACCCAGGAAAAAAATATTTAAAACAAAAAAAAATAAAAGGAGTAAGAATATTTAATTTAAATGAAATAAAAAAAATTACACCTAATGTAATTAAATTTAAAAGTTTTGATTTTGATCATGAATTGGCAATTTTATATTCTAGCGGAACAACAGGAAAACCAAAATGTATTTGCCATCGTTCTGGAGGTGTTTTATTGCAACATTTAAAAGAACATCAATTACATTGCGAAGTTAAACCTGGTGATAATGTCTTTTATTTTACAACTTGCGGATGGATGATGTGGAACTGGCTTTTAACATTTCTTGCTTCTAAGGCATCAATTGTTTTATTTGATGGTTCACCAATGTTTAAAAGAAATGATTTATTATTTAAAATCGCGAATGAAGAAAAAATTACTCTTTTTGGCGTTAGTGCTAAATATATTGATCAACTTAGAAAAATAAATATTAAAATAAAATCAAAATATAAGTTGAATTTTTTGAAAACTATATGTTCTACAGGTTCTCCTCTTTCTGATGATGGATTTCAATATGTTTACAAAAATATAAAAAAAAATGTTCACTTAGCTTCAATAGCTGGAGGCACAGACTTAGTTTCATGTTTTGTTTGTGGCAATATCTATTCTCCAGTTTACAAAGGAGAAATTCAAAACAATGGTTTAGGAATGAACACAGATATTTTTTCAGATAAAGGAAAGTCACTAATTAACAAGAAAGGAGAATTAGTATGTAAATCTCCTTTTCCATCAATGCCAAAATTATTTTGGAATGATAAAAATGATAAAAAATACAAAAAAGCTTACTTTAGTAAATTTAAAAATATTTGGCATCACGGAGATTATGCTGAAAGAAAAAAAAATGGAGGTTATGTAATTTACGGCAGATCAGACGCAACTTTAAATCCAGGTGGAGTAAGACTTGGTACGGCAGAAATTTATTCTGTTGTAGAAAAATTTAAAAATGTAAAGGAATCGATAGTAGTTTCTCAATCTTGGGATAATGATGTAAGGATTATATTATTTTTAGTTTTAAATAGAGGATATTTATTGGATGATTTATTAATTAAAAAATTAAAAAAAACGATTAGATCAGAAGCTTCTCCAAGACATGTTCCCACTAAAATTCTTGAGGTTAGTGATATTCCTAGAACAAAGAATGGTAAAATAGTAGAATTAGCGGTTAAAAATACAATTGAAGGAAATAAAATAAATAATATTCAAGCTTTAGCAAATCCAGAAGTTTTAGAGCAATATAAAAATATAGAAGAATTAAAAAAATAATGATCAAGAGTAAGATAAAAAATTTAAATTTATCAGCTACACTCAAGATAAATGAAATATCTAATAATTTAGAAAAGGAGGGAAAAAATGTAATAAAATTTGGATTTGGACAATCGCCATTTCAAGTTCCTGATAAAGTTGTAGAAGAACTAAAAAAAAATGCACATAAAAAAAGTTATTTACCTATACAAGGACTTTTGGAACTGAGAGAAGCCATTGCAAGATATGAATCAAAAAAGAAAAATAAAAGTTTTTCACCAAATCAAGTAATTGTTGGACCTGGATCTAAGGAACTTATGTTTTTATTACATTTGTCTTTTGATGGAGAAATAATTCTTCCCACTCCAAGTTGGGTGTCTTATAAGCCTCAATCAATCATAGCAGATAATAAATTTCATTGGATAGAAACTAAGGCAGAAAATAATTGGTATCCTACAGCTGAAAGTATTGAAAATTTAATTTTAAAAAATAAAAATAAAAAATATCTTTTGATTTTAAATTCACCCAACAATCCTTCTGGTCAAGTATGTAAAAATTTATTGGAAATAAGTGAAGTCATAAAAAAATATCAAATTATAGTTCTATCTGATGAAATTTATTCAGAATTAACTTTTGATAAAAACTATGAATCAATTTCTAAATATTGCTCAAAAAATGTTATTATAAGCAATGGGCTTAGTAAATGGTGTGGAGCAGGCGGATGGAGACTGGGATATTTTTTAATTCCAAATGAGTTAAATCAATTAACAAATTCTATGAAAGTTTTAGCTAGTGAAACCTTTTCATCTGTTAGCGCACCAATACAGTATGCTGCAATATCAGCCTTTAAAAATGATCATACTGATTATGTTTTAAGATCAAAGAATATTTTGAAAGGTATAGCTGAATATGTGTACGAAAATTTAAAATCAAATAATGTTGTACTAAATAAACCAATGGGTGGCTTTTATTTAATGCCAGAATTTTTAAGTAAAAGATTTAAAACTTCATCTGAAATGTGCGCTGATTTATTAAATAAAAAATGTGTAGCAATCTTGCCCGGATCTGATTTTGGATTTCTAGAAAATAAAATGATTGCTCGAATAAGTTGTACTGATTTTGATGGACATAATTTTATGTCAAATATAAATTCAGATACTAGCATTGATGAAGACCTAATTAAAAAATTTGCCCCTAAAATTATTGAAGGAACAAATAGGATAAAAGATTGGGTTGAAAAAGCTTAATATATATTAGAATTATTCTAAAAAACTTCTGGACAATTAAATTAAATTTTGTTTCAATTATTTATTATAATTAACAAAGTAAGGAGAGGGAAAATGAAAAAAATATTAACTACCCTATCAAGCACTCTGATTCTTTTTGCAGCATTATTTTCTTTTAATAATGTAGCAAAATCTGCAGAGTTTTTTACGATAGGAACTGGCGGTCCAACTGGAGTTTACTTCCAAACTGGTAACGCTATTTGCAAAATGTTGCATAAATCAGCTATCAGTAAAGAGCATGGAAGAAAAAAAGGAATGGAAGGTAAAGCTTACAGATGTACAGCTCCTTCTACTGGTGGATCAAACTATAATATTGGTCAGATTGTAGATGGTGAATTTCAATTTGGTGTTGCTCAATCAGACTGGCAATTTCATGCTTATAATGGTTCAAGCAAATGGGAAGGAAAGCAATATAGCAATTTGAGAGCTGTTTTTTCAGTTCACAATGAACCTTTTCAAATTTGGGCTAGAAAAAAAGCTAAAGTTAAAGATTTTGCAGGCCTTAAAGGTAAAGTTGTAAACATAGGTAATCCAGGCTCAGGTCAAAGAGGAACTATGGAAGTGCTTATGAGTGCAATGGGAGTTGATAATAGTTACTTTAAATCTACTACAGAACTAACTTCTTCTGAGCAAGTTAAGGCTTTATGTGATGGTAAAATAGATGCATATGGATATTCAGTAGGATTTCCAAATGGCGCTATGGAGCAAGCTGCAACTTGTAAAGCTAAAGCATTGCCAATTAATCTTACAGGATCTGAGGTTCAAGGTTTAATAGATGGTGCACCTTATTATGCAGCAGCTACAATACCTGCAAAAACTTATACTGGTCAGAAAAAAGATGTAACTACTTTTGGTGTTAAAGCAACAGTTGTAACTAGTTCAGATGTTAGTGAAGATCTTGTTTATCAAGTAACTAAAGCAGTTTTTGAAAATTTTGATGCTTTCAGAAACCAACATCCTGCTTTTGGACCTTTAGAAAAGAAAAATATGATTTCTGACGGTTTATCAGCACCATTACATCCAGGAGCTATTAAATATTATAAAGAAGCTGGATTAATGTAATACATATAAATTAAATTTAAATTTAAAAGGCCCAATATATTTGTTGGGCCTTTTTTTTTATAGTATTGTAACTATGTTTAATGACTGAAAATAATTCAAATATTAAATCAAAAATTCAAGAGGATTTATCACCAACTAGAAATCTTACAGGTTTGCATCTAAAAATTGTTGCATCAATCGCAATTCTTTGGTCTTTGTTTCAACTTTGGTATGCATCACCTTTACCATTTTGGTTTAATATAGGAATGTTTAAAGGTCTCCCTGCTAGAGCAATTCATTTAGGTTTTGCTTTATCTCTTGCATTTTTAATATTTCCATATTCTAGAGGTAAAAAAATTTCAATTTTAGATATATTAATAAGTGTAATTGCAGTTTTTTGTTGTCTTTATATTTATTTTTTTTATGACCAATTAGTAGATAGAGGTGGAATTTTATTAAAAATTACTTTAAGTGAAAATTTTGTTTTACCAATCGAATTGATTATTGGAATATGTGGAATTTTAATTTTACTTGAAGCTACAAGAAGAGTAATTGGAATCCCTCTAGTAGTGATAGCAATTTGTTTTTT
>CACPIK010000003.1 GCA_902633885.1 uncultured Pelagibacteraceae bacterium | reverse complement strand
TCAGAAATAATTCTCCAAAAAACTCCTGCATCAGGAGTGCCAACTGGTTTTCCCTCGAATAAAACTGTTGTGCAACCTTTAAAGAGAGGTGCATAAACAATGTAAGAGTGCCCAACGATCCATCCTATATCACTTGCTGACCACCAAACATCACCTTCATTAATATTGTAAATATTTTTCATTGTCCATTTAAGAGCAACTATATGGCCCCCAATATCTCTAACTATACCTTTTGGAACACCAGTCGTTCCTGATGTATACAAAATATAAGCAAATTCATTAGACCCCATTGGGATACAATCTTTGTCTTTAGCCTCAACCAATGCTTCTTGCCAACTTATCTCTAATGGAGCATTTAGATCTACTTCATAACCATTTCTTTGAAAGAAAATAACTTTTTCTACTTTGTGTTTTGCAAGTTTTAAAGCACCATCTATCAAAGGTCTATATTCTACAGTTCTTCCTGGTTCAAAACCGCACGATGCAGTTATCAAGATCTTAGCTTTGCTATCATCTATTCTGCTAGCAAGTTCGTTTGATGCAAAGCCACCAAAAACGACAGAATGAATTGCTCCAATTCTTCCACATGCAAGCATAGCAATAACTGCCTCAGGAATCATTGGCATATAAATAATTACTCTATCTCCTTTTTTGATGCCATATTTGTCCAATGCTCCTGCAAACTTAGAAATTTTTTTTTTTAGTTCATTATAAGTAATTTTTGCTTTTTTATCTGTGATGGGACTATCATAAATTAGAGCTATATTTTCTCCCATGCCTTTTTCTATGTGAAGATCAACAGCATTGTAACAAGAGTTGGTGATACCATCTTCGAACCATTTATAGAATGGAGGATTAGATTTATTAAGAATTTTAGTTGGTTTTTTGAACCAAAAAATATCGTTTGAAATATTTTGCCAAAATTCTTCGGGTTTTTGGATAGAATTTTGATAAATGTCATTGTAGCTGATTTTCATAGTGATTTGTTTTTTGATTCCCTTTTATAATGATTTTATGTAACAGGTTGTATTTAATTTCATAAAGTAAGTAAAATCAATACTTTTTAGAGGTCAAAAAGTCTTCAATAAACTAAATTAATTTGATATCTAACCCTAACTTTGGGCTAATCGTTAGATTAGTCTGTAGTTTAAATTTAAACTATAAAAAAACTAACTATGAGGGAGTTTTTTATGAAGACAATTAAAATGTTAGCTTTAGCTTTAGTGCTTTTTGGAGCTACTACAGCGGCTAATGCAGCGACTGCCTTTTTAGCTACGGATGATTTCGTTGGTATTTCATTCTGGTTAATTTCAATGGGTATGTTAGCAGCTACTGCGTTTTTCTTTATGGAGCAGGCAAATGTCGGAGCTCAGTGGAGAAAATCTGTAAATGTAGCTGGTTTAGTAACTGGTATTGCATTTATTCATTACATGTATATGAGAGCGGTTTGGGTTGAAACAGGTGATACCCCAACTGTTTACAGATACATTGACTGGTTAATTACTGTACCTTTACAGCTAGTAGAATTTTATTTAATTCTTTCAGCAGTAAGAAAAGTTGATAGCAACATTTTCTGGAGAATCTTAATTGGTTCTTTAGTAATGTTAATTGGTGGATATCTTGGAGAAGCTGGATTCATTAATGCTACACTTGGTTTTATTATCGGGATAGCAGGTTGGATTTACATTCTTTATGAAATCTTTTCAGGTGAAGCAGGAAAAGCAGCAGCTAAATCTGGAAACAAAGCTTTAGTAACAGCATTTGGAGCATTAAGAATGATCGTTACTATTGGTTGGGCAATCTACCCATTAGGTTACATTTTTGGTTACCTAACAGGTGGTATTGACGCAAATGCACTAAACGTTATTTACAACTTAGCAGACTTTGTTAATAAAATCGCATTCGGTTTAATTATATGGTCTTGCGCTGTTGCGAACTCTTCTAGAAGATAATTAGTAAGAGAAAATAATTAATAAATAGGGCAAGTTTAATTACTTGCCCTATTTTTTTTTGTGTTTATATAAATTCCATATGGCAAAAATAAAATATATAGAACACACTGGTAAAGAACATGAAATAGATGTTACCAATGGTCTTAGCGTAATGGAGGGAGCTGTTCAAAACAATATACCAGGGATAGATGCAGATTGCGGTGGAGGAATGGCATGTGCTACCTGCCATGTTTATGTCAAAGAAGATTGGTTTAATAAATTACCAGAAAAATCAGTAGGAGAAGATGATATGTTGGACCAAGCCTATGAGCCAAAAACAAATAGCAGATTAAGTTGTCAGATTATAGTTTCAGAAAAATTAAATGGACTTGTTGTTAACTTGCCAGAAAAACAAATATAATGATTAATACGGATGTTTTAATTATAGGGGCCGGACCAACAGGATTATTTTGCGCACATCAATTAGGAATCATTGGACTTAAATGTGAAGTAGTTGATAATCTAGATAAAATTGGTGGACAATGTATAGAACTTTATCCTGATAAACCAATTTACGATATTCCTGCTATTCCAGAATGCACAGGAGAAGAACTTACAAATAGTTTAATTGAGCAAATCAAGCCGTTTAATTTTAATTTTCATTTAAATGATAGAGTTCAAGAAATGAAAAATGAAAATAATAAATGGGTTGTTAGAACGCTAAAAGGAAAAGAATTTTTAACACCTAATATAGTAATTGCAGGCGGAGTAGGCTCTTTTGAACCAAGAAAATTTCCTCCAAAAAATTGTGAAAAATTTGAGGGAAAAACAATCTTATATTCAATAAAAGATAAAAATATCTTTAAAGATAAAAAAGTTGTTATTTTTGGAGGTGGAGATAGTGCATTAGACTGGGCGATAGAACTTTCAAAGAATTCTAAAGTTACCTTGGTACACAGAAGAGATGAATTTAGAGGGGCTCCTTCTAGTGTAGAAAAAATAAAAGAATTACAAAATGAAAAAAAGATCGAAGTGTTAACTAAATATTCAATTAAAGATGTAACAGGAAACGAAACTCTCGAAGGGGTTGAAATTAAAAATGAGGAAGGCGAAAGTAAATCAATTGATACAGATTATGTATTAGGATTCTTTGGTTTGATTATGCAACTTGGGCCAATTTTAGAATGGGGTTTAAATATTGACAAAAAAACAATTCCTGTGAATACTGAAAACTTTGAAACTAACAAAAAAAGGCATTTTTGCTATAGGGGATATTTGTACATATCCTGGAAAACTTAAACTTATTCTATCTGGTTTTCATGAAGGAGCTCTTGCAGCAAGAGGATGTTTTAAATATGCAAGACCTGATGAAAAGTATAGGTTTGAATTCACAACTACATCAAAGACTGTAAAAGGTAGGATAGGTGTAAAAGAGTGATCGAATTATTTTCAGCTGATACTCCAAATGGAAAAAAAATTAGTATCATGCTTGAAGAAATTGGATATGAATATAAGGTAACCATTGTCGATCTTCATGAAAAGAAAGAACAATTTAATCCTGATTTTAGAAAGATAAGTCCCTTCAGTAAAATTCCTGTAATTATCGATCATGATAGTAATAAGGAAGCAATTTTTGAGTCAGGAGCTATTCTGATGTATCTGGGAGAAAAAAGTAATAGGTTTTATGATAAAGATAATAGACTTAAAATAAATCAGTGGCTGATGGGACAAATGGGATATGTGGGTCCAATGATAGGACAACATCATCAATTTCATCATTATCATCAAGGCAAGAGTGAATTTGGTGAAAAAAGATATTTTGAGATTACAAGAAGAATTTATGAAGATTTAGATGAAAGACTAGGTTTGTCAAAATTTATTAACCTTACTAGATGGTATTTGGAAATTTCTAAACGATCGGCTGTGATTAAAGGTTTTAAATTTATGAATAGTGAAATAGAAATTCCTTTACCTTAAGTATCAGCGTATACTTTTTCTTCTTTTTCATGTTTTTCTTGTGCCGCAATACATAGAGTAGCAACAGGTCTTGCCATTAATCTTTTTAAGCCTATTGGATCACCTGTTTCTTCACAAAATCCATAGGTTCCATCTTGAATTTTTTTAAGAGCTCCTTCAATTTTTGAAATTAATTTTATTTGTCTATTAATTGCTCTCATTTCTACATTTTTTTCTGTATAAGAGCTTGCTTGGTCAACTATATCTGCTGAGGCACTATTATCGTCCAAAGAGGCGTTAAATATTGCCTCGTTATTTGATTTCTTTAGATCTTTTTTCCATTCAAGCAATTTTTGTTTGAAATATGCAAGATGCTTCGCACACATGTATTTTTCAGTTTCTTTTGGAATATATTTTTTTGAGATCTTTACCATGCTCTTTTTTTTGAGTTTGGTGAATATATTCATGAATTATTAAGTGTCAAGAGAGCATTAATCGTATAAATTACATAAAATGGCATTAAATGAAAAAAATTTAAAAAGTTTTTTTTATATTTTTATAACAACACACTTAATAATCTGGACATTAATACCGACTTTAACAAATAACAATTTACCCTTAGATACGATCGAGGCATTAGCCTGGGGAAGTAATTTAGATTGGGGATTTAATAAACATCCTCCTATGAGTGCGTTTATAGCTGAAATGTTTTATCATATTTTTGGAGCTAGAGATTGGGCTTATTATTTGTTAAGTCAAATTTGTGTAATTATTTCTTTTTTTGTTGTTTTTAAATTTGCAGAGGATTTTTTTGAAAATAAAATATTTTGTTTTTTATCTGTATTATTATTAGAAGGGATTTATTTTTATAATTTCACTACTCCTGAATTTAATGTTAATGTTTGTTTGATGCCTTTCTGGGCATTGACAGTCCTATACTTATGGAAAGGTTTTAAAGATAATAAAATTATTGACTGGTTTTTAGTTGGCTTATTTGCAGGATTTGGATTTTTATCAAAATATTTGTTTATTTATTTAGGTTTTGGACTTGATATTTTTATAATTTATATGATCTATAAAAGAAAAATAGATTTTAAATGTATGGTATCTATAATTCCATTTTTAATAGTTTTATTACCTCATTTAATTTGGTTAACTGAAAATAATTATATAACGATTACTTATGGTCTTGATAGAACAGGAAGTGGAGATCAAAATTTGTTAGATCATATAACTCACCCATTAATATTCTTAGGAAAACAAATTGGAATATTAATACCTTTATTTTTAATGTTTTTATTTTTGAGCAATAAATTAAAAACTCAATTTAATCTTAAAGATAATAAATTATTATTTTTATTAGCTATTAATATAGCTCCTTTAGCTTTAGTGTTTTTAACTTCTATTATCATGGGTGTTAAAATTAGAACAATGTGGATGACGCCTTTTTATTTGTTCTTTGGGGTTCTGGTGATTTATATTTTTCAATCTCAAATTAATTTAAATAAACTTAGAGGCTTTGCTTCAGTATTTATTATTTTATTTATATTTTCTCCATTTGCTTACGCATATGTTTCAATAACAAAAACAGATAAGAGGACTGACTATCTAGGAAAAGAAGAAGCAAACAAAGCAATATCTTTTTACAAAAATCAAAGTGAAGTTATTGGAAAAATTGCCTATGTTAAGGGTAATGAATGGATCGCAGGAAATTTATCATATCATCTAAAAGAAAGACCAAAGTGGATTTACGATCGAAATAATGTTTATTTATGCAACAAAAATTTAAAATGTAAAAAATATAAATGAGCTTAAAAATTAGTGAAAAAAGAAAAAAAATATTATTTATTATTGGAATTGTTATCTTAATTGAATTATCTGGATATGGATTTTTTGCGTCACTATTTAGATTAATAAGATCTGTAAGTTAATGAATATTGTAATTTTAATACCAATTTATAATGATTGGAGATCAGTTTCTAAATTATTAGATGATATAAATTCTAATATTTCAAATCTAGACTGTAAATTTTCAATTATAATTCTTAATGATTCATCAACTGAAGAAACAACAATTAATAATTCAAATTTAATAAACATTCAGTCAATTAAAATTATAAATATGAAAGAAAATATTGGACATGCTAGATGCATTGCGACAGGTCTTAAACATATATTTGAAAAAGAAGAATTTGACTATGTAATTCCTATGGATGGTGATGGTGAAGATAGACCAGAAGAAATTAAAAATTTTGTAGAGCATATAAATTATTCCCCCAATAAAACTATTGTAGGAGAGAGAATAAAAAGATCAGAAGGTTTATTTTTTAAGATCTGTTACAGTTTCCATAAAATTTTAACTTTAACATTTACAGGAAAAAATATTAAATTTGGAAATTATACTTGTTTAACAAAATCAACTGTAGAAAAAATGATAAATGATAAAGCTTCTTGGAGTAGTTTTTCTGGATCTTTAGAAAAAGTTGATAATGATAAATCTTTAACTCCTTCAATTAGAGGTGAGAGATATTTTGGTCCTTCAAAAATGAGTTTTAAAAATTTAGTCTTACACTCTCTTTCAATTATTTCTGTTTTTAAAATTAGTGTATTATCAAGATCTATATTGTTCTTAGCGATTTACATGTTTTTAATTTATAAAAAAATATCAATTATAATGCTTATACCAGCTTTAGCAGTAATCGCTTTAACATTTTCAGTTTTATTAATTGCAAAAAGAGAAAATTTAAACAATTTAAAAAATTCATTGTCAAATATTTTAAAAATTGATAAAATTAAATAACAAGTCTGGTTGTGCTGACTTGTAAATCAAGGGACAAGAAAAATTTATATGAAAAATTTTTTTAGAAAAGTTGCTTTTGGTTTAGGGCCTGATGAAAAGGTACCATCAGACCCACTTACTTGGGCAACTTCACAGATTACAGATAAAATTCCAGAATTTTCTTTTAAAGGTAAAATTTACTCGGAAAAAGAACTAAGGAAACATTATAGAGAGTGGGTTTACAATGACAGAAAAATACTAAGAAAAAAATTTAAGAAAGATAAAATGGGATATAAAGCTGCTAAAAACAAACTTAGAGCTGATACAGGACAAAAGTTTTGGAGAAATCTTGAGCTAGCAATAAGACAAAAAGAGGCAACCAAAGGAGAATACCCTGTACTTGCAAAATTATGGTATTTTTGGGGTAATCATTTTACAATTAGCGATAAAGATTCTTTGGCAAATTACACAACAGGTGCTTATCAAAGAGAGTCAATTAGAGCAAATTTAAATAAAACTTTTGAAGAGCTAGCTTATGAGGCGACAGTTGCTTGGGCTATGATTCATCATTTAGATAATGGAGAAAATGTTGGTCCCAAATCAGAAGATGCAAGAGCTGAGTGGAGAAAAAGAAAAAAAAGACCAGCAACAATAAATGAAAATCATGCTAGAGAACTTTTAGAACTTCATACAGTTTCTCCAAACGCTGGTTACACCCAAGAAAATATAAAGGAATTAGCTTTAATAATGACAGGTTGGGCGCCCGATGATTCCAAGCACAAGACTTTACTTGAAACTGCTGATGTCAAATTTCAAAGAAAATATCACGAGCCTGGAAAAAAAATATTTTGGGGAAAAGAGTTTCCTAAATCTAAAAAAGGTCTTCCTGCGGCAATCAAATTTTTGGCTAATCATCCTTCTTGCAGAGAATTTATTGCTTATAAACTCTGTAGATATTTAATTACTGACTATCCAACAAAAGAGATGACAGATCCCATTGTTAAAGCATGGGAAAAAAGCGGAGGTTATTTGCCCGAGGTGCATAAAGCTGCAATAGAAGTAACATTTAAATTTAATGATATGCATAATAAATTTCAAAATCCTGAAAACTGGTGGTTACAAATGAGTAGAATGACAGATGCAAAATGGCCTCCAGGCGAAGAGAAATTTGATAACTTTATACTTGGATATGGTCTTGATCCTTATCAAGCAAAACCACATAGATTTATGAAGGATATGGGTCACCATCCATATAAATCTAAACAACCAAATGGATATTCTGATATAGCAGAAGATTGGATGTCACCAGAATTGGTGATTAGAAGACTTCTTTATGCAAGACAAGGTTATATTAATTTAAAACCAGATAATAAAAATAATGAATTTTATGAAAAAGTCGTAATTAATAACTTTGATAATCCTGGCAAAATAATGAGTATTCTAAATGAAAATCAAAAACCGATTGATAAACATATATTATTATTTAACTTACCTGAGGTAATAAGAGCATGAAAATATCAAGAAGAACATTCTTAAAAGGATCTTTAACAACATTATTTTTGGCTGGAACTGGTTTGCCAGTTTATTCTTCAAACAAAGCAAAAAAAAATTTAGTAGTAATAATGTTAAGAGGAGGAATGGATGCCTTGTGCGCTGTTCCAGTAATAGGTGACAAAAATTTTGAAAAAAGAAGAAAAGAACTTATTTTAGATAACACTATCAAATTAAACTCTGATTTCTCCTTGCATCCAGTTTTAGAAAATTTTCATACATTGTGGAAAGAAAAACAAGGTGCAATTGTTCATGCAACTAATATTCCTTATACAGAAAGATCACATTTTGATGGTCAAAACCTAATGGAGTCTGGAGGCAAAATTCCTTACAAAGTAAAAACAGGTTGGCTAGGAAGAGGAATGAAAGTTGCTGGATTAAAAAAAGAAGGTTTGGCTCTAGCTCTACCAATGCCGTTAATTCTAAGAGGCGTACCTCAAAATAATAATTACTATCCCACTAAGGGAAAACTTCCTAATGATAAAGTCTTAGCGCTATTAAATAAAGCATACAAAGATAGATCTGAAGCTGAGTTATTAGATATGCTTGAAACAATAAAATCTAGACCAAAAGAAACTTCTTATGCTGCAGATGACACTTATTCACTAGCAAATGAGGCTGGAACTTTATTAAAAAAACCAGATGGTCCAAGAGTTGCAGTATTTGAGGTTGGAGGTTTTGATACTCATGCAGCCCAAGGAGGAGTGCATGGAACTCACTCAGATTGTTTGAAAGAAATGGATCTTATTTTTTATACTTTAAAGAGAAGACTTAAGGAAGAATTCGAAAATACGCTAATAGTTACTCTAACTGAGTTTGGAAGAACAATTAAACAAAATAGTGGATTAGGAACCGAACATGGCTATGGTTCAGCAATATTTATGGGTGGTGGAATTCTTAAAAAGAACCAGGTTTACACAGATTGGCCAGGTTTAAAAGGTAAAGAATTATTTCAAGGAAGAGATTTAAATTCAACAATAGACTCTCGTTCAGTCTATGCCTCAGCAATGTCAACTGTTTTTGATGTAGATTTCAAAACTATTAAAGATAAAGTTTTTTGGGGCGACAATCTTCAAAATTTATCAGATAAACTTTTTAAAGTTTAGAGTTTTAGTGTTAATATTATCTTTGTGAGCTTTGCATATAAAAAATTAGAAAAATCTAATGGTAAACTAGATGTTAAAATTAAAAATAACAAACTTTTAAAACTACTTCAGCAAGGTTCTCTAAAAGCTTTATTGCCTAATTTTCATGAAAATTTACAGCAGTTGATGCTGATCAATACTGCGGGTGGTATTACAAGTGGCGACGATTTTTATTCAAAAATAGACTTAGATAATTCAAATATATGCGTTTCAACTCAAGCTGCAGAAAAAATCTACAGTGGCTTTGGTGACCCTGCCCAAGTCAATATTAATATTAATATATCAAATAACGGAAATTTATTTTGGTTACCTAAAGAATTAATTTTATTTAATAATTGCAATCTAAAAAGAAAATTTAATATTAATCTTTCAAAAGACTCAAACTTATTTTTATGTGAAAATATTGTTTTTGGAAGAACTTCAATGAAAGAGGAATTAAAGAGTGGTTTTTTTTCAGATTTTTGGAAAATATATTATGATAATAAACTCATTCATTCAGAAGCTTTGAACACAAATAATTTTAACAAGGAAGTTTTAAAAAATAAATCAATTTTAAATAAAAATTGTGCTATTGCTACTATAATTCTTGTTGGTAAAAAATTTTTAAATATTGGCGATGAATTGTCAAAATTCATGACAAAAAATAATTATACAATATCAGAATACTCAGCCTGGGATGAAAAATTAATCATAAGATGCATCTCTAAAGATAGCTACAATTTGAAGTTTGCTATTAATAAAATTTTATCTTACTTTTTTGAAAATTCACAAATACCAAGAATATGGAATATTTAAAATGAAACTAACACCTCGTGAAAAAGATAAACTTTTAATTAGCCTTTCAGCAATTGTAGCAAGAAAAAGATTAGCAAAAGGCATAAAGTTGAATTATCCAGAAGTGATAGCTCTAATAACTGATTTCGTAATAGAAGGAGCGAGAGAGGGCAAGAGTGTTTCGGAACTCATGGAAGCTGGCGCCTATGTAATAAAAAAACAGGATTGCATGGAAGGTGTTCCAGATATGGTCAAAGATGTTCAAGTAGAGGCTACTTTTCCAGACGGAACTAAACTAGTTACAGTGCATAAACCTATAAGGTAATGATTATGAAGCCAGGTGAAATAATAGCTAAAAAAGGTGAAATAGATTTAAACAAAGAATCCAAAAAAACTAAATTAAAAGTTTCAAACTCAGGAGATAGGCCAGTACAAGTTGGAAGTCATTATCACTTTTTTGAAACAAATAATTATTTAGTTTTTGATAGAGATTTATCTTATGGAAAAAGATTAAATATACCTTCTGGAACTGCAGTTCGATTTGAGCCGGGTCAATCCAAGGATGTTGAGCTAATAGAAATCAACGGACTAAAAAAGATATTTGGTTTCAACAAAAAAATAATGGGTAATTTATAATGGTTAAAATTTCTAGAGCATCATATGCAGATATGTACGGCCCAACTACAGGAGATAAAGTAAGACTTGCTGACACTGAGCTGTTTATTGAAGTTGAAAATGATCTTACTACTTACGGTGAGGAGGTAAAGTTTGGTGGAGGAAAAGTAATAAGAGATGGAATGGGTCAATCTCAAATTAGCAGAGAAAAAGGTGCATTAGATACAGTTATTACAAACGCTTTGATAGCCGATGTTAATGGAATTTATAAAGCTGATGTAGGCTTAAAGGATGGAAAAATTTTCGATATTGGTAAAGCAGGTAATCCAGATACTCAATCAAAAGTAAATATTATTATTGGCCCAGGAACAGAGATTATTGCAGGTGAAGGTAAAATATTAACCGCGGGAGGTTTTGACAGTCATATTCATTATATATGTCCTCAACAAATTGATGATGCTTTACATTCTGGCATTACCACGATGTTGGGAGGAGGAACTGGACCAGCTCATGGTACGCTTGCAACGACTTGTACACCTGGTCCATGGCATATCAAAAGAATGATACAATCTGCTGATGGTTTTTCTATGAATTTAGCTTTTGCTGGAAAAGGAAACTCTTCATTACCCGAAGGTCTTGAAGAACAAATCCTTGCAGGAGCTTCCGCTTTAAAGTTACATGAAGATTGGGGAACTACTCCTGGAGCAATTGATAATTGTTTAAATATCGCTGATAAAAATGATGTTCAAGTGATGATACATACAGACACCTTGAATGAAAGTGGATTTGTAGAAAATACAATTAAAGCAATAAACAAAAGAACCATACATGCTTTTCATACAGAAGGTGCCGGCGGTGGACATGCACCAGATATAATTAAAGTTTGTGGAGAGGAATATGTTATTCCTTCTTCTACAAATCCTACAAGACCATATACAGTCAATACTATTGAAGAACATTTGGATATGCTTATGGTTTGTCATCATCTTGATAAATCTATCCCAGAAGATGTAGCGTTCGCCGAAAGTAGAATAAGACGAGAGACAATTGCAGCTGAGGATATTCTTCATGACATGGGGGCTTTTTCTATTATTGCATCAGACAGCCAGGCCATGGGTAGAGTGGGGGAAGTCATTATTAGAACTTGGCAGACAGCACACAAAATGAAAGTTCAAAGAGGAAGTCTCCCAGAGGAAAAAGGAGATAATGATAATTTTAGAGTTAAAAGATATTTAGCAAAATATACAATTAATCCGGCAATTGCTCATGGAATTTCGAAATACATTGGCAGTATTGAAAAAGGGAAACGTGCTGATTTAGTTTTATGGGATCCAGCATTTTTTGGTGCTAAACCAGAGATGATATTAATAGGTGGTAGCATAGCTTGTGCTCAAATGGGTGATCCAAATGCATCAATTCCAACCCCACAACCAGTATATACAAGACCAATGTTTTCTTCATTTGGAACATCATTAGAAAAGTCTTCGGTAATTTTCACTAGTAAATTGGCACTAGAAAAAAATTCATTAAAAGATGAAAGTATAAGAAAAGATTTGATAGCTGTCGAAAATACTAGATCTATTTCAAAAAAAGATATGGTTTTAAATAATAAGTGTCCAAAAATTGAAGTAAATCCAGAAACATATGAAGTGAAAGCCGATGGTAAAATAATTACATGTGAGCCAGCAAAAGAACTACCTTTGGCTCAAAGATATTTTATGTATTAACTTATGGATAATTGTTTTTTAATAGTAAATAAAAAAGATAAATATAAAGCAAAAGATCACATATCTTTATCTTATGATGAGAGATTTTTAAGAAGAAAAAAACTTGTTTCTGATAATGGTTTAGAATTTTTAGTAAATTTACCCGAAACAAAATCACTTTCTGAAAATCAAGCGTTTAAACTTGAAAGTGGGAATTTCATTTTGATAAAAAATAAAAAGGAAAAATTACTTGAAATTAAAGGTAAAAATTTAATGCAACTTATATGGCATATTGGAAATAGACATATGCCTTGCCAAATTAAAAAAGATAAAATTTTAATTCAGCATGATGAAGTAATAAAAAAAATGATTTTAAAACTGGGAGGAAAGGTTAAAAAAGTATTTAAACCTTTTATACCCGAAGGAGGAGCATATGGAATTGGCAGAACCCACAGCCATAAACATTAAAAATAACAATAATACAAAAGATTTAAAAGAGTCATTACAAATCCTTCAAACTTGGTTTTCTCCTTTATTCCCAGTCGGAAGTTTTTCTTACTCTCATGGCTTGGAAGCAATGATTGATGATAATTTAATTAAATCTAAGGAGGATATCTTAGATTATTTAAAAAGTGTTTTAAAACATGGTACTGGTAAAAATGATATAATTTTAATTAAACATACTTATCAAGGGGAAGAATTAAATGATCTAGCCCTTTCACTTTGTCCAACCAAGGAGAGAAAAATAGAGACTATTGAAATGGGTAATGCATTTAGAAAGGTTTTAGGAGACAGTTGGAATTACAAAATTCCAGAAAATACTGCTTATCCAATTTCTGTTGGCAAAGCAGCAAGGCATTTTAATATACCACTTAACTTAACAATAATATCTTACTTACAATCTTTTGCATCAAATCTAATAAATGTTTGTGTAAAACATATACCTATTGGACAAAAAGTAGGCCAAGACTGCATTATTCAAACATATGATGTGATAAGAGAAATAGAAAAAGAAAGTGAAAATTTGAATCTAGAAGACTTAGGAGGAATTTGTTTTAATAGTGATATCTATAGCATTAAACACGAAAATTTAAAAACTCGCGTATATAAAACATGAAAAATATTAATGGACCATTAAAAGTTGGAATCGGAGGACCTGTAGGCGCCGGAAAGACCAGTTTGACAGCTGAACTTTGTAAATTTTTATCAAAGAAAATTTCTATGGCTGTAATTTCCAATGATATTTATACAAAAGAGGATGCTGAATTTTTAATGAAAGTACAGGCTTTGCCTTTAGATAGAATTAAAGGTGTTGAAACTGGAGGATGCCCACATACTGCAATTCGTGAAGATGCTTCAATTAATATGCTCGCTGTAGAAAATATGAAAAAAAAATTTCCTGACCTTGATCTTATTCTAATTGAGTCAGGAGGAGATAATTTAGCAGCAACTTTTAGTCCTGAATTAGTTGATCTTTCAATTTATGTAATTGATGTTGCGATGGGAGGTGATATTCCTAGAAAAGGTGGTCCAGCAATCCAAAAATCAGATTTATTGATAATTAATAAAACTGATTTGGCTCCATATGTAGATGTAAATCTAGAAAGTATGAAAGATGATGTGAAAAAAGCCAGAAATGGCCTTCCATATGTATTCTGTCAAATGAAAAAACAGATTGGAGTTGAACAGGTTGCAAAGTTTTTGTTTTCTTCAGGAGGTCTTTAAATTTTGATGAAAAAATTTTTTGTTGTCTCAATTCTATTTTTCTTATTCTCCGGTAAAAGTTTTGGAAAAGAATTAAAAAATCCAACCCCAGGTTGCTAGATTTTATTTGTAAAATAAAGTAATAAATATTTTGTTATGTCAGATATTTATATTACCTGGGAAGAATATAATAAAAAAATTGAAGAATTAGCTATCAAAGTTTATGAGGATGGTTGCAAATTTAATCAAGTTATTTGTATTGCAAAAGGTGGTCTTAGGGTAGGCGATATTTTTAGCCGACTCTTTGATGTACCTCTCGCAATAATGTCAGTTGAATCATATAAAAAAGGTACTGGAAATATTTTAGATCAACAAGGACAGTTTACATTTTCACGTGATTTAGCAAAGACAACACCAAACTTAGGTTCACATGTTTTATTAGTAGATGATCTTGCAGACTCAGGTAAAACTTTAATTAAAAGCATAAAGTGGTTGGAATTATTTTATGGTTTCTATCTAGAAGAAAAAGTTAAAACCGCTGTTCTTTGGCATAAGGAACAATCACAATTTAAGCCAGATTATTCTGTGGAGTTTCTAAAGGGTTCTCCATGGATACACATGCCTTTTGAAAAATACGAGACTACTAATATTAAAGATTTTAAGATCTAAATGCTAAAAAAAGTAGTGATTGTCGATTTCGGCTCACAAGTAACACAACTAATAGCAAGAAGTGTTAGAAGCCAAAAAGTATATTGTGAAGTTGTTCCATTTAATAAATTTTCATTAAAATATATAAAAAATGAAAATCCTGTTGGAATAATTCTATCTGGCAGCCCATTATCGGTTACAAAGAGAGGTTTTCCTTCAATAAAAAGAGAAATTTTTTTCTTAGGCATTCCTATTCTCGGTATTTGTTACGGAATGCAGTTAATTTCATCTGCATTAGGTGGAAAAATAAAGAAAATTTCAGGTAGAGAATATGGAGATACTTCTATTAGAGTTATAAAAAAATCTTCAATTTGTCCTAATAATTGGAAAACAAAAACAAAACATGATGTTTGGATGTCTCATGGAGATAGTGTGAAAACACTACCTAAAAATTTTATAAGCTTTGCTAAAAGTAATAATGAAAATTTTGTTGGAATTGCTAATGAAAAAATGAAAATATTTGGTCTTCAATTTCATCCAGAGGTAACTCACACAAAAGATGGAAAATCTATAATAAAAAAGTTTTTGTTTGAGGTGTGTAAGTGCAAACCCCAATGGAATATGAAGAAATTCAAGAAAGAAAATATTACTTTATTGAAGAAAAAATTGGTAAATAAAAAAGTTATATGTGGTCTTTCAGGCGGGGTAGATTCTAGTGTTGCTGCTCTTCTTTTGAATAAAGCAATTGGTAAAAGATTACTTTGTATTTTTGTAGACCATGGATTGCTAAGAATGGGAGAAAAAAAAGAGATTCATAATTTTTTTAAAAGGAAAAGTAACTTTAAATTTATTTCAGTAGATGCATCAAAACAGTTTATGAAAGTTCTTAAAGGGGTAACTGACCCCGAAAAGAAAAGAAAACTTATTGGAAAAGAGTTTATAAAAACATTTGATAAATGTGCTAACAAATATAAAGGCATAGAATATCTTGCACAGGGTACTTTATATCCAGATGTTATCGAAAGCCGTTCAGTAACTGGTGCTCCAAGTGCTACAATTAAAAGTCATCATAATGTTGGTGGACTACCTAAAAAAATGAATCTGAAACTTGTTGAGCCTCTTAATACTTTATTTAAAGATGAAGTAAGAATTTTAGGAAAGGAACTTGGTCTTAGTGATAATATTAGAAATCGTCATCCTTTCCCAGGTCCTGGTTTAGCTATTAGGATATTAGGTGAAGTGACAAAAAATAGATTAGAAATTTTAAGACAAGCTGACAAAATTTATATCGATTTACTAAAAAAAGAAAAATTATATGATAAAATTTGGCAAGCCTTTTGTGTTCTACTGCCAGTAAAGACCGTCGGTGTAATGGGAGACTCAAGAACTTATGAAAATGTTTGTGCAATTAGAGCTGTAACTTCCGTTGATGGCATGACGGCTGATTATTATCCTTTTGACCAAGATTTTTTAAAGAAAGTTTCCAATAACATTATTAACAAAGTTAAGGGTATTAATAGAGTTGTTTATGACACAACAAGTAAACCCCCTGGCACTATTGAGTGGGAATAATATAAATGAAAATTACATAGTGAAAAAAAAAATTATTGTTCGTTCAATAAATAATACAGATAAAAGTCTTTGTGTAGATATCTTCCAAAGAGAAGATAATACTTTTGGATTTGAAGAATATAGAAGAGACTCAGAAACCAACGAAGGTTGGTATAAAGTTGGTTTTTTTGGGGATAATATTTTTTCTAGTGAAGATGAAGCATATAAAAATGCATGCAAAAGTGTTGTTTGGCTTAATGGGTAATAGTTATTTTAAGTTAGTATTTTTGGCAGACAATAAAAATCAGATGTATCTATTTTAGAAGAGTATTCTCTTTTCATATTCCATCTCTTTTGAACCCCAGCGCTTGCTAGACTTATAGACGATCTTCCATATCTATAATTGGTGTTATCAATAGACCTCATTAAACAGCTTATTTTCTCATCTTTTTCAGAAGAAAATAAATTTTTACTATTAGTGGACTCAGATAAGTTGGACAATATTACGCCAGCTTTTTGATAACGATATCCATTTTTGAAAATACTTTCTAAAGTAGTTAAAGCGGTTTTAACAATTTCAATACTATTATTTGTTGCAATTGGAAAATCAACTGTCTTTGAATTTGAATAATATCCAAAACGACTTTGAAATGGACTCGTTCTTATAAAAACAGTTATTGATTTTGCAATTAAAGACTCAGATCTAATTTTTTCAGAAGCATTTAAACAATAGCTAGCAACTGCTTCTTTTAACTCTTGGTATTTTTCAATTCTTTGACCAAATGATCTAGACACCACACAACTTTTTCTCTTTGACTCTGTTTTTTCTAAATCAATACAAGAGATGCCTCTAAGCTCCATAGCAGTTCTTGATCCCAAAACATTTGAATTTTTTTTAATCCAAGTGTTTGATTTATTTTTTAATTGTTTGGCATTGTAAATTCCATTTTTATGGTAAAATTTAGTTAGCTGTCTACCAACCCCCCAAACATCGTTAATGTCAACTTTTTCTAACAATGGATCTATATTTTCAACTCCAACAAAATTAGTAACTCCAGATTTCTTTTTCTTTGCAATATGATTTGCAACTTTGCTTAATGTTTTTGTTTTAGCAATACCAATACTTGTAGGTATACCTGTCCATTGTAATACAGTTGATCTAATTTCTTGTCCAACATTTAATACTTCATCATCAGAAAAATTTGAAAGATCCATAAAAGCTTCATCAATTGAATAAACTTCTATATCAGCATTGAATCTTTTAAGCGTTCTCATTACCCTTCTAGATAGATCTCCATACAAAGAGTAGTTTGATGAGAAAACTTGAACATTATTTTTTACAATTATATCTTTTGCTTTGAAATAAGGTTCGCCCATTTTGATACCCAAAGCTTTTGCTTCATTAGATCTTGATACAATGCATCCGTCATTATTAGATAAAACAACAACAGGCTTCTTTCTTATTTTAGGATTGAATAATCTTTCACAAGAAACATAAAAAGAATTACAATCTATTAATGCTATTTTCTTAGTATACTGAATGGATGACATAAGTTACAACTCCCCAGATAAAAACATCTGCTTCTTCATTAATTAAAATTCGATCTTCAAAGTTTTTAGAGCCAGATGTTAAAAATTGTTTATCTTTATCTTGAACAAAGCTCTTAACAACTAGTTCATCATGAACATTGGCTATAACTGTTGAAAAATTTTTTGGTTTCAAACTCTTATCAACAACTAATAGATCGCCATCATTAATCCCAACATTCACCATTGATTTTCCTTGAACTCTTATGATGAAGGTTGCTGGAACATTTTTGATTAAATGAACATTTAGATCGATATCTTCTTCGATATAGTCCGTAGCAGGAGATGGAAAACCTGCGCCAGCTTTATGTAAATAATACGGTACTGTTAACTTCATAAATGTTCTTATTTTGTTCTCATTAATACATAAGTTATTCAATAGTGTCAATCAGGTTGTATTTTGAGTCTGGAAGTGAATCAAAAGTGAATCAAAACGTGAACATTCAAACCACATTTTGTGCTATTGTGGATAACTTTAACCATAGATAGTTTAAAATTCGTGAAAAAAAAAAGAAAAGATACAAAATTAGTTTCAACAGGAGCTGAATTTATAGTTTTAGGCAAACTTTTACTTCATGAGATACAGACTTATAAGACCTACATAAATTTTGAGGGTTATGATTTAGTTTCTGTTAATCCAGACAAAGGTAAAAGTGCAAAAATTCAGGTTAAAAGTAAAAATTTTGTTAACGATTTTAGTTTTTATCTAAATCCAGTAGAAAAAGACCAGCCTGATTTTTATGTTTTTTGTCACACAAGTGTTTATCATTATGTTAATAAGGTTGCTCAATTGGTTGAGGACAAAAATACAAAACCAAGATTTTTTATTATGGATTATAAAAGTGTTCAAAAATATAAATCTACCGATAAGCAGGGTTCTGATTATATAAAATTAAAAACAAGTGTTCCAAATTATGAATTTTATGAAGAAAATTGGAAATTAATTAAAAATTTTTTAGATAAGGGGAAAATATGAAAAAATTAACGTGTCATTGTGGAGGTATAGAGGCAGAAGTTAATGTTCCTGAAAAAGGATTTGAAAAGATTATGCGATGCAATTGTTCTATATGTAAAAGAAAAGGGTACATAATAGGAGTTATTGGACCAGATGATTTTAAACTCGTTAAAGGTGAAGAACTTTTGACACTTTATCAATTTAAAACAAAAACTGCTCAACATTATTTTTGTAAAATTTGTGGCATTCATACTCACAATAGACCAAGAATTAATCCAAAAATATATGGTGTGAATATTGCCTGTGTTGAGGGCATTAAACCATTTGAAATAAAAAATATTCCTATAAATGATGGAGAAAACCATCCTCTAGATCAGAAGAAATAATTTTTTAATAATGACTGTTATTGAATGTTATAAAAAAGTAAGCAAAGATTGTTTGAAATTTATAAAATCACAAGAAACATCTAAAGATAAATTTAAAAATAAAGAAAAGATGATTAAATCTTTTTTAATCCCAGTCAGTTTTTGGATTGCAAGTAAAACAAATAAATCAAAACCATATTTTGTTGGTTTGGCCGGTGGTCAAGGAACCGGAAAAACCACTGTTAGTTCAATTATAGCAATTATCTTGAGAAAATATTTTAAATTAAATGTTTTTAAAATTTCAATTGATGATTTTTATAAAACTAGAAAAGAGAGAATTTCTTTATCAAAAAAGATCCATCCTTTTTTAATGACCAGAGGTGTTCCAGGAACTCATGATATAAATATTATGTTAAACTTTTTTAAAAAAACAAAAAGTAAAAGTTTTAGATCATTAAAACTTCCTAAATTTAACAAAGCTATTGATGATAGATGTAAGAAAAATTTATGGTACTCAATTAAAAAAAGACCTGATGTTATTATTTTTGAAGGATGGTGTGTTGGTGCCAAGGCTGAGAATAATGATACTCTAAAAAAACCCATAAACTCTCTAGAAAAAAAAGGAGATATAAAGTTGTATTGGCGCAAGTTCGTAAATCAACAATTGAAATTGAAATATAAAAAACTATATGCTCAACTAGATTGTTTATTATTTTTAAAAGCTGGAAGTTTTAGTTTGCTTCAACAATGGAGATTAAAACAAGAAAAAAAGCTTAGATTAAAAAATAAAGGAATAAGAAATAACAAAATTATGAATAAAAAGGATGTAATTAAATTTATGCAAACTTATCAAAGAGTAACACAAAATATGTTGAAATATGGGTCAAAATATTCTTCTATAATTTTAAATTTAAATAGAAATCACCAAATTAAATCAGTAAAATATAAATGATGAAAAAAATTATTCTGATAATATACTGTTTATTCATACTTCAAGTTAATGCTTATTCAGCGACTTTAAAAAGCGCATTAAAATTAACTTATCAAAATAATCTAGAGCTTCAAGCTGAGAGAAAAAATTTAGAAGTCCAGAAAGAAGTTTTAAATATTTCTAAAAGTGATTTTTTACCAACAATGACTCTTACTGGTAAAAAAAATTTTGAAGATACAAATAAACTCACAAAGCAAAGTGGTGAAGATGCCTCAATTAGCGATGTCAATACAATGTCATCTTCAATTAAAATTGAACAAACTTTAATTGATGGGCAAGGTAGGAATGCAGAATATGAAAAAAGTAAATTAGGTTTAAATCTATCTGAAGCTCAATTAATTAAAAAGGAACAGGAAATTTTTATAAAGGCAATTGAAACATATACAGGGTTAATTTTAGCTTATGAAAAATTGAACATTAATGAAGAAAATGTAAATTTGCTTCAAAGACAGTTTGAAATAGATAATGCTAGACTTAGTAGAGCTCAAATTACTGCAACAGACCTAGCACAATCACAATCATCTCTTGCTGGTGCGCAAGCAAGATATATTGAGGCTCAAAACAATATAGTAACAAGTAAACTGAATTATGAAAATATTATTGGGCCTATTAGCAATCAAGAAAATTTAAAAAAAATTTATAAATCAGATGTATTAATTCCATCCAGCTTAAATGAAGCTAAAGAAATATCAAAGAAAAAAAGTCCAGAATTAATTATAGCTGAAATAGAGTATGGTCAATCAGAATTAGATGTTAAAATTGCAAGATCAGATCTTTCACCTACGGCAAAACTTTCATTGGAAAGAACATACACTGACGATTTGAGCGCAACTTATGATGAAAGAGAAAAAGATGTTTTACAAGCAACTGTCAGTTGGCCATTTCAATTTGGTGGAAAAAATAAATCTAAAGTTAGTAAAAACCTTCAAGTAAAAGGAATGAAAAGACTCTTATTGGAAAATGCTCAAAGAAATAATACACAATCAGTAACTGCTGCTTGGTCAACTTTACAGTCATCTAAAAGTTTTTTAAGAGCAGTGCAGACACAAGTTAAAGCCTCCGAAATTGCAAATGAAGGAATAAGCTATGAATATGAAAGCGGCTTAAATAGATCTACTTTTGATGTGCTTCAATCAAGGTCTAATCTTATCAATGCAAAGATAAATCTTGCTGAAGCAGAAAGAAATTATCTTTTGGCTCAATACAAGGTCTTAAAATCTGTAGGCTTGTTAAACAGCAACTATCTAAAACTTAAGTAATTTCTTGTTTTTTTTAGTGAATTTGATAATTATATTGCTAATGAGAACAAAATGTGTACATTTATCTTCATGATTCGATTGTTAAAAAATGTAAAAAAAGAGGCAAAAAATGACGAAAAATAACTTAAAAGTGGTGAAATCCGCAAAAGATAAAGATTTGGAAAACAAAGAAAAAAATAAAGCATTAGACGCAGCTATTAGTCAAATAACAGATAACTTTGGAAAAGGTTCTGTAATGAGACTTGGTGAGCAAAAAGCTATGGATATTGAGTCAGTTTCAACAGGATCTTTAAGTTTAGATCTTGCACTTGGAATTGGTGGACTACCAAAAGGAAGAATTATTGAAATTTATGGCCCAGAGTCATCTGGAAAAACAACTTTAGCATTACAAGTTGTTGCAGAAGCACAAAGAGCTGGAGGTATTTGTGGATTTGTAGATGCCGAGCATGCTTTAGATCCAGTATATGCAAAAAAACTAGGTGTAAACACTGAAGAGCTTTTAATCTCCCAACCAGACACAGGAGAGCAGGCTTTAGAAATTACAGATACTTTAATTAAGTCAGGATCGATGTCAGTTCTTGTAGTTGACTCTGTGGCAGCATTAACTCCAAGAGCAGAAATAGAAGGCGATATGGGCGACCACCATGTTGGTCTTCAAGCAAGATTGATGTCTCAAGCATTAAGAAAATTAACTGGCTCTATATCAAGAACTAACACTATGGTTATATTTATTAACCAAATTAGAATGAAAATTGGTGTTATGTTTGGAAGTCCAGAAACTACATCTGGTGGAAATTCATTAAAATTCTATTCATCAGTAAGAATGGACATAAGAAGAATTGGTGCTATTAAAGATAAGGAACAAATTATTGGCAATACAACGAGAGTAAAAGTTGTTAAAAATAAAGTTGCACCACCCTTTAAAGTTGTTGAGTTCGACTTAATGTATGGAAAAGGAATTAGTAAAGTAGGGGAATTAATAGATCTTGGGGCTAAGGCCGAGATTGTTGAGAAAGCAGGAGCTTGGTACGCTTACAAAGGTGAAAAAATTGGCCAAGGTAGGGAAAATGCAAAACTTTACCTCGAACAAAATCCTAAAGCTGCTGCCGAGATTGAAATGGCAATAAGAGAAAAAGCAGGTGTGATTTCTAAAAAAATTGAAGGCAATCCTTTAAGTGAAGAGAAAGTAGAAGCTCAAAAAAAAGAAGAGGAAATTCCTACTAAAAAAAATTAGCAAATAACTTTTAGTTATTAAAAAGGCGCTCGAATGGGCGCCTTTTTTCCCTTTAGAAGTGTAGACATCAATACAAAAAGCTGTATTTTAGATGAATATGGCAAAAACACTAAACGAGATCAGAAGAACTTTTTTAGATTATTTTAATAAAAATGATCATAAGATTGTTGAGTCTAGCAACTTAGTTCCAAATAACGATCCTACTCTAATGTTTGCCAATTCAGGTATGGTTCAATTTAAAAATGTATTTACTGGATTAGAAAAAAGAGATTACAAAAGAGCAACAACTTCACAGAAATGTGTAAGAGCCGGAGGAAAACATAATGATCTTGAAAATGTAGGCTATACACCAAGGCATCATACTTTTTTTGAAATGTTAGGAAATTTTTCTTTCGGTGATTATTTCAAAGATAGAGCGATTGAACTTGCTTGGAACTTAATTACAAAAGATTTTGGTTTAGACAAAAATAGACTTTATGTTACTGTTTACCATGAAGATGATGAAGCATTTAACCTGTGGAAGAAAATAGCTGGATTTAATGATGATAAAATCATAAGAATAGCAACTTCAGATAATTTTTGGTCAATGGGAGAAACAGGGCCCTGCGGACCATGTTCAGAAATTTTTTATGACCATGGAGAACACTTAAAAGGTGGTTTACCTGGCTCAAAAGATGAAGATGGAGATAGATTTATTGAAATTTGGAATTTAGTTTTCATGCAATTTGAACAAATTTCAAAAGAAAAAAGAATTAATTTACCAAAACCTTCAGTTGATACTGGTATGGGATTAGAGAGAATAGCAGCATTACTGCAAGGCACTCATGATAATTATAAAACTGATCACTTCAAAAAATTAATAGATTCAATCTCTGAGACTCTTAAAGTAAAAGCAGAAGAAGATAATATCGCAAGTTTTAGAGTTATAGCTGATCACCTCAGAGCCAGCTCTTTTTTAATTGCTGAGGGAGTTCTACCTTCTAATGAAGGTAGAGGTTATGTTTTAAGAAGAATTATGAGAAGAGGAATGAGACATTCTCATTTATTGGGATCCAAACAACCAATTTTTTTTAATATATTTAAAACTTTGATGGATGAAATGAAAGGAAACTATCCTGAAATTGAAAGAGCACAATCTTTGATCAAAGAAACTCTAAGAATGGAAGAAGAAAAGTTTTTAGTTCTTTTAGATAGAGGAATAAAAATTTTAAATGAGGAAATATCTAAAATAGAGAAAGTTCTTCCAGGCGAGGTGGCTTTTAAACTTTATGACACATATGGCTTTCCACTAGATTTAACAGAAGATATTTTAAAAAGTAAATCACTTACAATTGATAATGGTAAATTTAATTCTTTGATGAAACAAAGCAGAGAACTGGCTAAAAAAAATTGGAAGGGTTCTGGAGACAGCGCAATTGACGATATATGGTTTGGCATAAAAGATAAATTAAGTACCACAGAATTTCTCGGCTACGAAACAAACCAAGCTGAAGGAGTAGTTTTGTCATTATTAAAAAATAATAAAGAAGTAAACGAACTTAATGTTGGTGATCTTGGAATGATCATAGTAAATCAAACTCCATTTTACGCAGAATCTGGAGGACAAATTGGTGATAAAGGAGAAATATCATCAGGTGAATTTATTTTTGAAGTTGCAGATGTTCAAAAAAAATTAGGTGACTTATTTGTGCACTACGGCGAGGTAAAAAGTGGAACTATTAAAATTAATCAGAATGTTGAAATGAAGATTGATATCTCTAGGCGTGATAATTTAAGAGCTTATCACTCAGCAACACACTTATTACATGAGTCTTTAAGAAGAGTTTTAGGATCTCATGTTATGCAAAAAGGATCTTTAGTAGAGCCCGATAGACTTAGGTTTGATTTCAGTCATATGAAGCCAATTTCTCCAAATGAAATTTTAAAAATTGAGTCACAAGTAAATAAAATGGTTGAAAAAAAGTCAGAAGTAAAAACAAGAATTATGACACCAAAAGAAGCCGTGGATAATGGAGCACTTGCATTATTTGGTGAAAAATATGGTGATGAAGTAAGAGTTTTGTCAATGGGGGATGAAGAAGGCAATTATTTTTCAACAGAACTTTGTGGTGGAACACATGTTAGAAATACAGGAGATATAGGAAAATTTAAAATTATAAACCAATCTTCTATAGCAGCTGGCGTGAGAAGGGTAGAGGCTTTAAGAGACAAACAATTAGATGAATATCTTAAAAATAAAGAGAAACTTTCTGATATATCTGCTCAAAAAGATGAAGTTATAATAAAAGATTTATCAGATAATATCATAAAACTTGGAGGCAAACCAAACTTAAATAATAAAGATCAAAAAGGATTAATAAAAGATCTTTCAAAACAACTTGAACAGTTGAATATAAAATCTGTTTTAGAAGATAAGACAAAAAATATAATTTGCGACGATAAGATAAAAAATATTAATGTTAGATTTCAAGTTGTTGAAGATCTGCCGTCTAAAGAATTGAGAAAACTTGTAGATGAAGGAAAAAAAGATCTTAAAGAAGGTATTGTAATTGTTTTTTCTAACAAAGATGAAAAAGTTGGTTTAGCAGTAGGAATTACAAAAAAATTAACAGAAAAATATGATGCTGTAGAATTTGTAAGAAAAGGATCTGAAATCGTAGGTGGAAAAGGTGGTGGCGGAAGAAAAGACTTTGCGCAAGCTGGTGGAGTTGAGAAAAAATTAATAAACTATGCCTTTGGTATTTTAAAAAATTTAATTTAATTTTTTCTTTAAATTTTTATCTATTTCATCAAGAAACTGATTTGTCGTCATGTATTTGGATGAAGGACCTACAAGTATAGCAAGATCTTTTGTCATTGATCCATTTTCTACACATTCCACACATACTTTTTCTAATTTATTTGAAAAATTTATTAATTCACTGTTCCCATCTAATTTTCCTCTATGGCTTAGACCTCTAGTCCATGCAAATATTGAAGCTATTGGATTGGTTGAGGTTTCTTTTCCTTCTTGATGCAATCTAAAATGTCTTGTTACAGTTCCATGTGCAGCCTCCGCCTCCATCGTATTGCCATCCGGTGCCAATAGTACACTTGTCATTAAACCCAATGAACCATAACCTTGTGCGACTGTATCTGACTGAACATCTCCATCATAATTTTTACACGCCCAAATATATTTACCATTCCATTTCATTGCACAAGCAACCATATCATCAATTAATCTATGTTCATATATTATATTGTTTTCTTTGAACTTAGACGCAAACTCATCTTCAAAAATTTTTTGAAAGATATCTTTAAATCTTCCATCATATTTTTTTAGTATTGTATTTTTTGTTGAAAGATAGACTGGCCAATTTTTAATTAATCCATAATTAAAGCATGATCTGGCAAAATCTTCTATAGATTTATCTAAATTATACATTGATAGTGCAATACCTGGTCCAGGAAAATCAAAGACTTTATATTTCTTTTCATCTTTTCCATCCTCTGATGTCCATTTTACTTCAAGTTTTCCTTTACCTGGAACCATAAAATCTGTTGCTCTATATTGATCTCCAAATGCGTGTCTTCCAATAATTATTGGATCTGTCCAGCTTGGAACTAACTTGGGTATATTTTTACAAATAATTGGCTCTCTAAATACTGTTCCACCGATAATATTTCTTATAGTTCCGTTAGGAGAACGCCACATTTTTTTTAGATTAAATTCTTTAACTCTACTTTCATCTGGAGTAATAGTTGCACACTTTATTCCTACACCATTTTTTTTTATTGCATTAGCACAATCTATAGTGATTTGATCATTAGTGCTGTCACGGCTTTTCATTCCAAGGTCATAGTATTCGATACCCAAGTCTATATATGGTAGGATAAGTTTATTTTTTATATATTTCCAGATTACTCTGGTCATTTCATCGCCATCTAACTCAACAATCGGATTTTTTACCTCAATTTTGCTCATTTTTTGATATATCTTAATAGTTGAATTTATTCTTTTTGTATACATATTAATCCAAAATTGGCAATTATAGAATATAGATGGACAAGATATTTCCAAAAATTCACAACGAAGGTTACAAATTTATAGTTATTTTTATAATAGCAACGATCATATTATATTTTATAAATGGTTTTTTAGGATTTGTAGGTTTGATATTAACAATATGGTGTTATTATTTTTTTAGAGACCCTGAAAGATTTTCTATCAATGATGATAATTATTTAACAAGTCCAGCCGATGGAATTGTTTTGCAAGTTTTAGAGACAGATGGACCAAAAGAACTTGGATTAGAAAATAAAAAATTTAAAAAAGTAAGTATTTTTATGAATGTTTTTGATTGCCATGTTAATAGAACACCATGCTCAGGAAAAATTGAAGATATAGTTTATAAACCAGGTAAATTTATTAATGCATCTTTAGATAAAGCAAGTGAAGACAATGAAAGAAATTATTACAAAATCAAAAACACATACGGCGAAGAAATTATAGTAGTTCAAATAGCTGGATTGATTGCAAGAAGAATAGTTACCGATACTTCAATAGACGAAGAATTACAGCAAGGATCAAGAATTGGCATGATAAGATTTGGAAGTAGAGCAGATTTGTATTTTGAAAATTATGAGCCCTTAGTTAAAGTTAATCAAAAAACATTTGCTGGGGAAACTTTAATAGCTAAAAAATAATTTTATGGAACAAGCAAATAAAAATATTAAATTGGTATCAAAAAAAAATTCAAGAGTGATCCTTCCGAACATTTTAACTTTAATTGGAGTTTGTATTGGACTAAGTTCAATCAAATTTGCATTTGATGGAAAATTTGAATTATCAATTATAGCAGTAATAGTTGCTGCTATTATAGATGGTCTTGATGGAAGAATTGCAAGATTAATTAAAGGAACCTCTAAAGTTGGTAAAGAACTTGATTCTTTGACAGATGTGATTAGCTTCGGAGTTGCACCAGCTTTTATAATGTATTTTTGGGCTTTGTCTGAAATAGGTAGACTTGGATGGTTAATATCACTAATTTATGTTGTATGTGTAGCTTTGAGATTGGCAAGGTTTAACATCTCATCAGAAGAAGAACCTTCTTGGAAAGATAATTTTTTTGAAGGCATTCCATCTCCGGCAGGAGGTGTTTTAGTTTTAATGCCTTTAGTATACAGTTTAAGCGAATTTAAATTTTTGAGTATAGATTATCAATTAATAGTTCCAATTTTATTTATCACAATATCAGTCTTATTAATTAGTAAAATTCCAACATATTCGCTAAAAAAAATTGTAGTCCCAAGAAGTACATCAATATTTTTACTATTTAGCGTAATTTTATATTTTGGATTAATTTTAGTTTATACTTTTAATACAATTGTTATTTCAGGAGCCGTATATCTTTTATCGATACCTATAAGTGCCTTTCATTTTTACACAGTGAAAAAGAATAGTAAAATTAATAATGAAGAAATTGATCATCATGAAGATGTGCTATAAATGAACAAAAATGTTATTGTTTCATTAGCAGATGCAAATTATTTTGAATTATTAAATGAGTTGGTGGATTCAATTAAAAGATTCGATGAAAGCAAAGAATTTGATATTTGTATTCTGGATGCAGGATTAGAAGCTAGTCAAATTGAAATATTAGAAAAAAAAGTTAACAAAATTAAAAAAGCAAAGTGGGACATTGAGGTTCCTAGCTTTAAAATTAAAGGAAGAGAGTGGTTAAAAAGCCAGGTATCCAGAGCATTTTTACCTAACTATTTTCCTGATTATAAAAAGTATTTATGGATTGATGCAGATGCTTGGGTAAATTCATGGGAAGCAATTGAACTATATATTAAAGGTTGTGAAAAAAAAAAACTTGCCATAGCAACATCTGCCGATAGATCTTATGGAAGAGTATTAAGAGCTGAGTGGCTTTTTGGAAGTTTTGCTAGAATAAAATCTCAAAATTATAAACATGCAAAATCATCAGGATTCAGCGAAAAAATTTCAAGAGAGGTTGCACTTAAACCTCATTTAAATATTGGAGTATTTTCTTTAGAAGTAGACGCTCCTCACTGGGAAATTTGGAAAAAAAATTTAAAGAAAGCCTTATCATCAGGAAAAATATGGGGATCAGAGCAAATAGCAATGAATATTTCAATTTATTCAGATAATCTTGATGTTGAGATATTGCCTGCTTATTGTAATTGGACATTAATTGAAGCTTTGAGATTTGATAGAAAACTAAATACTTTTGTTGAACCATATTTACCAAATCACAAAATAGGTATTATTCATTTTGCAGGAAAAGAAAATGACATAATAAGAAATAATAAGAATTTTATTTCAAAAATTAAAACTCTGGATGGAGAAGTAATTGAAAAAAGTTTGAGATTTGGAAATTAGTTGAAAAAAAATAAAATTTCAAAAAATTGGATAATTAAGCAAAAAAGAGATATTTATGTTCGTCAATCAAAAATTGAAGGATATAGATCAAGAGCTGTATATAAATTAAAAGAAATTAATGATAAGTTTAAAATACTTAAAAACGGATCATCTATTGTAGATTTGGGAGCTGCACCTGGAAGTTGGTCTCAATTTATTTCGAGAAAATTTAAAAATTCAAAAATTGTTTCAGTTGATTTGAAAGAAATAGAACCAATTCAAAATACATTTCAAATAAAAGGAGATTTTACAGACATATTATACCAAAAAAAAGTTATCGAATATTTTAATTATAAGATTGATGCCGTTATTTCAGATATGGCTGTTAACACAACTGGTAACAAAAAACTAGACTCCTTAGTAACAGGCGAGTTATGTCTTGAAGCCTTTAATTTTGCTTGTAATATTCTAAAAAAAAATGGAACTTTTATTTCTAAATTATTTATGGGTTCTTCATTTAACGAAATTGTCGCAACAACAAAAAAAAAATTCAAAGAAGTTCATATTTTTAAGCCTCCTTCAAGTCGAAAAGACTCAAAAGAATGCTTCATCATTTGTAAAAATTTAAGATAGTCACTATTAGTATTATTATATTTATTACGAATCATTTATATAAGGACATGGAAACTATCAAAGAAGCACTTACATTTGACGATGTAACATTAGCACCTAATTACTCAAATATTTTACCATCTGAAGTAAACACATCTATAAAACTTTCAAAATTTTTAAATTTAAAAATACCAATTTTATCATCAGCTATGGATACAGTTACAGAGTCCAAGATGAGTATAGCCCTTGCTAAAGCTGGCGGTATAGGAGTTATTCATAGAAACATGAATATTAAAAATCAAATTTTTGAGATAAAAAAAATCAAAAAAAATGGATGCATAGTAGGCGCAGCTGTTGGAACCAGTACACAGGAATATGAAAGAGCAAAACAAATTTTAAAGCAGGATATAGACTTAATTGTAATTGATACAGCGCACGGGCACACAAAAAAAGTTAGAGAAATAATAAAAAAAATCATGAAAATAAAACCTAAAAAAACTTCTATCTGTGCTGGAAATATTGCAACAGCTGAAGCCGCAAAATTTTTAATTAATTTAGGAGTTGATATAGTTAAAGTTGGTATAGGACCAGGATCAATTTGTACAACGCGTTTGATTGCTGGAATTGGAGTTCCACAACTAAGTGCGATCATGAATGTAAAAAAAGGAATTGGCAAAAGCAAAGCAACAATTATAGCAGATGGAGGAATAAAATTTTCTGGAGATATAGCTAAAGCATTAGCAGCAGGAGCTGATGCTGTGATGATTGGTTCTTTATTTGCAGGGACAGATGAATCGCCTGGAAAATTAATAAAAAGAAATGGAGTTCTTTTTAAAAATTTCAGAGGAATGGGTTCTTTGGGAGCAATGAATAGAGGGTCGGCAGACAGATATTTTCAAAAAAAACAAAAAGATACATCAAAATATGTTGCAGAAGGAGTAGAAGGTTTTGTAAAATATAAGGGTCCAGTTGATAAAATTCTTTTTCAATTAGTAGGAGGCTTAAAATCCTCAATGGGGTATTTAGGTTCTCCAAAAGTTACTGATTTAAGAAAAAAACCAAAATTTTATAGAATAACTAAAGCTGGTTTTTATGAAAGTATGGTACATAATATAGATGAGATAAAAAAATAAACATGAAACACTTTTATTTAATTTTATTTGTTTTGACTTTAAATATTTCAGCTCACTCTGAAGAAAATAATTTCTTTAAAGAGGCTAAAAAGTTGTTTGATAATGAAAAATATGAAGATTCAAAATTTTTATTTCAAAGAAATATTGTTTATAATCCAAAAGATTCTAAATCTTATTTTTATTTAGCAAAGATTTTTAAAAAGGAAGATAATAAAAGTGAAGAAGAAAAATATATTAAAACTTCATTACTACTTGATCCTCAAGATGAAGAAGCTATGTATTTTTTAATAGATTTGGAGCTAGAAAAATCTAATTTTTCTAGAGTAAAGGAATTAAAGGAAGATTTTGTACTAATTTGTAGTAAAATTTGCGAAAAACTCCAAAGTATAGAAATTCGATTAAAAGCATTTGAAAAAACAGAGTCTTGAAAATTACAGTTGAATACTAATAATTACTAATTATATAAATTTATTATGAAATATTTACACACCATGATCAGAATTACTAATATTGAGGACTCTCTAAGATTTTTTTGTGAAGGATTAGGGCTAAAAGAAACGCGAAGAATGGAGAATGAAAAAGGTAGATACACATTAATTTTTTTATCAGCTCCAAATGATCAAAAGGCTGAAATAGAATTAACTTATAACTGGGATGGTGATAATTTAGGAGAAGGTTCAAGAAACTTCGGCCACTTAGCCTATAGAGTTGAAAATATTTACAAAACTTGTCAGAGATTAAAAGATATGGGTTATACAATTAATAGACCTCCAAGAGATGGACATATGGCTTTTGTTAGATCTCCAGACAAAATATCAGTTGAAATATTACAAGATGGGTATTTAGAACCCAAGGAACCTTGGTTATCAATGGCAAATACCGGTACTTGGTAACTAATCAATAATGCTTTCAAAAATAACTAGACTTACTTCTAAAAAAAATAAGTCTAAGATTATATGTTTAACTGCATACTCAAAAAATATTGCAGAAGAATTGGATAAATATGCCGACCTAATCCTTGTTGGAGATTCTTTAGGATCAGTTTTGTATAATTATAAATCTACAAGGAATGTTACTTTAGATTCCATGATTGAACATTCTAAAAGCGTTCGATTAGGTGTTAAAAAAAGTTTAATGATTGTTGATATGCCTTACAATACATATCGTAATAAAAAAGAAGCTTTAAGAAATTGCAAAAGAGTTATTAAGGAAACCAAATGTGATGGTATTAAAGTTGAAGGAGGAATTAAAATTAAAAGTATAGTTAAACATTTAACTAAAAATAAAATTTCAGTAATGGGTCATATAGGAATTTTACCTCAGTCAATTAGAGGTAAATTTAAATCTAAGGGAAAGTCAGAAAAAGAAAAAAAACAGTTAATCAAAGATGCATCATTTTTAGAAAAAGCAGGTAGTTTTGCAATAGTTTTGGAATGTATAGAAAAAAACTTATCAAAAAAAATTACCAACACGCTTAAAATTCCTACTATAGGAATTGGATCATCACACTATTGTGATGGGCAAATTCTGGTCACTGACGATCTTCTTGGTTTAACAAACTCTAAAATTAAATTTGTAAAAAAATATATAGATTTAAAAATATATATAAGAAAAGGTGTTAAAAAATTTAAGTCAGATGTATTAAAAAACAAATACCCTAATAAAAGATATTCATATTAAAAGTATTTTCTAAATTGTTCATTAACTTTTAATATTTCAAGATCAACCAAACCACCAATTATTAACTGTATAGCAACTAGCAAAATAAAACCTAGACCAATATAAGCTATCCATAAATGTTTTTGTATATAATTTGCCAAATAAGTTGCTAAAGCACCAGTAAGAACAACGGATAAAACTAATCCGAAAATCATAAAACCAAAATTACCTTTTGAAGCACCAACAACTCCTATGACATTATCAAAACTAATTGTTATGTCTGCAAATAATACTTTATATATGCTTTTAATAAATGAAGGTTCCATAGACTTATTTTTTGGTTTTTTTATTTTTTGAATCTCAAATAAATCTTTTCTTAAATCATTTACTATCCAAACTAAAAGAAGACCTCCAAGAATTTTTATAAAGTAAAAATTGAATAAATATGTTGCAAATACTGCAAATAGTACTTTAAAGACTAATGCTCCTACTACTCCCCAAAAAATTATCTTCTTTCTATTTTTTGGCACAAAGTTTGCGGCAATTAAACCAATTATTATTGCATTATCAGCAGCTAATATTATATCAATGAATATAATTTGCAGTAATATAAGAGACTCTTCAAACAAAGTAGAAGTATAATATATTATTTTTTTTTCTATTCAATAATATCTAAATAAAAAAAGGCAGCCAAAAATTTGACCGCCTTTTTTATTAAACTTTATTAATTAATTACTTTTCAGACCATGTAGGCATTGGATATTTTAATTTACAAGCAGCTAATTCAAAAGGATATACTGTACAGTATTTTCCATTTTGAACTTGCATTAAAATTCCTCTTGTCTTCTCGTTTTGTCCATCTGCTCCAAATTTAATTCCTCTGTAAGGAACAATTAATGAGTCTGATGACATGTCAAGATTAACTAATGCTTGTCTTATTTTTTCTGGATCTGTTGATCCTGCGTTATTAATTGCATTAGCTAATGCCATAAAACCAGTAAATGCTCTAGCAGGTACATCTGATAGATCTCTTCCACCTGAATGGGTTTTAAAGATATCATTTACAGTTCCAATCATTGGAATAGTAGTTGCTAAGTCAGTGTTAAAAGGTGATCTAGTGATCACGCCTTCTGCTTTACTTCCCATAGTAGCTATAAACTTAGGATCTGTATAACCAGCATTTTGAGCAACTAAAAGTTTAGGATTATAATCAAGTTCTTTTGCTGTATTTAAAAATAAATAAGCATCTGCTGTATATGATGAAGGCAATAAAACATCAGGATTTTTTGCTTTCAATCTTTGCACTTCAGAACTTAAAGTTGTTGTTTTTGCTTTGTAGCTTATTTTTTCTATAACTTTATAGCCTTGATCTTTAGCCATTTTATTTTGAGTACCACCACTATCAGATCCCCATAATGTATCTTCGTGAATAATACCAAGAGTTTTTAATTTGTTACTATTTTTTTTATTAAAGTCATTCATAAACTCAAACATTAATTGAGTGAATTCACCATCATGAGGTGTAACTCTAAAAAAATATTTAAATCCTCTTGTAGTTAGTTTTGGAGATGTAGACTCTCCGTTAACCCAAGGTATTCCTGCTCTTTCAGATACTTGACTAGCTGCACCTGTAACAGAAGAATAATATGCACCAAACATTGCATGAACCTTATCAGAATTTAACATTTTTTCTGTTTCACCAACACCAACATCAGGTTTTCCACCATGATCTCCAACAACAATTGATATTTTTCCACCACCCAGACCTTTAAGACCTGCATCTTTTGCTAAAGGCATACCAGCTATATTGTGACTATTATTTATAATATCCAATGCAGTTTTAACCGCAGCAACCGCATCCTTACCAACTTGAGCTACCGGACCAGTTAAAGGATATAGTACTCCTATTTTTACATCTTCAGCAGCACTAATTACTGGTGCACAAACTAAAGATATAAAAGTGAATACTGAAAGTATTAATTTTCTCATTTATTTTCCCTCTTATTTGTTTTTTTAAAATACAATCTAATACTATATGTGATATCAATTCAATGTTTTTGTATTCAATGAATATTTATAAAACTTATATTTAGGATATGACATCAGAAATTATTTTGCAGGCAATAGTAACTGGATTAATGATGGGTTTAATCTATGCATTAATTGCAGCAGGCTTAAGTTTAATATTTGGATTAATGGATATTGTAAATTTTGCTCATGGAGAACACTTAATGTTATCTATGTTTTCTTCATTTTGGCTTTGGTCATTATTTGGCATAGATCCAATTTTTTCAATACCTATTACAATTTTATTAATGGCTTTTTGTGGGGTAGTTACTCATTACTTTTTAATAAGATATATTTTAAAAGCAAAAATGTTAATTCAAATTTGTGCAACATTTGGATTATCAATATTTATTAGATCAATAGCTCAATTACTTTGGACTCCTGATTTTAGAAATGTAGACAAACCATTGTTAGAAGGCAGATTAGAAATAGGCTCTATTTTTATTGGTCAACCTCAATTAATAGCAAGTCTTGTATGTTTAATTGCCTTTATAGGTCTATATTTGTTTGTTACAAAAACAGAAACTGGTTTAGCTCTTCAAGCAACTGCCCAAGATAGACATGCGGCTGAAATTTTAGGAATACCTTCAAATAAAATGTTTGCAATTGGTTGGGCAATTGGACTCGGCTGCGTTGGTGTGGCAGGTGGCATGATGGCTAATTATTTTTTTATTTTTACGGATGTTGGAATTAATTTTGCATTATTTGCTTTTGTTGCTGTAGCCCTTGGAGGTTTTGGAAGTATTATTGGATGCTTATATGCAGGAATAATTATTGGACTTGTAGAATCTTTGGGTGGACTATTAATAGATCCATCATTCAAACTTTTATATGTTTTTGTAATTTATTTATTAGTTGTAATTTATAGACCTCAGGGTTTGTTCGGTAGGTATTAATGGATAATAGATTGCTATTAGCAAAATCTGAACCTCTTTGGAATACAAACAATAGAGTTACTTTTTTAATTGGAAGTTTAATAATTTTATTATTTGCTTTACCACTTCTTGGATTAAACTCATTTTATCTTCATTTATTTATAATGATTTTTATGCATGCAGTTATGGCCCAGTCGTGGAATGTAATAGCTGGATTTTCTGGTCAAATTAGTCTAGGGCATGGGGCATTTTTTGGAATAGGGGCATATGCAACCTCATTTTTTTATATTCAATTTGGAATATCTCCTTGGATCAGTATGGCTCTTAAGTAGATCAAAATTAGGATATAGATTAAGAGCTGTTAGAGATGACCCACAAGCTGCATTAAGTTTGTGTATCAATGTTTCAAATTATAAAATTATTGCGTATGTGATTTCAGCTATGATAATGGCTCCAATGGGAAGCCTGTTCGCACAATATATTTTAATTATAGATCCAGATAGAGTTTTTAATATTGAGATATCAATAATAGTTTTATTAATAACAGTTTTAGGTGGGATAGGTAATGTTTGGGGACCAATAATAGGCGCAGCAATTCTTATTCCTATTTCTGAATATTCGAGAATTTATTTAGGAGGAACAGGAGGTGCTGTCGACTTAATTCTATATGGATTAATATTAATGATAATTTGTATTTTTAGACCAGATGGCCTTATATCATTTGTGCCAAAAGATATTTTAGAAAGGAAGAAACAAAGATGAATATACTATCTGTTGAAAATCTAAGTAGATCTTTTGGTGGAATTAAAGCAAATGATAATATTTCTTTTAAGGTTGATGAAGGAAGTATTCTAGGAGTTATTGGCCCAAATGGTGCTGGAAAATCAACTTTATTTGATTTAATCACAGGATACACAAAAGCAGATAATGGAAAAGTAGAATTTTTTAATAAAAATATTTTTGGACTGAGTCCAGACAAAATAAGCAACCTTGGCGTAGGCAGAACATTTCAAAAATTAAAACCTTTTGCAGATCAAACATTACTTGAAAATGTAATGATTGGCTCTTTTGTTAAAGAAAAAAATATAAAAAAAGCAAGAGATAATGCTCTAGAAATTATAGATTTTGTTGATTTAATAGAAAAGCGACATCACTTTGCAAGAGAGCTATCAACAGGACAAAGGAAAAGATTGGAAATGGCTCGCGCAATGGCTATTGAACCAAAATTACTTTTGATGGATGAAGTTACAGGAGGAGTTGATCAAAAAACTATACCTGGTTTAGTTGAACTAATTATAAAACTTAAAAAATCGGGGGTAACAATTGTTACAATTGAACACAATATAAATATCATTATGGAAATTTCAGATAATGTTTTAGCTTTAGATCAAGGAAAAAGTATTGCCTTTGGATCGCCAAAGGAAATCCAAAATAACAAACAAGTAATAGACTCTTATCTAGGAACAATTGATGCTGCTTGAAGTAAAAAATATTGATGTTTTATATGATGATTTCCAAGTTATCTGGGATGTTTCAATTAATGTAAATAAAGCTGAAATGGTTGCTATATTAGGACCAAATGGTTCTGGTAAAAGTACAATTTTAAATACTATTAGCAATTTAGTTCATCATAGAAATGGAAGCATTCATTTTGCTGATAATTTAATATCAGAAATACCAACTTACAAAAGAACAGAACTTGGAATATCCCATGTTCTTGAAAGAAGAAGAGTTTTTCCTCATTTAACAGTTATGCAAAATTTACTGCTTGGTGCATGGCATCCAAAAGCAAAAGAACAATTGTCTCATTCATTAAGCAAAATTTATAAAATTTTTCCAAAACTAGAGGATAGGTCAGATCAACTTGCAAGAACAATGTCAGGTGGAGAACAGCAAATGCTTGCAATTGCAAGAGGAATTATGGGTCTTCCAAAATTATTAATGATCGACGAACCTTTTTTAGGATTATCTCCAATGGTTGTTAAAGATTTAATAAAAATATTTAAGAATATTGTAAGCGAAGGAATATCTATTCTTTTTGTAGAACAAAATGTAAGATTAGCTTTAAGTATGGCAGACAGAGGCTATGTTTTAGAAAGTGGAAGGCTAGTTATTTCTGGAAATTCTGAAGATTTAATTGAAAGTGATAAGGTTAAAAAAGTTTTTCTAGGAAATTAAATTAATAAGCTGCCAAATCATTATTCAATTTATCTGTAATAAGCATTTTTCCAGGACTATGAGTTATACAAAAATCAGGTTTTGATTTTTCTAAAATTAATTGTGGAGTTACACCACAAGCCCAGAAAACTGGGATCTCATTTTCTTTTAATATTCTTGGAGGATCTCCAAATTCTGGCTTCATAATATCTTTAATGCCAATTTCATCTGGGTTTCCCAAGTGTATCGGTGCTCCATGCACAGCAGGAAATCTAGAGCTAATTTCGATAGACTTAATAGCATCTTGTGCATTTAAAGGTCTCATCGAAACAACCATCTTTCCATAAAATTGTCCGGCAGACTCACATTCAATAGATGTTTGATACATGGGTACTATTGTATTATTTTGAATATGTTGCATTTGAATTCCAGCTTCGATTAAAGGTAATTCAAAAGACATAGAACAACCTAAAACAAAAGTTACAAGATCATCATTCCAATACTTTTTTATATCTAGAGGTTCGTCAATTAATTTACCACTTTTCCAAACTCTATACTGAGGTACATCTGTTCTAATATCAATATCTCCCAACTCATTTAACGATGGATCACCTTTGGTTCCAACTCCAATTAATGGACAAGGTTTTGGATTTTTTTTGCAAAAAGTCTCAAAATCAGAAGCGTATTTACTTGGCAATATACATAAATTTCCTTGAACATATTTGTCAGCAGTTCCTGCAGTTTGCTTCGTATATTTGTTATCACGGATTATTTTTCTAGCTTCCACAGGATTTTGAACATCAAGCATAAAGATATATATATATTATTTTTTTTTGTATTTTAAATAATAATCTATTGTAAATTTTCTAGCCTCATAAGAAGCGATAATTAAAAAGCCTCCGGATATAGATAAATTTTTTAATAATGCCATAACTTGCATATTATCTTCAAAATCCATATGAAAAATCAGCGAAATTACCATAGTAAACAAAAACATTGCTACTGCTGCAATTCTTGTTTTAAACCCAATTATCAATAAAATTGGAAAAATTAATTCAAATAGTAAAGAAGGATAAAATAGAAATTTGGAAACACCATAGCTCTCCATGTAATCAATGGTTTCAACTTGGTAAAAAAACTTTCTAGCAGCTTCATATAAAAACAAAAAAGAAATAAATATTCTACCAAAGGCTTCTAGTATATTCATAGATTTAAATTAATATTTAGACTTCTTATTCCCTTCAATGATTTCTTTTAAGTCATCATATTCTTCGCAATTACAATTTTTTAAAACACCTAATCTTTCTTTTGCAAGATCAATACGATTTGTTACAACATATAATTCACCAAGATATTCATTAATGCCTTTATGATTAGGGTTAACTTTTAATCCTAATAAATAATATTTTTCACCATTTTCATAATCTCCTAATTTCCTAGTAGTAAATCCTAAATAATTTAAAGTATCAGCTTGGTTTGGTTTTTCTTTGTTGGCTTTGATAAGTAGTTTTAATGCTCTTTCGTATCTTTTTTTTGCTTTTTTATCTTTTCCTTTGGTTTCGTATTTTTTTGCCGCTTTTATCAAATTGGCTGCTTTATCGTAGTTTGATTTTGTACTTCCAGATGATGAAGCAGCAGAGTAAGAATTATTTATAAATATAAAAAATAATATTATTGTATAGAAAGTTCTGATCAGCATTTAAGTAAATTTTTTCATTTTATTTAAAGGTTTCAAATCAAGACCGTTTTCAATTAAATTCATTTTTATAGAATTTGCAGTAGCTAATGAACTGTAATTATCACCATGTATGCAAATAGAGTCGATTTCACAACTTATTTGTTTGCCGCTGAGACAATTAATTGCCTGATTTTTTACCATACTAAGCACATGTTTTTTTGCTTCTTCAGGGTCAGTAATTAAAGCATTAGGTTTTTTTCTAGAAACAAGATTTCCGTCATCTTCGTAGTTTCGATCTGCAAATATTTCGCAAGCAATTTTCATATTCAGTTTTTTTGCTGCTTCTTCCATCTTAGATCCAGTTGGAACCAAATAAATCAAATCTCTGCTTATTTCGTATATGGCTTTAGCAAGTACTGTTGCTAGCTCTATATCTTCACAGGCCATGTTGTTTAGCGCTCCATGTGGTTTAATATGAGTAACATTTTCTCCGTGTTTTGATGCTATTTCTTGTAAGATTGCATATTGATCGATAATTAATTTTCTTATTTCTGATGATGGTAAATTCATTCTTTTCCTTCCAAAATTTTCAGGATCATTGAAAGAGGGATGAGCTCCAATACTAACCCCATTTTTTTTTGAAATTTCAACTACTTGATTCATAGATTGATCATCACCAGCATGATAACCACAGGCTACATTTGCTGAATTTACTATATTAAGTAGATCTGGATCATTTTTATTTGAATGAAGCTTTGATTTTTCACCCAAATCACAATTTATATTAATTTCCATATTTTTATTAGTTGAATTATAACATGGCATGATAAAAAATATATCAAATCTTGGTGACGCAGCTCTTTATTGTGATTTTGGGACAGAAGTAAATAAAGAAATTAATCAAGAAGTAATAAAATATTTTAAAAATATAAAAGAAAAAAATATAGAAGGAATAGATAATATTACACCTTCATATAACAAATTAATTATTTCATTTGATTTAAATATTTTTAATTTTGAAAGCTTAAAAAAAGTAGTCGAAAATCTGGAGATAAAAAAATTTGAAAATGAAAAAGGAAATATAATAAAAATACCCGTATGTTGTGATAAAGAATTTTCCCTTGATATAAAAAGATTAGAAAATAAGCTTAAGATATCTGAAGATAAAATTTTAGAAAAATTTTTTTCTAAAGAATACTATTGCTATATGACAGGATTTATTGCTGGACATCCTTTTTTAGGTGATACAGATAAATCTATAAGAGCAAAAAGATTGGAAACTCCTAGAGTAAGAATGCCAAAAGGTTCAGTTGGTCTTACAGAACAATTTTGTAACATTTATACTTTTGAAAGTCCTGGAGGTTGGAATATTATAGGTAAAACACCAATAAATATTTTTGATAAATCAAAAGAAAAAAAACCAAATTTAATTGGTCCTGGTGATACTGTAATTTTCGATCAAATTTCAAAAACTGAATATGAAAAGTACAATGAATAAAAATTTTTTTGAAGTAATAAGATCTGGGATTAATACAACTTTTCAAGATTTAGGAAGGAAGAATTTATATCACATAGGAATACCATTTAGTGGAGCTATGGATAAAAGAAATTATTTATTATCTAATGCGATAGCGGGAAATAAAGAAAATACTGCAGTAATTGAGTTCGCTTATCAAGGACCTATATTAAAATTCAAAGGTAGTGCAGTTAATTTCACAATAACTGGAGATGTAAATTTCGAAATGATAAAAAAAAACGAAAAGATAAAAGGAAATTGTTATCAAAATTATAATTTAGAAGATGGAGATATTTTGGATATTATTTCAACTAATAAGTCAGTTTATGGATACTTTGCGATTAGTGGTAATTTCGATATTCAATTGCAATGGAACAGCTATTCTACAAATACAAAAGCACAAATTGGTCCAAATGATGGTAAAAAGTTAGAAAAAAATCAACAAATAAAGATATCCGAAACTCACTCTCAAGAGTCAAAAAGAAAATTGGAATATATAAATAGTAAAATTGAAAATATAAGAGTCATAAAGGGAACAAACTATAATTATTTTTCAGAAGATAGTAAGAAAAATTTTTTTAACAAAGAATTTATAGTTTCAAAATTATCTGATCGGATGGGCATGAGATTAGAAGGTTTTAAATTAGAAAATCTTGTTGATACAAACATTAAATCCGAAGGTATAATTAAAGGTGTTATTCAGGTCCCAACTGATGGAAATCCTATAATTATGTTATCTGATCATGGAACAATTGGTGGATATCCAAAAATAGGTGTTGTTATTAGTGCAGATTATGACAAGTTAGTTCAAATTCCTCCAGGGTCAAAAATTAAGTTTAAAGAAATTAAACTTTCTGATGCAGAGCTATTATTTAAACTTTATCAAATGGAATCGAAAAATATAATTTCAAAAATTAGATGAATTTAATTTCAAGACTGCCCGGGCCTCTGTTAGTTTTTTTAGGTGCATTTTGTTTAAGTTTTGGAGGCTTAATTGTAAAATCTTTTGAAGGAGCTACCCTTTGGCAAATATTATTTTGGAGACAATTTTTTTTTGTTATTTTAGTTATTATTTTTTTACTTTTTACTTACAAAAAAAAATTTTTTAATGCTTTGTATGATTCTGGAATACCAGGTTTTATAGGTGGTATTATTCTTGGTTGTGGTTTTAGCGCCTATGTTTTTGCGATGTATAATACGACAGTGGCAAACACTAATTTTATAATTCAAACTCAAGCAATTTTTTTGGCGATTTTTGGATATTTATTTTTGAAAGAAAAAATATCTAAATTAACTTTAATTTCTATAATTCTTGCGTTAACTGGAATATTATTGATGGTGGGTAGTTCTCTATCTCCAGGACAACTTTCAGGAAATATTGTTGCTTTTATAATGCCATGTTCATTTGCTGTTTTAATAATCATAGTAAGAAAATATCCCAAAGTTGACATGATACCACTTCAGTTTTTTGCTGGATTAGTTGCAATGTTTGTAGGTTATTTTATTTCAAAAAAAATAAATATTTCTATCAATGATTTAATTTTAGCTTTTGTGGCTGGTTTTTTTCAAGTTGGATTAGGTTTTATATTTATAACTGTAGGTGCAAGAAAAACTTTGTCAGCGATGGTAGGAATTTTAATGATGACTGAAGCAGTTTTCGGCCCTCTTTGGGCCTGGATCTTTTTAGATGAAAACCCTGAATTTATTGCACTAATAGGAGGAATAATTATTTTATTTGCCGTTTTTATTCAATTTTATTCTCTATTAGAAAAAGAAAAAAAAACTAAAATATTATAGATATCTATGCTATAAATTTCTTACGGGAGAGACTACTTAGTGTAGCGCCGAAGGAGCAACCACCCCGGAAACTCTCAGGCAAAAGGACCGTGTATATTAACTCTGGAAAGAGAATTATTCTCGCCGAAGGAGCAAATCTCTCAGGCACCAAGACAGAGGGGGCTAAAAAGAGTTAATATGGAAGTAAAAAAAACATCTTTAAACAGTTTGCATCAAAAATATGGAGCTAAGCTCGTTGAGTTTGCAGGCTATGAAATGCCAATCCAGTATAAAGATGGCATAGTTCAAGAACACAAATTTACCAGATCTAATTCAGGTATATTTGATGTTTCCCATATGGGACAATTGTTTATATTTGGCTCTGATAAATTAACTAATGATTTAGAAAAAATTTTTCCTGCAAATTTACAAGATTTAAATTTAAATCAAAGCAAATATTCTTTTCTTATGAACGATAATGGAGGAATACATGACGACTTAATTATCACTAAAATAAAAAAAGGATATTTAATAATACTAAATGCGGCATGCAAATATAATGATTATGAAATTATCAAATCTAAACTTAATGGCAAATATGAAACTAATTTAGATGAAACACTTTCCTTGGTCGCTATCCAAGGACCAGAGTCTAAAGTAATTTTAGATAAAATTATACCAGGTTGTAATGATCTAAAATTTATGAATGGAAATAATTTTATTTTTGAAGGTTCAAATATTTATATAACTAGATCAGGATACACAGGGGAAGATGGTTTTGAAATATCAATAAAGAATGAAAAAACCGAAAATTTAGTTGAAAAAATTATAGAAAAAGGATCTAAAATGATCGGACTGGGTGCAAGAGATACTCTAAGACTAGAAGCTGGTTTGTGCTTATATGGAAATGATTTAGATACAAAAACGAGTCCTATAGAAGCGAACTTGAAATGGGCAATACCCAAGAGTAGAATTAATACCGAATATCCTGGCTCAAGTGTTTTAAAAGATCAAATAGAAAATGGAGTTAAAAAATTAAGAGTAGGAATTAAACCTGAAACTAGAGTGATTGCAAGAGGTGATACTAAAATATTTAATGATTATAATCAGGAGATAGGCAAAATTACCAGTGGAACATTTGGCCCAAGTGTAGAACATCCAATTGCAATGGGATATGTTGAAAATAATTACTCATTACTAGACACAAAAGTATTTTTGGAGGTTAGAGGAAAAAAGGTTCCAGCGAATGTATGTAATTTGCCATTTTATAAAAAAAACTACTTAAAAGGAGAAATAAATGTCTGATGTAAAATATTCAAAAGAACATGAGTGGATTATTTTAGAAGGAGATGAAGCAACAATAGGAATAACCAAGCATGCAACTGAAATGTTAGGTGATATAGTTTTTGCTGAGTTACCAGAAAAGGGATCTAATGTTGAAAAAGATGGAACAGCTGGAGTTGTAGAGTCTACAAAAGCTGCAAGTGATGTTTACACACCTGTTAGTGGCGAAGTAATTGATATAAATCAAACAATAATTGATGACCCATCTAAAATTAATGAAGACCCAGAAGGAAAAGCTTGGTTTTTTAAGTTAAAATTAAAAGATAAATCAGAGATGGATAGTCTTATGAGTAAAGAAGAATACGATAAATTTGCAAAGGAAAGTGCCACCTAATGTTACATAATTCTCAAAAAGATTTTATTAAAAGACACATTGGTCCTACAAAAGAAGAACAATTGAAAATGTTAAAAGAGTTAGGCTATAACTCTCTTGACGATTTAATAAATAATACTGTTCCTGAAAAAATTCACTTTAGAGAAAAACTAAGCATAGGTGATTCAAATTCTGAATATGAAGCTTTGAGAAAACTAAAAGTTATTTCAAAAAAAAATCAAATATATTCAAATTTTATTGGCATGGGATATTATGGTACTTACACACCCTATGTTATTTTAAGAAATATTTTAGAAAATCCAGGGTGGTATACATCTTATACTCCTTACCAGCCAGAAGTAGCGCAAGGCAGACTCGAAATGCTTTTGAATTTTCAACAAATGATAGTTGATTTTACAGGTATGGATATTGCTAATGCTTCTTTACTCGACGAAGGTACAGCAGCGGCAGAAGCAATGGGATTAAGTCATAGGCTAAATAAGATAGATAGTAACTTAATTTTTATATCTGAAGATTGTCATCCACAAACTATAAATGTAGTTCAAACTAGAGCGGAACCAATGGGTCTAAAAGTTTTAATTGGTAAAGAAGAAGAAGTTTTAGATAATTTGAAAGAAGATTTAGTATGCGGAATTCTTCAATATCCTGGAACTTTGGGTAATATTAAAGATCCAAGTGAAAGTATAAGTAAAATTCATAAATTAAATGGTAAAGCAATTATAGCATGTGATTTGCTAGCATTAGCTAAATTAAAAACACCAGGAGAACTTGGAGCAGACATAGCTGTGGGTAGTTCACAAAGATTTGGAATACCAATGGGATATGGCGGTCCACATGCAGCATTTTTTGCCACCAAAGATGAATACAAAAGATCAATGCCTGGAAGAATTGTTGGTGTATCTGTTGATAGACACGGTAACAAAGCATATAGATTATCTCTTCAAACTAGAGAGCAGCACATAAGAAGAGATAAGGCTACAAGTAATATTTGCACTGCACAAGCACTTTTAGCAATTGTCTCAGCGGCTTATGCCATTTATCATGGACCTGATGGAATTAAAAAAATTTCAGAAAGAGTTTCTCAACTAGCAAAAAATTTTGCAGACAAAATAAAACAATCTGGTTATCAGTTATATTCAGACAATTTTTTTGACACAGTTACGATTGTGACTAGAGAAAAAACTGAACAAATATTTCAAAATGCCTTAGATCAAAAAGTAAATATTAGAAAAGTTAATTCAGAAATGTTGTCAGTTTCTTTTGATGAAAAGAAAAATGTTTATAGAGCAAATCAACTATTGAAAATATTTAATGCAGCTGAATCTATAAAAGAAAATCCAACTGAAAGTTTACCAAACTTACCTAAAAGTTTATTGAGAAAATCAAAATATTTAGAACATCCAGTGTTCAATTTATATCATTCGGAAACTGAAATGCTCAGATATTTAAAAAAATTAGAAGATAAAGATATTGCGCTAAACAGAACTATGATTGCATTAGGATCATGTACTATGAAGTTAAACGCTGTTGCTGAAATGATCCCAATTTCATGGAGAGAATTTGCAGAACCTCATCCTTTTGTTCCAATTGAACAGATGGATGGATTTAGAAATCTGTTCACAGATCTTAAAAATTGGCTAAGATCAATTACGGGTTTTTCAGGAGTTTCTCTACAGCCAAATGCAGGTGCCCAAGGTGAATATGCAGGTTTAATGGTAATAAGAAAATATCATTTAGAAAGAGGAGAAAGTAATAGAAACATATGCTTAATTCCAAGTTCTGCACATGGAACTAACCCTGCAAGCGCGCAAATGGTTGGAATGAAGGTTGTTGTAGTTAATTGCGACAAAGAAGGAAATGTAGACTTTGAAGATTTAAAAAAAAAAGCTGAAATTCATTCAGAAAATCTTGGTGCACTAATGGTAACTTATCCTTCAACCCATGGAGTTTTTGAGGAAAAAATTACAGATATATGTGATTTAATTCATGAGCATGGTGGACAAGTTTATATGGATGGTGCAAATTTAAATGCACTTGTTGGAATAGCAAAACCAGGAAACTTTGGACCTGACGTTTGTCATATAAACTTACACAAAACATTTTGTATTCCTCATGGTGGCGGTGGACCAGGCATGGGACCAATTGCATGTAAGAGGCATTTAGAAATTTATTTACCTAATCATCCGGTAGTAAAAGATTGTGGTCCTGCAACAGGAATAGGCCCAGTATCAGCTGCACCTTGGGGCAGTTCAAGTATTTTGTCAATTTCTTGGATGTATATTAAAATGATGGGATCGGAAGGTCTTAAACACGCTACTCAAATTGCTATTTTAAATGCAAATTATTTAGCAAGAAGATTAAAAGATCATTATCCAATATTATATAAAGGAACCAAAGGTAATGTCGCTCATGAATGCATTATAGATATAAGATCTATTAAATCAGAAACAGGTATCACAGAAGAAGATATTGCAAAAAGATTGATAGATTTTGGATTTCATGCACCTACAATGTCTTGGCCCGTAGCAGGAACAATGATGATTGAGCCAACCGAAAGTGAAAGTTTATCAGAGTTAGATAGATTTTGTGACACTTTGATAAAAATCAAATCTGAGATTAATAAAATTAAATCCGGACACTTTGATAAAGTTGACAACCCTATAAAAAACGCTCCACATACTGATTTAGAGTTAGCATCAGATGCCTGGGATCATAAATATTCTAGAGAAGAAGCGGCATATCCAGCTAAATTTTTGCGTGCAAATAAATTTTGGCCACCAGTAGCTAGAGTTGACAATGTATATGGAGATAAGAATATATTTTGTACCTGTCCTAGTATGGATGATTTCAAAGAAGATGCAGCATAGATATTAATGAAAATTGCAGTTGTTGGATCTGGAATATCAGGATTAAGTTCGGCATATTTTTTATCACAAAAACATCAAGTAGATTTGTTTGAAAGAGAAGATCATTTTGGTGGTCACTCGCATACTTTAGATTTAATTATCGATAAAAAAAAAATACCTATTGATATAGGTTTTATAGTTTTTAATCACAAAACATATCCAAATCTAATTAATTTTTTTAAGGAAATAAATATAGATATAGAAAAAAGCGATATGTCATTTTCAGTTACAGTTGAAAACTCTAATTTTGAATATTGTGGAAGAGGTTTAAAAGGAATTTTTGCAAATAAGTCTAATATTTTAAACATTAAATTTATAAAAATGTTCTTTGATATTATTAAATTTTATAAAAGCTGCGATCAGATTAAAAAATATGATGAAAAAATTACATTAGGCGATTTTTTGAAAAAAAATAATTGGTCTGAAAGTTTTATTAATTATCATTTAATACCAATGGTTTCAGCCATTTGGTCAATGCCACCGCTTGAAGCAAGTAAAATGCCTTTAAAGTTTTTTTTAAAGTTTTTTCAAAATCATGGTTTATTCAAACTAAAAAAAAGACCACAATGGTTTACTGTAACTAACAGAAGTAGAACATATGTTAAAAAAATTCTATCAAAAATAAGCGGAGAATATTTTAAAAATTATGAAATAAATAAAATAAAAAGAATATCAAATTGTGTACAAATTTATTATGGCGGAAATAGTGAATTTTTCGATTATGATAAAGTAGTGCTTGCAACACACGCAGATGAGGCTTTGTCTTTAATTGAAAATCCGACATTTCAAGAAAAGGAAATATTATCAAATTTTAAATATAAAGAAAATTTAGCAGTTATTCATACTGATGAAAAGATAATGCCAAGAAATAAAACTACATGGTCATCATGGAATTCATATGTTGATCCAAAAAATTTAAATAAAAGTTCATTAACTTATTGGTTAAATTTATTACAAAATTTAAAGACAAAAAAAAATATTTTTTTGACTCTTAATCCTATAAAAAATATTTCTGAAGATAAAATTCTTAAAAAGGTAAATTTTACACATCCATATTATGATCAACTTGCTTTAGATAATCAAATTAAATTAAAAACATTACAGAATAGAGATAAAATTCTATTTTGTGGAAGTTATTTTGGTTACGGTTTTCATGAAGATGGAATAAAGTCTTCAATAGAAATGATTAAAAGCTTAAATGATTAAAAACTCATTAATTTATAATGGAAATGTTATTCATAAAAGATTTAAGCCGAAAGAACATTATTTTAAATATAAAGTATTTTCACTTTTAATTGATTTGGATGAA
>CACPIK010000002.1:10000-51877 GCA_902633885.1 uncultured Pelagibacteraceae bacterium | reverse complement strand
GTCAAAAAATTAAATTAAATAAAATAAACTACGATTTATTTTGTAAATTAAAAAATATTTTTCAAAACAGTCTGACCAAAGAAATATTTGAAGATGATCTTTATATTAAGAAATATGGCTGGAGAAAACCTTGGAAAATTAAAAAAAATCAAAGCACTAGGTTTTTTAATGAGAATATTAAACAATTAATATTTAAAGATGCTTGGAATTTTTTATCAAGTTATATACACAGTGAAGATACAAAAAGAAAAAAGATAAATTTATTTATTAATCTCTTCGAAAAGTTAAAAAACCTACAAACTGTAATATTTGATATTTCAAATATTATTTACGATGAACTTGAGCAGGATCATATAATAACCTTAAATCAAATCATATATGATTTAAATAAAAAATTTCCAAATTTAAAAATTTTTATAAAACTAGATTGTATTAATGAAATATTAAATTCTACCCAACATCCATTTAGATTATATATCCTGTATATATTAAATTTTTTAAAAAAATTTAATTTTTTTAAAGATAATTTAAAATTTTTAGATGTAGAAAACAAAAAATTATTAGATTTTTATGAAAAAAATATTTTTAACGATGTAAACGAAATTATAGTAGTTGACGATATTTTTTATAATTTTTCAAAAAGATTTAAAAAAATAGATTTAATTTTTTCCTCAGAAGCAGGAAGTTTAATTAAACATTTTCAATATTTAAATCATAATTATTATAATGATCCAAAAGAAAAATATTTGTTTCAAGATGTATATGAAGAATTAGTAAGGATTATAGATTTCGAAGACGAAAATTTTAAAAAAAATGAAAATAAACTTATTCTTTTAGTTAAGAAAAATGAATTAGAATTATTAAAAAATAAAAAAATTGAAAAATTTTTTGTATATCTTGGTAATAATTTTCATTCATTAACGCATCAAGTAGACTCAGATAAAAAATATAAAATTCAAAAAATTAATGAACTTAATGAAAAAAATTCGAAAAAATTATATCAGGCCGTAGAAGCTGCTGCTGATGATTTTATTAATTCTGGTGAACTAAAATTTGATAAAAATACAAAAAAAGAATTCTTGGAACCATTGGATAATATAAATTATATTAATAATTTGGAACAATTAGGAATAAAAAGAAATCAATTGAATAATTTAACTCATTGTTGGTTTGAGGGTGTAAATCCTTGGCTTGGAAAATATGTGATTTTGAAAGATTTAAATCAATTATTGCCAACAACAAATCTGCAATATTTAAGGTTAAGTGACTGTATTGCATTTAATGATTTTGAATTACCTCAAATTAAAAACCTAAAGTTTTTAAGATTAGATTTTCATAATAATCATCATAGAAAAATGATTGATCCAGATCATAATAATAAATTAAAAAATTTTAGTAATTTACCAAGTTTAGAAAACTTAGAATTAAGAGGATTATATAATACTTATTCTAATGAAATTTCAAAATCAGCAGGACTTACTAAATTTGGAACTAACAGATGGGCAAATATTGAAGTTGACTTTAAAGATATTCATCAAATAACAAAACTCAAAAAAATTTATATATTCCAAATTAAAGGATCAAATTTACAAACTATAAATGCTTTGCCTAATGTAGAAAAACTAACAATACACAGAGTTTATAACATTACAGAAGAAATGAATCCTGATGAAAAAAAATCTATAGAAAATGGTACTTCTGACAAAGCTTTAAAATTTCTAAATAATTCAAAAAGACTAAAAGAACTTACGATTAATATTGGAGATATTGCATGTAAAGATGATATGTGGGGTGATTTTTTATCATCATATTATAAAGGTAATGGAGATTTTATTAATTATATTAACCATAACATCATAGAATTAAATTTAAATATTAATTTAGATATAAATAATCAATTATGTATACAAGATTTTATAAATAATATCTGTAATAGATTTTTAAAGTTAGAAAATCTTGAATTAAGTTTTGGTTTTGCAGTTAATGATAAATCTTTTAATTGGGATATATCTGAATTTAATAAAAAAATTCAATTACAAATAATAAATTTTAAAAAATTTTCAAAACTTAAAAATTTAAAAACATTAAAGTTTTGGAGCTATAGTTCATTTATGAAATATAAAACTATCAATTTTCATGAACTTATTAATTTGAAAAAAATACAAACTTTATCGTGGCATTATGAATCAATAGATTTTAATGAATTTAGAAAAACTAGAAAGATTTTTAAAGAAGAAAAATATGACAATCCAAATTATTATGATTATGACTATGATTATAATTCTGAGGAAGATGAAAATTATAAGAAAAATTGGAGTAGATTTAATTGGATAGATACTGATTTTTGGGGTGATGGTGATTTTTGTTCATTAGAGGATAGATTTATCCAAAGAGAAAAAGAAGAAAATCAAAAGAAATACAAAAAACCAACAGAAATAATTAAAAAGAAAAAAATAAACTAATTTTATATATTGACTTTAAATTAAGGTTTTATAAATAAGTTTTATGGCGACACTTAAATCTACAGATGAAAGTTTTGATACATTAGTTAAAGAGAATAAAATTATTATATTTGATTTTTGGGCAGAGTGGTGTGGACCATGCAAAATGGTTGGACCAATTCTAGAGGAAATCTCAGATGAAATGAAAGATATAAAAATTGCAAAGCATAATTTGGACGAGGAACCCAATAAGCCCACTTCTCTCGGAGTGCGTGGGATTCCAACGCTGATTCTTTTTCGGGATGGAGAATTAAAATCTACTAAAGTTGGTGCGACGCCTAAATCTGATATTGTTTCTTGGATAAAAGAAAATATTTAATTTAAGTTTAAAACCTCTCCAATTAGATATAGGGATCCAACTATAAGAGTTAATGTATTTTCATTTTTTGCATTTGATCGAATGGCATCCTGAATATTATTAGAAAGATTAAAAGTAAATTTTAAATTACTTATTTTTTCTTTTAGTTCCTCTTTTGAAATTGCTCCTTCTTGGTTGAGAATATCAACTAGAGTAACTGAATTAACCAAACCTTCAAATGACTTCATAAATTCTTGATGTTCCTTATCTCTCATCATAGCTACAATAAGATTAACTTTTTGATTTTGGTCTTTAATCCAATTGGCAATAACATAGCTAGAAGAGATATTATGACCCCCATCAATCACTAATCTGTTATTACCTGCAATATTTTTTAGCTTCCCTGATTTAATTTCTTGCAACCTTCCTTTAAGTGCAATGTTCTGAATTCCTAATTTAATATCTTGGTCTTTTACATTAAATATTTTTCTAGATGCTGCAATTGAGGTACTGATGTTATAAAGCTGATGTTCTCCTAAAATATTTGGTTCTGGCAATATTAGCTCACCAAGTTCATCTTGATATTGAATAAAGCCATTCTCTGATTTTAAAATATTAAAATTTTTTCCAAAATAATATTTATTTGAAATATTTTGATCTAAAGATACTTCGATTTTTTGCCTTATCCCATCAGTCACTTGCTTGTTAATAAATATATTTGAATTCAAAAGCTTAGTAGTTTTTTCATGTATAACCCCATCTATACTTTTATTATTTAACCATTGAAAATGATCGTTATGTATTACACCCAATAAAGTCATTAAATTTTTTTTGAAAACATTGGTGCTATCGAATTGATGAAATAAGCCTGCTTCGATTATATGAATATTATCTTTGTAGTTTTCAGCGTATTTTAAAAAAGCACATGTAAGTATTTCAAACACAGATGCGTTATCGTCACCTAAAACTTTTTCTATATCTACCAATAATTCAAATAGGTTTTCTTCATTAATTTCATTATCATTAAATACGAAGCGTTCCGTATAGGATTGAAGGTGAGGCGAGGTATACATATTGCACTTTAATCCAGCTTGATTAAGTATAGATTTAAGACTGTAAGACATACTTGCCTTAGCATTCGTCCCAACTACAGACACTACATTATTAAGTTTATCTTGAGGATTTCCAAGTTTTTTTAAAAGATTAAAAGTTCGACCTAAGGAAAGGTCTAATTTCTTTTTATGATGCTTCTCTAGTTTCGTTATTAAGTTCTGAAGTTTCATTTAAATTTTCTGAATTTAACTCAGAATTCTTCTTTAGCAATAATTTTAGTATTCCAATTATTTTTTCATTTATTTCTTTTCTATGATAAACTCCATCGCACATACCTTTTTCTAGCAAAACTTGACTAGTTTGAAATCCTTCTGGTAAGTTTTCTCTGGTTTGATTTTTAACGATGTGTTGACCAGCAAAACCAACCATAGAAGGTTCTGCAAAACAAATGTCAGCTATCGAAGGACCAGCGAAACTTGCAGTGATTCCACCGTATACCTTATTAGTATATATATTTATGTATGGTAGTCCTGTTGAATTCTTAAAAGTATTTGCAGCCAAAACAGTCTTAACCATAAAATTTAGAGCTATATTTGACTCTTGCATCGCTTGACCACCGCCTTCACTCCATCCGACAATTGGCGTGGAATCGTCAATTGCTCTCTGAAAGCAGGTAACAATCGCTTCTCCTGCCGCAGAATTTATTGAACCTCCATTAAATCTACTATCTATTGCAAATGATGTAATTCTTATTCCATCCCTAACTCCTTGAGCAACCATTACAGCACAATGATGTCCTGTTAATTTTCTTCCTTTAGCAAGTTTTTCTTTATAACCAGGGAAATTAAGAGGGTCATCAACTGGCATTGGTGTGTTAATTATTTGATAATTATTTTTACCGAAAAAGTGATCAAATCTCTCTTTAGGTGTAAATGGATAATGTTTATTACAGCTTGGACAAGTATTTAATTGTTCTTCATTAAATATAGTTGACTTTAACCTAGGTCCTTTACAGCATGATATCCAATCAGATTTTGCTTGCTCTTCTTTACTAGGAAATTTTTTCTTTATATTCCTTTTGATTTTATCGCCAAATATTTTAATTTTCGTAAGCCAGTTCAATTTAATTCCTTTGTAAAACTTTTAATGTATTTGCCTAAATTTAATGGCAAATCTTTGTCCGTTATATTTTCTTGTATATACTTCACAAAAGCGCTTCCAACAATAACTCCTTGGCAACCAGTTTTTGCTATTTTTAAAGCATCTTCAGGTGATTTTATCCCAAATCCCGAACATATTGGAATTTTAGTTAGACCTTGAATTCTTTTAACAAAACTTTCAACATCAGTTTCATTGGCTGATTTTACGCCCGTCACTCCGGCTACATTCACTTGATACAAAAATCCACTTGATATTTTAATTATATCTTGAAGTCTATTATCATCAGTTGTAGGTGCAACAAGTTTGATTAAAGATAAACCTTTTTTATTTAATTCTTTTCTTAAAATATTTTCTTCTTTTAACTCATGAGGCGCATCAACAACTAAACAAGCATCTATACCTGCGTTATCTACATCTTTTACAAATTCTGTAATTGGATATTTGTATAAATTAGAAATATAACCCATCATCACAATTCCAACTTCATTGCTATAATCCCTAATTTCTCTAACTAATTTAACAATATCTTTTATAGTATCTCCATTTTCTAAAACTTTATCGTGAGCTGTTTTTATTACCGGCCCTTCTGCTGACGCCTCGCTTGTTGGGTAACCACATTCTATTATAGAAACACCATTGTCTATAGCTTGCTTAATTAATTCAAGACAGGTTTTATAGTCAGGATAACATCCTACAAAATATGAAACTAATTTTGTTTTCGGATTTGATGACTCGAATATTTTTTTAAGTCTTTCACTCAAAGTCTTTACCTATGTGTTCTTGGATTGTGTCTAAATCTTTTTCTCCACGGCCGCAAAGGGACAAGCAAATTATATAATCTTCAGGTTTATCTTTTGCTTGACGAAAAATTATTTCAGCTGCAGCTGCCATTGGTTCAAGTGCGCTACATATACCTTCAGTTTGGGCGATTATTTTATATGCCTCAAGCATTTCTTTATCAGTAGCAGATGAGTATTGAACAGCACCTTGATCTTTTAAATAACTATGAAGAGGCCCTACAGAAAAGTATGTTATTCCAGCTCCTAAACTCATACCTCCTAATGATTTAGCTCCATCATCGGTTTGCAACATATAGGTTTTCATTCCTTGCATAATTCCAGGGGTGCCATTAGTCAAAGCTGCAGTTTCATGAGCCTCAACACCAATTTTTTTGACATTTGGTTCATCTAAAAATTCATAAATTGCTCCTGCAAAATTTGAGCCTCCACCAACACATCCTACAATCATATCTGGTATTTTTCCTTCTTGAGACATGGCTTGTTCTCTTATTTCTCTTCCAATTATACTTTGAGCAAATGCAACTATCTTAGGGAATGGCGAAGATGAAACTACAGACCCACAAATATATGCATACTCTGGATTTGTTGTCCAAGTTTTTATCGCATCTGTAATAGCTTCTTTTAATGTACCTGGAACTGTTTTAAGTTTTGCCCCATAATGTTTTGCCTTTATAATATTTTGGTTAACTCTAGCTACATCTATATCTCCCATTACACCAATTAAAGGCATCGAGAACTTAGCTGCTACAGCCGCTGTAGCACTATAATGTTGTCCAGCTCCGGACTCACAAATTAAGTGAGATTTACCCATTCTTTTCGCAAGCAATATTTGAAATAAGGAGTTCGTGATTTTATGAGAACCTGTATGATTTAAATGTTCTTGTTTAAATAAAATTTTAGCTCCACCTAATTTTTTTGTAAGATTTTCTGCATAATATAAAGGCGAAGGTCTACCTATATAATGCTTACAATAATAAGCAAACTCATCCAAAAAATCTTTATTTTTAATTGCATCTTCAAAACCATTATTCAACTCGTGCAAAGCAGGCATTAAGGTTTCGCCTACAGCCATACCTCCCATGGCGCTTTCTCCTTCTCCATAGTAACCTAATTCATCTGGTCCTGTTTTAAGCGAGTTCTTGGTCATATCTAAGTATTTGTATTATGTACTGTATTTAAAAGGTTATCAATTTTATTTATATCTTTGTTTCCATTTTCATCTTCTATTGAACCACTAAGATCAATCATGAAACCTTTATTTTTAAAGCTAGGAATATCATCTATTTGTATATTTCCTGCAATCATTTTATTCAATTCTTTAGGTACTCCATCTAGTAGACTATGATCAAAACTTTCAGATTTATGGTAACCTTTCGAATCAAATAGAACTATGTCTGAAATTTCTGAATAATCCTTATATTTATTTACATCCTCTTTACTTGAAATTGTGAGTGCTGAAATTATTTTAATTTTATATTTGTATTTTATTTCCATAGTTCTATTTGGATCAACATCATAAAGTTGATAATAATCAAAATTTAAATCTTTAATTTTTGCTAAAATTTCATTAGTTGGTTTTACAAGCACTGAAGTGAAATTGACTTGTTTTTTATCAACGTTAATTAAATGTTTTAATTTTTCATATGGAACAAATCTTCCACTTCTTTCATAATTTGTAATGAAGCCAATAAATTTTGGTGGATAAGGATGATTTAAAATATAGTTTAAAGTTTTAGGGTCTGAGACCCCACAAATTTTTAAACCTTTGATCATTGATTTAAATGATCAATTAAAGTTTTGATATTTTTTTTGATGTTACCTTTAGTTATAGGTCGCCCTATTACAAGCCAGTCAGACCCATTTTTATAAGCTTGCTTAGGAGTTAAAACTCTTTTTTGATCGTTAGCTTTAGAGTCAAATCTAATGCCAGGTGTAATTATTTCTTTTTTAAATACTTTTTTTACAATCTTTACTTCTTGCGCACTACAAACTATCGCATCTAACTTTGCTTTGTGAGCCAATTTAGCCTGATGAAGAACTAGTTTTTTAACTTCTTTATTAAACCCAATTTCCTTTAAAGATTTATTATCTAGAGAAGTAAGTACTGTTACTCCAGTTATTTTTGTTTTGCCAGAAACTTTCTTTGAAGCTTTTAATGCTTCTAGTCCCGCACTTATGTGTATTGTAAGATAATTAAATTTAAGATCACTTACTGCTTTGATTGCAGATGCACAAGTATTGGGTATATCTGATAATTTATAATCTCCAAAAGTAACTTTATTTTTTAATTTTGAGATAAAATTTCTTCCATTTTTAGAATTTAGAAACTCTAATCCAAACTTATAGCCAATTTTTAATTTTGGATTTTTTGTTTTTTTAATAATTTTTTTAATTCTATGAATGCTTTTACTATCGCAGGCAATAAATATTTTATTCTTTTTCATTTATTTTCTTTAACCACTCTTTTGAAATTTTTAATAGTATTGTTTTTTTTTCTGGAGTGCTTAATTTTTCATTTGTCCTTGGGTTTCTAGATATTCGTGCCTTTTGAACTCTTGGTTCTATAGAAAATACATGTCTAAGCTCGACTCTTTCATTTCTTTTCAAAGCATCTTGCATTTCATTAAGGACAATATCTATAAGTTTTGTTAAATCTTTTCTTAAAAAATTTGGATAGTTATTTGAAAGTTCTTTTATTAAGTCTGATTTTACTACTGACAATTTATTTTTTATTCAGATTCTTTTTTTTTTTTTATATCATCTAATTTTTCTGAAAGCGATGAGAAAGGTAAATTCTTACCACTCAATGGGCTTGAAAATTTAGACACTGCTTCTTTATTTTGAAGTTCTTCAAGCAATTTAATGCTTAGTGAAACTTTTCTTTTATCTAAATTTAAATCAGCAATTGCAGCATCAATTCTTTCACCTCCAACAAAACGTCCTGGTCTTGCATCAGCAGCGCTCATAGCAATTTGAGATTTTTTAATTAAAAATTCTAGATCACAACCTTCTGGTTTAACCATTAAACCTTTATTATCAGAAGAAGTTACTTTTACTGTTATCGTGTCATGAATTTTTTTATCCTTAAACCAATCAAATGGATCTTTTTGTAATTGTTTTAAGCCTACTCTAACCTTTTGTTCTGAATTTTTTATTTCCAAAATTTTAACTTTTAGTTTATCTCCTTTTTTATATTTTTTTAGCTCTTCTTCTGGATTGCCTGAATAGGAAAGGTCATTAGAATGTAAAAAGCCATCAATATCAAACTCTCCTAATTGAACATATAGAGCATATTCATTTGAATTATTGACTATTCCATCTATATCTGAGCCAATTGGATATTTATCTTCAAGAGTTTTATAAGGATTTTCAATTGTTAACCGATGCGATATTGCAACTCTTCTTTTTTCTTTATTTATTTCTGTAATTACACATTCGATTTGATCTCCTACTTTAAATAATTTTTTTGGGGATATATTTTTTTTTGTCCAACTCATTTCACTACTATGTAGTAAGGTGCTTAAACCTGGTTCAAGCTCACAAAAACAACCATAGTCTGTTATTTTGACAACTTTAACTTTATAAGGTTTACCAATTTCATAGTTTGAAATATGCTCAAAAGGATCTGGCGAAAGTTGTTTAATTGAACAACCAATTTGTAGTTTTTCCATATCTATAGAAATCACTTTTAAATCATGTTTCTCTCCAATATTGAAAATATCATCTGGATGGTTAACTCTTGAATAAGATATTTCTTGAAGGTGAACTAAAACATCAATTTCATTATTTACTTCAAAAAAACATCCAAAAGAAGAATATCCTTTAACCACAGCATCTTTAATGATGTCTCCAACTTTAAACTTTTCAATAATTTTAACTTTATCTTCCTTTTTATTTGATGAAACTACTTGTCTTCTAGAAACAACGCTATTTCCTCGAACCATATCGAGTTTGATTAATGCAAATTTTTGTTCAACACCTATTAATTGATCAATACTTTTCATTGGTTTGTCTGATATTTGTGATCCCGGACAAAACATCAACGATCCAGTCTCAACATGTTCAACTATTACACCACCTTTTGTTTTTTGTGTAATTTTACCGTTTATTAGTTCGTTATTTTCATAACACTTTACGAGCTGATTCCATCCTTTAATTTTTTGTGCCTTAACTGCAGATACAACAACATCACCATTTTTATCTTCTATTTTTTCTAATAAAACAGATATAGTTCCACCCTCAGATATTTTGTCTTGCATCCCAATTAATTTCATTTCATTTACATCTATTACAGGCTCACTTTTTAGTCCTGGAATAAATAGAAAAATATACTTATTAGTAATCTTAGTTATTTTTCCTTCAATGATTTTTCCTTCTTCAATTTTATTTTTAGATAATTGTGAGTCTAATAGTTTTTCGAATTGCTGATTTGCTGGTGATGATAAATCTTTGTAAATTTCCATTAATTATTTAATTTCCTATCCATAATTGCTTTTATTTTCGTAAAGCACGCTTTCTTACTTAATTTAGTAGTATTAATCAAGGTTGAATCTCTTGTTTTTTTAAGAGGTCCATATTTTCTTTCTCGATCAGATTTATCTCTATTTCTCAAGGCTTTTAGTACCTCTTTATACGATATTTTTTTGTTTAAACTTCTGTATTCATTGAATCTTCTTTTTGCTCGAATTTCAAGATTAGCAGTTATAAAGAATTTAAACATCGCATCCTTCACTTGTACAGTTATTATGTCTCTTCCATCAAGAACTGATCCTCGATATTTTTTCGGAGGACAATAAGCACATTTTTGCTGAAAATTTCTGACAATACTTCTAACTTTTTTATCTTTTGAAATAACTGACGCAGAAATTGCAACTTTATCAGATAATAAATTTTTATTTTTTAATTTATTTAAATTAATATTGTTTATCTTTTTTTTAATAAATGAGTAAGTTAATTTTTTTTTTTTTAATCTTAACAATCCAATATATCTATAAATTTTTCCTGTATCTAAATAAAAAAGATTGTAGTGTTTTGATATGAGTTTTGCTTGAGTGCCAGCTCCAGCTGCTGCTGGAGAGTCTATGGCTACAGTTATTATATTTTTTCTTTTTTTCAATTTATTTTTGCACCCAAATATTTTAATATATTTAAAAATTTTGGAAAAGATGTATTGATAGAATCTTTGTCATTTATTTTCCAATTTCCACCTAAAGTTAAAGCAGCTATACAGGACATCATAAAAACTCTATGGTCTTTTAAGAAGTTTTTCATTTCATAATTTCCTTTTAAATTAAGATTTGGATTTCCATAAATTTTTATATCATCTTTTTTCCTTTTAATTTTAATTCCTATCATTTTTAAAAAATTTATTGCAATATCAAGTCTTTTTGACTCTTTTTTGTTAAGCTCGCCAAGCTTACTAAATTTTGAAATTCCTTTAGCCCTAGAAGCAATTAGACAAATAATGATTAAAAGTTCATCTATTGCAGAGCTATTTAAACTTGTAGGACAATTAATTGATTTAAAATTATTTGAACTTTTAACAAAAATATCAGCAGTTTCTTCACCTTTATAAGTTTTTTTATTTATAAGTTTTATTTTGGCATTCATTAAATTTAGAATTTTTATAATTCCTATTCTTGTTTTATTAACATTTACTTTTTTTATTAATATTTCAGAGTTTTTTGAGAGAAGAGTTAAAACTATAAAAAAAGCTGCTGAACTAATATCACCTGGTACTTTGTAGTTAAAAGCATTAAATTGATTTAAACCTTTAATTTGTATGTAATCATAATTTTTTTTACTTTTAATTTTTATTGGGTAATTTAAATATTTTAGTAATAGCTCAGTATGATTCCTTGATTTTTTTGCTTTAATCATAGTTGTTCCAGGTGTATTTAATGCACAAAAAATTAAACAAGTTTTTATTTGTGCAGAACTTTTGCTTTCAGTAAAGTTAATTGGCCTTAAAAAATTTGTTCCACTTATTTCTAAGGGCAAACAACCATTTTTACTTTTAATATTAACCCCGAAAAGCTTTAATGGATTTATTACTCTTAAAAAATCTCTTTTAGATAAACTTTTATCACCAACTATTTTAACTTTGAAATTTGATTTAACTAACAAGCCCAGAATAATTCTCGCTAATGTTCCTGAGTTGCCCGCATCAATTACTATTTTTTTTTCAATATCAAAACCATTCAAACCAAAACCATAAATTTCATAAAATTTTTTTTGTTTTTTGTAAACTATTCCTAGTTTTTTTATTGTTTTAAGGGTATTTTTGACATCTTCGGACTCTAATAAATTGGAAATTTTAGATTTTCCTACAGCTTGTGAAGCCATAAGAATTGTTCTTATTGACAAACTTTTATCTGAAGTTACTTCAATTTTTTTTTTAAATTTAGAAATTTTGCTATTTATTATAATATGATTTTGCATTGAAGAATTAGTTTATTTTAAACTCTTCTCCAAAATATGCAGATCTGGCACTAGTATCATTTATAATTTCATTAGGACTTCCAGATGCAATAATTTTTCCGTTAGATAAGACAATTGCTCTATCTACGCAACTTAACAAGTCACGTGCCTGATGATCGCAAACAACTACAGTGATTTTTTCCAATGATTGTAAGTTTACTATAATTTCTTGCAACATCTTAATCGTCAAAATATCAAGTGCTGCAAATGGTTCGTCAAGTAGCAAAATATTTGGATCGTTAATTAATGCCATAGAAATAACTAACTTTTTCTTTTGTCCACCAGAAAGATGTTTGGCTTTTATTTTTAAAATTGGATCAAATTCAAATTGAGAAACAATTTTTTCAATTTTTGCTTGTCTAAGATCTTTTTCTTTAATATGAATTTCTCCAACAAGTCTTAAATTTTCAGATAATGTTAGGTCTTGTATAAAGCCTCCATATTGAGGAACATATCCAAGTTTAAATTTTGTAGCCCTTTCATAAATAGGTATATCTGTACAATCAAAACCGTTTATAAGTACTTTTCCATATGTTGGGTCTTTCAAGCCAGTTATTATATGAAAAATTGTTGACTTTCCTACACCATTTGGTCCTAGCATACCTAAAATTTCTTGCCTACTTATCTTTAAATTTAAGTTATTTAGAATTTGTCTTTTATTATAAAACATTGAAATTTTTTCTAACTCAAGCAAAGGTTCATTCTCTTTGAAACTTTTTATTCTAAATTTTTTTATTAATGCCATTAATTTGTAATTATTTTAACTTTATTTTTTTTGCTTATTGGATTGATATTTATATCTTTTGTTTTTAAATCAAATGTAACTTCACCTGCTTTCATAATTGATTTTGGATCTGTAATTATAACATCGTTATATGCTATTGCTATATTAGTTTCCATATCAATATCAAAATTTTCAGAAGTAATTTCTTTATCCTGGTAATTAATTATTACATTTTGGTAAAAATAAGAATTTAAATTTGTTGAATTGTATATTGCAAAATCAGAAACTATATAAATTGGGTCCCTCACATCAGATGTTATCATACCTCTTACATTATTAAGATCTAATAAATCATTATTATTAGCGTTAGACTTAGCTGAATTAGCCAAAAGTCTAAATCTATTACCTTTTTTGTCTGTAGATATATATTCAACATCTTTAACAATATTTTTAATTTTCTTCTTTTTTTCTATTTTAGTTTTTTTTTTCTTTTCTAATTCTAACTTTTCATTATTGATTTTTTTTTCTAATTCTAACTTTTTTTCAGCCTCTATTATTTTTTTTTCTGCCTCATCCAGCTTTTTTTTATTTTTTAATTTTTTTTCAACTTGAAGTTCTTTTTCTTTTTGAATTTTTAATTTTTTTTCGTTATCTTCTATTTCAACAATTTTGTTTTTTTCTAATTCATCAATTTTACTTTCTGCTTTAATTCTTCATTTTTTTTCTCTAATTCAGTAATCTTTTTTTCTAATTCTTCAAATAATTTTTCACTATCATTAATATTAGAATTTTCTTCAATAATAGATTTATTAGGAGAAAAATATTTATAATATACTCCACCAATAATAATAATAATGACAATTAAAATAATTGTTTGAACTATTGATCTAAAAGACATTCAACTGATATTTGCCTTTAAAATATTGTGAATATGAACTATTCCAATAGTTTTATTTTTTCTATTTCCAGCATGAACACACAAGCTTGTAATTTTTTTTCCATTCATAATAGAAAGAGCCTGAGCAGCTAGCATGTCTTTATCAACACTTATAGGGTTTTTTTTCATAACTTTTTTTATTTTTAAATTATGAAGGTTGCCCAATTTTTGAGGAAATCTTTTTAAATCTCCATCAGTCAAAATACCAGAAGTGATATTTTTTTTGTTTTTTATTATTAAAACTCCAAGCTTCTTATTAGATAAAATTTTTAGTGCAATTTTCATTAAAGTATTTTCTGAAACAAATGGTATTTTTTTTCCAGTTAACATTAAGTCATTAACAGTTTTAAGTTTTACAGAAAGGGAACCACTTGGATGAAATTTTTTAAAATCTAATTTATCAAAATTTCTAAATTGCATACAAGAAATCGCTATAGCATCCCCAAGTGCCATTTGTATAGTTGTAGAAGAGGTTGGAACAATATTTCCTGGACCTGCTTCCTTAACTGAAGGAATTATAAATTTTACATCAGCATTTTTATAAAGAAGAGAGTCTTTTTTAGAAGTTATTCCTATCAATTTAATATTTTTATTTCTTGATGTGTATTGAACTATATTTTTTAATTCATTACTTTGTCCACTTAAGCTGATTAAAATAACTACATCATTTGATGTAATTTGACCCATATCTCCGTGGCTAGCATTTGAAGCATCAAGGAAAAAAGAAGGAGTTCCAGTCGAAGAAAGAGTTGCTGCCCATTTTTTGCCAACTATTCCGCTTTTTCCAACCCCAGATATAATTATTTTTCCATTTTTACAATTTATAATAGTTCTTACAACTTGTTCAAAAGATGTGCCAATACTATGCTTGAGTTTTTTTAATGCAATAATTTCATGTTGTATAACTTCTTTAGCAATTAATTTAAATTTTCTTTTGCTCATTTTAGTGGGACCAGATATCCTCCTTAAACGAGGCAAAGTCTAAATCAACTCTAGTTTTAATAAATTTTATTGTATCATTATATAACTCAATCCTATTTTCTCTTAAAAGTATATTATTTAAACTTTGATAAATTCTATGAAGAAATACAACATCCTGCGCGCAATACTTAAGTTGCTTTTCAGTTAATTCACCACCGAAATCTGAAGTTTGTAATTGTTTGCTTACATCTATGCCAATAAATTCTTTAATAAGATCTTTTAGCCCATGTTTGTCAGAATAGCTTCTTGCTATTTTGCTCATAATTTTTGTACAATTAACATTTTCAACATCAACATTTAAATATTTTTTTATAAATAAAAGATCAGCTCTAGCAAAATGGAAAATTTTGTTAATATTTTTGTCTAATAATATTTTTTTTAAATTTGGAGCATTATATTTTTCTTTATCCAACTGAATTATATGTGCATCATTATTTCCAGACGAAATTTGAACTAAACATAATCTGTCTCTTTCAACATTTAATCCCATGAATTCACAGTCAATAGCAATTTTGTCACTGAACTTTATTTGGTCTGGTAAATCTACTTTATGTAATTTAATATCTAAATTCATTTATTAGATATATATATATGAAAAATCAGGATTCAATTTTATTATTTGGTTCTTCGGGCCAAATTGGCAAAAGTCTAGTCAGAAAATTTACAAAAAATAACTATAGAGTAATTGCCGTTACAAGAAACATCCATAGAAAGGGATATCAAATAAAAACACAATCAAATTATGGATATCTAGAAATGGAGCAACTTACTTCATTTAGTGAAGAAAATATATCTTCTTTAATGAAAAGATGTTCAATCTGTATAAATTTAATTGGAATTATGCATGAAAAGAGAAAAAACCATTTCAATATTATTCATTCAGACTTCCCATCTTTGTTATCTAAGATTGCAAAAAAACAAAAATTAAAACAATTTATACATGTTTCTGCTCTAGGGATTGAAGAGGCAACTGATAGCAAATATGCAAAGAGTAAATTAGATGGAGAAAATAATGTAAGAAGAAATTTTTCTAACTCTATAATACTAAAACCTTCTGTAGTTTATTCTGTGAGTGATAATTTTACTACTAGTTTAATGGGAATATTAAATATTTCACCAATTATGCCTTTGTATTATAAAGGAGAAACTAAATTTACACCTATACATGTAAGCGAACTATCAAAAATTATTTTTGAGGTTGTTGAAAAAAAAATAATTGGACAAACAATAGAGTGTATTGGGCCAGAGGTTTTATCTTTTAAAGATATTATATTAAAGATATTAATTTCTATTAATAAAAATAGTTTATTAATTCCTTTGCCATTGTTTATTGCTAAATTAAGTGCAAAATTTTTTCAAATAATGCCAAATCCATTATTGACTGTTGATCAACTTAAATTATTAAAATATGATAATATTGCGTCAGGAAAATATAAAACTAATTTTGATTATGGAATGATTGCAACAAAAAAATTTGAAGAAGAAATAAAACTTTATAGTTTTAACTGGACAAAAGGTGGTCAATTTTCAAAAAAAAATATACATACTGATAGCTAATGCTTATTTATTTTATTTATTTTATTATATTTGCAATTTTAACTTTTGTTTTGGTGATTGCGGTTAAGGCTATAACCAGAGGCATCGAAGCTAAAGAAAAAAATAAAGAAGAGGAAATTTTGTATGAATATAAAAATGATGATTCTGATAATTTAGCAAGCCAATTTCAAAAATTAAATAAACTTCATACTGACGGTATTTTAAATAATGAAGAGTTTAAAAAAGCTAAGGAAAAATTATTAAAATAATTTATGCAGATTTAATTTTTTTCTCAATAAATTGTGGAACTTCGTCATCTTTATCAACAATATCTTCTTTTTTGCCTTTAGGTTGAAAAACAATCATTAAATGAAGTGGGCAATAAGAAAATTTTTCAACACTTTTTCTTCCACAAAAAGAAGATCCCTTTTCATCTGGATGACCTTCCATATATTTACATGTTTCTTCAGTTAATTCTTCTAATTGTAAATTTTTTGCTGCTTCAAAGTTTTTATCCAATAAAAGTGATTTGAATCTGCTTTTTCTTCCTCTTCTTTTAATTTGATTATCATTAGATTTATATGTCCCCATATTTTGTGAGACAGCAGATCTGGTTTTAATTTTAGCAGACAAATTCAGTCTGTGAGCTTTTCCGATTACCGCATTTCTACTAACCCCACCAATAATTTCTGCAATTTGGCTTGCGGTTTGACCCTTTCCCCAGAGTTCCTTTAATTTATTTACTTTTTCATCTGTCCAGCTCATAGTACTATATTTAGTGTATACTTACTTTTATATAACATTATCTTGAAAACATAAATAATAGATAATAACAAGCTTTTTTTATTGTTTTTTAACAATTATAAAAAAAAAAGTTTATGACTAAATACTTATGGTTGAATTAGAAAAAAAATATCAGGTAGGAGTGAGAAGGTTTGGCTTAATTAATTGGGTAGGGACTTATTCTCTTTTAAAAAAAGAAATATTAAGATTTTTAACAGTCTCAGGACAAACATTGGCAGGACCAATACTTACAAGTGTTTTATTTTTAACAGTAATATCACTCGCTATTGGTGAGGACAGATCCAATGTTTTAGGAGTACCCTATATTCAGTTTTTGGCAAGTGGTTTAATTATGATGCAAGTAATTCAACAGAGTTTTGCTCATACTAGCTCATCAATTGTGATGGGTAAGATGATGGGAACAATAACTGATATTATTCATAGCCCTTTATCGGCAGCAGAAGTTATTACCGCAATAACCTTAGCTGGTGCAGCAAGGGGTTTATTAATTGCTTTTATTTCAACTTTGATTTTTATAATTTTTATAGACTTAACTATACAAAATTATTTTTTGTGGTTTGTTTACTTATTTCTAGGAGGGATTTTTATGGGCTCAACTGGAATTATTGTTGGACTCTACGCTGATAAATTTGACCAAATGAGTACTGTAACAAATTTTATCATTATACCATTAAGCTTTCTAAGTGGTACATTCTACAGTATTGATAGATTGCCTGAGTTACTAAAAATTCTTAGCCTTTACAATCCTTTTTTTCATATGATTGATGGTTTCAGATATTCTTTTATAGGTCAATTAGACGGCTCTCTTAAATTTGGAATTTTACTTTTAACAATTGTTTCTCTGATCTCTTATTTTTTATCTTATCATTTATTTAATAAAGGTTATAAAATTAAGTCGTAAAATAATATGAGTTCTTTAGCAAATAATTATAAAAGAAGAAAATTATCTTTTAAAAAAGGCAAAGGATCTTTTTTATTCTCTACAGATGGAAAAAAATACTTAGATTTTGTCCAGGGTATTGCTGTAAATTCTTTAGGTCATGCTAATTCTAACTTAATTAATGCTATAAATAATCAATCTAGAAAACTTTGGCATGTGTCTAACGCTTTTATAATTCCAGAAGGAGAAAAACTTGCAAAAAAATTAACAAATAAAACTTTTGCAGATTCTGTAATTTTTCAAAATAGTGGAGCAGAAGCAACAGAGGCTGCAATAAAAGTTGCAAGAAGATATTTTTATTCAATAGGAAAACCAAAAAAAAACAGAATTATTTGTATTAAAAATTCTTTTCATGGAAGAACTATTGCTGCAATTAATGCAAGTGGATCAAAAAAAATGACAGAGGGTTTTGGGCCTAAGGTAAGTGGTTTTGATCATTTTGAATTTGGTGATCATAAAAAACTTAAAAAAATTATAAATAGTAAAACTGCAGCTATAATGATCGAAACAATAATGGGAGAAGGTGGAATAAAAGTTATTCCAACATGGTGCTTAAAAGAGCTAAGAAAAATTTGCAACAAGAAAAAAATACTTTTAATTTTAGACGAAGTTCAGTGTGGAATAGGTAGATCTGGAAAATTCTTTGCATATGAATATGCAAATATAAAGCCAGATATTGTTCCTATAGCCAAAGGTATCGGGGGAGGTTTTCCAATAGGAGCGGTTTTAATGACAAAAAAAGTATCAAAAGGAATGATACCAGGGACTCATGGTTCTACATTTGGTGGCAATCCTTTAGCAATGAAAATTGGAAGTGCAGTTTTGGATCAAATTTTTAAAAAAAATTTCTTAAGCAATGTTAGAAAAATATCAAAATATTTTATTGATGAACTAAATCAAATAAAAAAAAAATATCCTAAATTAATAAAAGAAATTAGAGGAAAAGGTTTATTAATTGGAATCCAATTATTTGATGAGCAGACAAAATTTATACAAGATTTAATGGATAATAAGTTATTAACCATTAGAGCCGCAGAAAATGTAGTTAGAATTTTGCCACCATTAAATGTTAAAAAAAGTGAAATAGATTTAGCTTTAAAAATAATTAATAAAGTATGTCAGAAAAATAAAGTATGAAAAATTTTATAAACTTAAAAGATTTACCTTCATCAGATCTTAGAAAAATTCTAATAGATGCAAAAAAAAGAAAAAATAATAGAAAAAATTTAAGTACTTTAGATATAGATAAAGATTATCCATTAAAAGGTAAGTTGCTAATTCAAATGTTTGAAAAAGCAAGCTCTAGAACAAGATTAAGTTTTTATCTTGCGATAAAACAGTTGGGTGGTGGAACTTTAACACTTAAATCTAACGAAATACATTTAGGAAAAGGTGGAGAAAGTCTTCAAGATACTGCAAAGATTTTATCAACTTATGGTGATGGATTCATGCTTAGAACAGATAGTGATAAAAAAATTAATGAATTTAGCAAATATTTAAAGATACCTGTAATTAATGGATTGAGTCCATCATCTCATCCAACACAAGTATTATCAGATGTTTTTACTGCAGAGGAAATTAAAAAAAAACCAATATCAAAGTTGAATATTTGTTGGATAGGAGATTCTAATAATGTGCTAAATAGCCTTATAGCAGCTTCAGTTAAGTTTTCATTTAAATTAAACATTGGTTGTCCAAAAAATTATACACCAAAAAAGTTTGTATTAGATTGGGTAACAAAAAGTAAGAAAAAAATATATATTTTTAATGATCCAAAAAAAGCTGTAAAAAATGCTGATGTAATTTTCTCTGATAAAGTTATTTCCTTAAATGATAATGTAAATGTTAAAAAAAAGATAAAAGATTTTAAAAAATTTTATATTAATAAAAATCTTTTAAAGTATGCAAAAAAAAATGCTATTTTTTTACATTGTCTTCCGAGAGGAAATGAAGTGTCCGATGAAGTTTTTTTAGGAAAACAATCACATGTTTGGCAACAAGCACTTAACAGAGTACATGTCCAAAAAAGCATTTTATTATATTGTTTTGGAAAATTACGGTAGAGGTAGAGGATTATCAGAATTTTTATTCATATACAAAATTACAGAAGCTCTATCTTTTTCTTTTTTTAAACCAGCAAACGCCATTTTTGTTCCTTTTATATATGATTGTGGTTTGATTAAAAAATTATTCATTTCTTCAAATGTCCATGATTTTCCAAAACCAATCAGTGCTTTAGAATATTTATAATCTTTTAGTCCAGCCATATCTCTTCCAATTACATTATATAATGCGGGACCAATTTTATTTTTTCCACCTTTTTTAACTGAGTGACAAGCACTACATTTTTTAAAAACTTTTTGACCATCGTCAATACTTCCCATTGCTAACAATGCTGAAATATCAGTCGCCATTAAATTGCTTGATTTTGTAGTTGTGCTAGTACTTACAGTCTCTACTTTATATGCAGATTTCGTAGGTTTTTCGACATGATAGATTAAATTTGAAATTTTACTTATACCAAATACAACTACAAAAATAACTAATATAGCTGCTATTATTTTATTTATTTCAAATGAATCCATGATTTTTACCTATTATGGTCGTATAACATGTTAAACAAAAAAAATACTAAATTTAATTTTAATTATTGCGTCTGAAAGACGCATAAAGATTGAATTTATGAATAATACTATAATTTTAATACCTTCAAGGTTGGCTGCATCTAGACTTCCAAATAAACCTTTACTTAAAATTAACAATTTATCAATAATTAATCATGTTTATCAAAAAGCAAAACAATCCAAAGTAGGAGATGTATATGTGGCTACTGGAGATAGAGAAATATTTAATGATGTAAAAAAGAATGGGGGTAATTGTGTTTTAACCGAGAGAAATCATCATTCTGGAACTGATAGAATTTTTGAAGCTTATCAAAAATTAAATTTAAAAAATATTGATTATATTATTAATCTTCAGGGTGATGAACCAATAATAGATGTTTTAGATATTGTAGAACTTTATAATAAAACTTTACAAAAAAAGTCAGAAATATCAACATTAGCTTGCAAAATATCTGAAAATAAAATGTATACTGAAAATAACATAGTTAAGGTGACTACAGAGCAAGAATTATCATATAAAAATTCATCTAAAGCAAAAGCTTTTTCAAGAAAAATTTTAGAAAAAAAATATAAAAATACCTATCATCATATTGGCATATACATGTATAAAGCTTCAATTTTAAAAAAGTTTATAAATTTAAAACAAACAAAAAATGAAATATCAGAAAAACTAGAACAATTAAGAGCTATGGAAAATAATATAGATATTGATGTCAATTTGGCAAATTCATCACCAATTGGGGTTGACACTTACGAAGATTATAAGAGAATAAAAAAAATAATGGAAAATAAAAAATAAATTTATGAAAATAGCATATCAAGGTATAGCAGGAAGTTATAGTGAAAGTTGTGCTAAAGAAATGTATCCCAATTGTGAAACTATACCTTGTAAAACTTTTGATGAATGTTTTGAAAAAGCAAAAAATGATAGCACAATACGTTCAATTATTCCTGAATCAAATAAAACAACAGGTAATATAGGTGTAGAATATTTAATCTTTAAATATAGATTAAATATTTATGCAGAACATTTTTTTCCTATTAATCATAATTTACTCGGTATAAAAGGTTCAAAATTAAAGTATGTTAAAAATGTATATTCGCATGCTCAAGCATTAAGTCAATCTTCAGAATTTATAAAAAAAAATAACTTGAATGAAAATGTTAGAGCAGACACAGCAGGATCTGCCAAATATATTTCACAAGCGAATGACAAAACAAAGGCCGCAATAGCATCAAACCTTAGTGCTGACATTTATGGTCTGGAGATACTAAAAGAAAAAATACAAGATGATAAAAAAAATATAACTAGATTTTTACTAATGGGAAAAGAGGTTTATCATCCAGAATTTAAAGCAGAAAAATATATAACTTCTATTTTATTTAAACTAAAAAGTAAGCCTGCAGCTCTTTATTCAGCACTTTCAGGTTTTGCAATAAATGGAATTAATATGACGAAACTTCAAAGTTTTCCTGAAAAAAATTCATTTTCATCATATTTTTTTCTTTGCGATATTGATGGTCATCTTGATTCTCAAAAAATCAAAAATTCCTTGGAGGAATTAGGTCTCCATTGCGAAGATATGCACATATTGGGTGTTTATAATTCTGACAAATTTAGGCAAAAATAGCATTTAAGTTTGTTGTGGATTAGAAAATTTTATTGGTATAATAAAGATGGAGGCCAATCAGGTGGAGTTACCATGAACTCCCCCAGGCTTGAAAAAGAGCAAGGGTAATGAGTATTTTCCAGGTTGGTTGGTCTCCTTAAGTAATGACAAATAATTCAACAGTTTTAGCTTTAAAATATAGACCTCAAGTATTTGAGGATCTTATAGGTCAAGAAGTTATTGCCGAAACAATTAAAAATTCAATAATTTCAGAAAAGTCACCTAACGCATTTTTATTTACAGGCATTAGAGGTGTTGGAAAAACTACATTCGCAAGAATAGTTGCAAAGTCACTAAATTGTGAGCATGGAATTGAAAATATGTGTAAGAATAAATGTAGTAACTGTGATTCAATTACAAACTCAAATCATATTGATGTTTTGGAAATGGATGCTGCAAGTAAGACTGGCGTTGATGATGTAAGAGAGCTTATTGAATTTTCAAGATATGGACCAACAACTGCCAAATACAAAATATTTATTATAGATGAAGTTCATATGTTAAGTAAGCAAGCATTTAATGCACTTTTAAAAACATTAGAAGAACCACCGAAATATTTAAAATTTATTTTTGCAACAACTGAAATCAAAAAAATTCCTGTAACGGTAGTTTCAAGATGTCAAAGATTTGATCTATCAAGAATAAAATCAGATCAATTATTTGAATATATAAAAAACATTAAAAACAAAGAAAATGGAAAAGTATCAGATGATGCTTTAAAATTGATAGTAAAGATTTCTGAAGGTTCGGTTAGAGATGCATTGTCTTTACTGGATCGTGGATTAGTAACAAATAAAGATAAAGAAGAATTAAATTTAGATAAAGCTCAAAAAATTTTTGGATATTTTGATAAAAGTTTTTTAATTGATTTATTTGAAAATATTTTTAAAGGAGATGAAAAAAATACTATAAAATCTTATAGAAAAATTTATGAGTCAGGCGTTGATCCAAAAATTTTTTTAAATGATTTTTTAGAAATTTTGTATTACTTTAAAAATATTAATACAATAAAACTTGATGGTACTAATTTTTCATTAAATGATGAAGATTTTAATAGAATATTTAATATTTCAAAAAGTCTCAATCCAAAGGATTTAATTTTATTTTGGCAATTTACAATTGAAACTATCGAAGAGTTAAACATTGTTTCTAATTCAAATTTATCGGTAGAAATGTTTTTAATTAGATTGATTTATTTAAAAGATATTAAAAAAATGGAAATAAATGACTCAGAAAAAAAAAAAGAATTAAATGAGAATTTTGATAATGAAGAAAAAATAAAAAAAAATAACAAAACTGTTAATCAAATAAAAAATATATCTCAACAAGATAAATTAGAACCCAAAATGAAATCTGAAAATATTAATAGTGAAGTTTTGATATCTAATTTTGAAGATTTGTTAAATTTATGTAATAAAAAAAAAGAAATTAAACTTAAATATGAATTAGAAAGAAATGTTAATCTTGTTTCGTTTTCTGATGGACATATGGAAATAGCATTCAATGAAAACTTAGATAAAGATTTTATAAAAGATTTTTCTAATAAATTATATGAATGGACCAATAAAAGATGGATAATATCACTTTCAAAAAAAGAAGGAGCTATATCAAAAAAGAAAGAAGAGCAAATTAATAAAAACAGGATTTTTGAAGATGCTAAAGATAGTATAATTTACAAAAAAATATTAGAAAATTTTCCAGATGCAGAGTTAGTAAATATAACTTCGAATAGTGATAAAGATGAATGATTTTAGCAAAATCTTAGATAAAGCCAAAGAATTAGAGGCAAAAATGAAAGAAAGCCAAGATAAGATAAAAAAGATTGAAGTTATTGGTATATCTGGCGCTGACTCAGTTAGAATTACATTAAATGGAGAAGGTGAGATGATCAAGTTGGAATTAAGTGATAAAATTTTGAAAGAAGAAAAAGGTATTATAGAGGATTTAATTTTGGCTGCACATAATAATGCAAAATCTAAACTTAAATCAAAAACATCTGAGGAAATTTCAAAAGCGACAGGAGGCTTTGGCATTCCTGGATTTAAATGGCCATTATAATCTAATGCAAAATATTTCAGAAATTGAAAATTTAATTAAATTAATTTCAAAGCTACCTGGATTAGGACCAAAGTCAGCAAAAAGAATAATTTTAAAAATGATAAACAACAGACAGGAGCTATTAAAGCCTTTAGCTCAAAATTTAAGTGAAGTTTATAAAAATGTAATTAGATGCAATATTTGTGGTACTCTAAAGTCAAATTTATCCACTTGTGATAATTGTGAAAATAAATCAAAAAAATTTAGTAAAATTTGTGTTGTTGAAAATATTTCTGATCAATGGGCCATTGAAAGTTCAAGTGTATTTCAGGGATATTTTCATATTCTTGGTGGTACCTTATCAAATAATAATACTTATAATAAAGAAGACTTACTTATAGACTCACTTATAGAAAGAGTAAAAAAAAATAATATAGAGGAAGTTATTTTGGCTACAAGTGCAACTATTGAGGGTCAAACAACTGCTTTTTATATACAAGACAGTTTAAAAAAGACAAATATTAAAATTTCAAAACTTGCTCAAGGACTTCCTGTTGGTGGAGAAATTGAAAGTTTAGATGATGGCACTTTAATATCTGCTTTTAAAAATAGACAAAGTTTAAGTAGAGCGTAACCTAGCTTTTTTTGATAAGTCTATTTAAATGTAACAGTGGTTCCGTATAGCCTGAGGGTTGAGATTTTCCATGGAAAATTAATTCGCAAGCTGCTTTAAAAGCAATAGATTTATCATAATTTGGAGACATATTTTCGTAAAATGGATCCTTCTCATTTTGTTTATCAACAACTTTTGCCATCTTTTTTAATATTTCAAGTACTTGTCTGTTTGAGCACAAACCATGATGAAGCCAATTAGCAATATGTTGTGACGAAATTCTTAATGTTGCTCTGTCTTCCATTAACCCCACATTATTAATATCTGGGACTTTGGAACAGCCTACACCTTGATCAATCCATCTTACCACATAGCCCAAGATTGTTTGTGCAGAATTTGAAATTTCAGAGTTAATTTCATCATTTGACCAGTTGGGTCTATCAGCTACAGGTATAGTTAAAAGATCAGATAATTTTGCATGATTTCTCTTTTTAATTTCTTTTTGTTTTTTAAAAATATTTACTTCGTGATAATGCATAGCATGTAGTGCTGCTGCTGTAGGTGATGGAACCCAAGCACAATTTGCTCCAGAATTTACATGGCTAATTTTTTGTTCCATCATATCTTTCATTTTGTCAGGCATTGCCCACATTCCCTTACCTATTTGAGCCAATCCAGAAAAACCACATCTAATACCTACATCTACATTGTTGTCTTCATATGTTTTTATCCATTTAGATTTTTTCATATCTCCTTTTTTAATCATCGGTCCTGCTTCCATAGACGTATGCATCTCATCTCCAGTTCTATCCAAAAACCCAGTATTAATAAAAAAAACTCTATTTTGTAATGTTCTAATACATTCTTTTAAATTAGCAGAGGTTCTTCTCTCTTCATCCATTATTCCACACTTAATTGTATATTTTTTTAACTTTAAAACTTCTTCAACTCTGGAAAATATTATATCTGTAAACTCTGTTTCTTCTGGACCATGCATTTTTGGTTTAACAATATAAATAGAACCACTTCTAGAATTACTTCTTTTTTTTAAATCATGTAAACAAGCTGCCGAAGTCATAAAAGCATCCATAATGCCTTCTGGTACTTCGGAACCGTCATCTAATATAATTGCCGGGTTAGTCATTAGATGTCCAACATTTCTTACAAGTAACAAGCTTCTTCCATGTAGTTTTAATCCATTTCCTTTTATTGAAATATAACTTCTGTCAGGATTTAGTCTTCTTTCTAACTTCTTTCCTTTTTTTTCAAAAATAGTTTTTAAGTCTCCTTTCATAAGTCCTAGCCAATTCTTGTAACAAATAACTTTGTCACTTGCATCTACTGCTGCAACACTATCTTCATTATCGCATATAGTTGATATGGCAGATTCTATAATTATATCGCTTATTCCAGCCGCATCTCTTGCGGCACTAAATGCTCTAGGATTAATAATGATTTCTAAATGAAGATTATTATTCTTAAGTATTACAGCTGAGGGTTTATTTTTTTCACCTCTATGCCCAACAAATTTTTCTAATTCAACTAAATTAAAATTTTTATTTCCTTTACTAATTTGCAATTTATTGTTTTTAACAGACAGACCGGTAACATCTTTCCAGTTTAAGTCTTTTATAGGAAAATATTTATTTAAAAAATTTCTGGTATATTTTATAACTTCTTGTCCTCGTAATGGATCGTATTTTTCACTTCCACTTTCTTCTGACTCTATTATATCTGATCCATACAAGCTATCATATAAGCTAACCCATCTAGCATTTGCCGCATTTAAAGTGTATCTAGCGTTCATGACGGGAACAACAAGTTGAGGGCCCGCAATAATTGAAATTTCATCATCTAAGTTTTTGGTTTTGATTTTAAAATCTGGGCCTATTTTTTTAAGATAACCAATTTTCTCTAAAAAATTTTTATATTCTTTATAATTAATTTTTTTGGAGTTATTTTTTTTATGCCATAAATTTATTTCTTGTTGTAATGTCTCTCTTGTTTCTAATAGCTTTTTATTTTTTGGTGCTAGCTCATGGACCGCTCTATCCAGTCCCTGCCAAAAATGATTAGTGGATATTTCAGTTCCTTTTAAAAGTTCTTTTTCGACAAATTCAAAAAGCTCCTTTGCTACAGATAAATTATTTATTTTTACAAATTGATCTTTCATAAATATCTTAACTTATAAATATATCTTTCAGAGAGTTTTTTCTCACATGATAAAGATATTTTCCAAAATTTTTATTTTTTCAGAATAATTACCTATAAGTTTCTATTATAGTTGCTCATTATCTATATTTTTAATATTTTTAGACAAAATAAGTTATAAATTTTAGACATTTTATTGCCTTTTTTGATTATAATAAAGCTTTTTAATGAAAAATTATTTGAACTTTGAAACAGATGTAAAAATTCTTGAAGATGAGCTTGAGCAATTAAAAGACCCATATAATCAAGAAGGATTATCGGAAGTTGATACTTTAAAAATTTCTAAAGTAGAAAAAGAAATAACGGAAAAACTCGAAAATATATATTCAAATTTAGATCCTTGGCAAACAGCTTTAGTTGCAAGACATGAAGACAGACCAAAAGCTAAGTTTTTTATAGATAATCTTTTTGAAGAATTTATTCCACTTTCTGGTGATAGGTTTTATGGAGAAGATAAGTCTGTTATTTCAGGATTTGGAAAATTTAATAAAAAATCTGTTTTAGTAATTGGACAAGAAAAAGGAGATAATTTAGAAACAAGGATAGAGAGAAATTTTGGAATGATGGATCCAAGCGGTTATAGAAAAACTGCTAGACTTATGAGACTTGCAGAGAAATTTAGAATTCCAATAATATCATTCATCGATACCCCGGGAGCATATCCTGGAGTTGGCGCAGAAGAAAGAGGTCAAGCCGAGGCAATTGCAAAATCAATAGAATGTTGTATGGAGCTAACTGTACCAAACATATCTATAATAATAGGAGAAGGAGGATCTGGTGGCGCTATAGCTTTAGCATCTTCCAATAAAGTATTAATGCTTCAAAATGCTATTTACTCAGTTATTTCCCCTGAAGGGTGTGCAACAATTTTATGGAGAGACCCAAAAAAAACATTAGAAGCAGCAACAGCAATGAAAATGTCTTCAAAAGATCTTTTAAAGTTAGATATTATTGATGAAATTATCCCTGAACCAGTGGGAGGAGCTCACAGGGATAAAGATTTAATATTAGATAATGTAAGAGATTCTTTAGAAAAAAACTTAGAATTCTTTGTGAACATGGAAAAAGAGGAAATTTTAAATCACAGAAAAAATAAATTTTTGTCAATAGGAAGAAGCAAAGGCTTTACTAGTCAATCTGAAATTTCAAAAAATCTTTCAATGCAAGAAAATTTGATCGAAAAATTTAAATTAAAATTTAAAAATAACATTTATGCTATTTATTCTTTTATTTTGATTTTAATTATAATTATTATTTCTCTAATAATTTTATAAAGATCCGTGACAATGTTTATATTTTTTGCCTGAATTACATGGGCAAGGTTCATTTCTACCAATTTTTTTAGAAGAAATTTCACTAAATTTACTGTTTATTTTTTCTTCACTTTCCTTTTCTTTTTCATCATTTTCTACAATTTTAAGATTAAATAAAATTGTTACTAAATCATTTTTAAGTTTATTCAGTAAATTTTCAAAAAGAGAAAATGCTTCTTTTTTATATTCAACCAAAGGATCTCTTTGTCCATAGGATCTTAAACCTATAACCTGTCTTAACTGCTCTAGATATTGTATGTGCATTTTCCAATTTTGATCTATTAACTGTAAAAAAATTCTTTTTTCTATTTCTTGAGTTTGATCTTCACCTATAATATCTATTCTACTTTTTCTAACATCTGAAAACTTCTTTTTTATAGATTTTTCAAAGTCTTCATTCTTTAAACTGATTAGTTTCTTAAAATCTTCCTCATTGAAAGATTTGCCCAATATTGATTTTAAATGTAATAAAAAATCATTTGAGCTATTCTTGCCTAAACTTTTTGATTTTTGAACTTTTAAATTTTCTAAAATTTCTTTTAAAAAATTCTCAGAATAATTTTCTGAATTCTTATTTTCCATAACTTCATTTCTTTGAGAAAATATGACATGTCTTTGATCATTTAAAACATTATCAAATTTTAAAAGAGTTTTACGAATATCAAAATTTCTGGCCTCAACTTTTTGTTGAGCTCTTTCCAAAGCTTTATTTATCCATGGATGATCAATACTTTCTCCATCTTTAAGTCCTAATTTTTCAAGAATATTATTCATTGACTCAGATCCAAATATTCTCATTAGATCATCCTCTAAACTTACAAAAAAAATAGAATTACCTTCATCTCCTTGTCTTCCGGATCTACCTCTAGCTTGATTGTCTACTCTTCTGCTTTCCATTCTTTCTGTGCCAATAACAAATAAACCTCCTAAATTTTTAATATCATTTTTTTCACTTTCATTTTGGCCACCTAGCTTTATATCAACACCTCTTCCAGAAATACTTGTGGTAATTATAATCGAAAATTTTTTACCCGCATCGGCAATTATTTCGGCTTCTTTCTCATGATTTTTTGCATTAAGCACGGTATGTTTAATTTCTTTTTTGTTAAGGAGCTCTGAATAGTGTTCTGACTTATTAATACTTGAAGTAAATACCAAAAGAGGTTGCCCTAAATTATTACATTCGCTGATTTTTTTAATTATAGCGTTATCTTTTTCTTTGTTAGTACGAAATATTTGATCATTCCAATCTTTTCTAATCATCTTTTTATTAGTAGGAATAGAAACAACAGGTAAACTATAAATTTCATAAAATTCTTCAGACTCAGTTTGAGCTGTACCAGTGCATCCAGCTAATTTTGAGTAAAGTTTAAAAAAGTTTTGATAAGTAATAGATGCTAGTGTTTGATTCTCTGCATTTATTTTTAATTTTTCTTTTGCTTCTAAACTTTGATGTAATCCATCTCCAAATCTTCTTCCAGGAAGTTGTCTTCCCGTTTGTTCATCTATAATTATTACCTCTCCATCTTTAACAATATAATCTCTTCCATTTTGAAAAAGGTGGTTTGCCTTCAAAGCTTGATTTACATGATGTACAATATGAAGGTTAGAAGGATCATAAAAATTATTATTTTTAAGGACTCCTGCGTTAGAAAATATTTTTTCTACATTGTCTACACCTTTATTAGTAAGTAAAACATTTTTATCTTTTTCATCAATTTCAAAATCTTCATTTTTTAAATTTTTAACTAATTTATCTACTGCTATATATTGATTTGTTTTGTCTTCAGCTGCTCCAGAAATTACCAAAGGAGTTCTGGCTTCATCTATTAAGCATGAATCAATTTCATCAACTATTGCATAATTATGATTTCTTTGAACCATTTCTTTCTTTGAAAATTTCATATTATCTCTAAGATAATCAAATCCTAATTCACTGTTAGTTGCATAAGTTATATCTTTGTAATAATTTTCTTTTCTTTCTTGATCTGTTTGACCTGTGTTAATATATCCACAGGTTAAACCTAAGAAATTATAAATTTTTCCCATATTTTGACTATCTCTTTTAGCCAAATAATCATTAACAGTAACTATATGAACACCTTTTTTTTCGAGTGCATTTAGATACGCAGCTAAAACAATGGTTAAAGTTTTTCCTTCACCCGTTTTCATTTCTGCAATTTTATTTTCATGAAGAATAACACCGCCAATTAATTGAACATCAAAATGTCTTTCATTATTTATTCTTTTTGATGCTTCTCTTGCCAAAGCAAAAGCCTGAGGTAAAATATCATTAAGTTTTTTTCCTTCTTCTAATTTTTCAATTAATTCATCAGTTTTCTTTGGAAATTCAGAATCCTCCAGATTTTCTATATTTTTTTCTAAAAGATTAATATCTTTGATAATTTTTTGAACTCGATCAAGCTCTCTTTGATTTGAGCTTTTAATTAGCTTTGAAAATATATTTATAGGGTTAAACATTTTGATGTAAAATTAAATATTAAGATTATATAGTAATTATTTATTAAATTTAAATATCATGGATTTTAACATAAGCAATTTTTTTGATAATAGAAGTAAGAGGTCTAAAATTGGTGATTTTCAAGATTTAGATCACTTGGACGGACTATCTATTTCAACAGTTAATGCCGGTTTATATAAAAAAAAAAGAGATGATCTTGTTCTATTTTATTTTAGAGAAGGTGCAAGCCATGCTTCAGTTTTTACTCAATCAAAAATTATATCGGAAAATTTAAAATGGAATAAAAAAATTAAATCAAATAAAATATATGCACTTTTAGTTAATACTAGAAATGCAAATGCGCTTACAGGACCTGAGGGTTTTAAGGCCTTAAAAGAAATTTCTTTAGAGTTATCCAAAGGACTGTCAGAAAAGCAAAATACTGATGAGGATAGTCCAAAAAAAATTGTTTCTAATAAAATATTATTTGGTTGTACAGGCACTATAGGAGAAAAATTTCCACTTTTCGAAATTAAACAGTCAGTTCCAAAATTAATACAAAATTTAAAATATACTCAAAATAAATTAATTTGGATTAAAGCAGCTATGGGAATTATAACAACTGATTTAGAACCAAAACTTTCGATGAGTGAAGCAAAAATTGGATCTTCAAATATTAAAATTTATGGAATTGCCAAAGGTTCAGGAATGATTTATCCTAATATGGCAACCACACTTGGCTATGTCTTTACTGATGCAAATCTACCTTCTTCAGTTTTAAAAGATATTTTAAAAAATAATATAAAAACTACATTTAATGCTATTTCTTGTGATGGAGACACAAGTACGAATGATATGGTATCAATATTTGCAACTAATAAATCAAAGAATCCCTTAATTAAAAAATATAATGATCCAAAACTAAAAAATTTTAATAAAGCAGTTCATGAAGTATTGCTAAATTTAGCGAAACAGGTTGCAGCAGATGGAGAAGGAGCATCAAAATTTATAACAATAAATTGTAAACAATGTAAAAGCGATAAAGATGCAAAAGATATTGCTTTCTCAATTGCCAATTCAACTTTGGTTAAAACTGCAGTAGCAGGAGAAGATCCTAACTGGGGAAGAATAGCAATGGCAGTAGGTAAAAGCACTGGAAATATAGAAGAAAAAAAATTATCAATTTTAATTGGACCATTTAAAATATTTAGCAAAGGATATTTAAATGAGAAGTATGATGAAAAAAAAGTTAGCTCTTATATGAAAAATAACTCAATTACAATTACTGTTGAAATCGGTTTAGGAAATAAAAGTTTTACAGCTTATACGATGGATTTGACAAAAAAATATATTGAAATTAACTCAGATTATAGATCTTAGTATATTGAATTTTTTTTTTAAATTACTAAATATTATTAATGATTAAATATTCTCTAAAATGCAAAAATTGTTCAATAGAATTTGAAAGTTGGTTTGGATCGTCTAGGGAATTTGATCGTTTAAAAAAATTAAAACTTTTAAATTGTCAAAGTTGTAATTCTTTAAATATAGAAAAATCTTTAATGACTCCAAATTTGGCCAATACTAAGAAGAAAAATATTCAAAAAAATAAAGATAAATTTAAAGAAGTGAAAAAAAAGCTCAAAGATTACCAGAAATTTATTAAAGAAAATTTTGAATTTGTTGGAGATAATTTTTCATACGAAGCAAGATCTATACATTATAATAAAAAAAAAACAAAAAAGAGTATTTATGGGAATGCTTCTTTAAAAGAAGTTAAAGAGCTAAAAGAAGAAGGTATAGAAACAGAAATGATACCTTGGATTGATGAGAATGAGAATTAAACCTTCTTAAATTTGGAAATATAGTTTACTGATTTGTCTTCAGAAACATTCCACTGATCAAATATTGGATTAAATGTCATTCCATCAATTTTTTTTATACTTAAAGAATTTTTTTTACATATTTTAATTAAACTCTCAGGTTTAACAAATTTTTCCCAGTCATGAGTTCCAATAGGTAGCCATTTAAGAATATATTCAGCTCCTATTATAGCTAATAAATATGATTTTAATGTTTTATTTAATGTTGCCACAAACATTATTCCAGATTTTTTTAAAAATTTAGAGCTTTGTTTAATAAAAAAATTTATATCTTCTACATGTTCAACAATTTCCATATTTAATATGACATCAAATTTTTGATTTGTTTTAAAGTTTTCAGGTGATGAATTAAAGTATTTAATATTTAGTTTACTTTTTTTTAAATGATGCTTTGCAACTTTAATATTTTGATGTGAAGCATCAATTCCTACTACTTCTGCCCCTAATCTTGCCATTGGTTCTGATAATAATCCACCCCCACATCCAATATCTAGAATTTTTAAACCTTTAAATGGTCTATCTATCTTTTTTATTTTAAAATCCTCTAATATATTTTCTTTGATATATTTAATTCTTATTGGGTTAAATTTATGTAAAGGCTTAAATTTTCCGATTGGATTCCACCATTCTTCTGCAATTTTTGAAAATTTTTCTATTTCTTTTTTGTTTATTGTGTTAGTTTTCATTGTTTATTGACATTACAATCAAGATGTATTTTATCAATATATTTTAACTGAAATTAAAAAAAAAAATCAATGAAAATTGTAGTTTTAAAATTTGGAGGAACATCAGTAGGCAACATCGATAGAATCAAAAAAGTTGCAGATATTATAAAAAAATTCAAAAAAAAATATAAAGTTATTGTCCTATCATCTGCAATGAGTGGAGTTACTAACGATTTAGTTCATAAATCAAAACAAATTAGTAAAAACTTCTCTGATAGTGAATATGATGCTTTAGTATCAGCAGGAGAACAAATGTCTTGTTCATTAATTGCCGGTCAATTAATCGAAAAAGGTGAAAAAGCAAGATCTTGGCTTGCATGGCAAATTCCAATTATAACTGAGGGAAATCATAAGTTTGCTAGAATAAATCAAATTAATAAAAAAAATATTCTTAAATATTTAAAAGTTGGTGGGATACCAATAATTGCAGGATTTCAAGGAATAAACCATCAAAACAGAATAACAACAATTGGAAGAGGAGGAACTGATGCAAGTGCAATAATGTTTGCTAAATTTTTTAAAGCTCAAAAGTGCATTATTTATACTGATGTAGAAGGAGTATATACTACCGATCCAAATAAACTTAAATCAGCAAATAAAATTAAGGAAATATCATATGAAGAAATGCTAGAAATGGCCTCTTTGGGGGCAAAGGTTATGCAACCGCACTCAATTCAAGATGCTAGGCTTAATAGAGTAGATATAGAAGTAAAATCATCATTTAAAAATAAATCTGGAACTTTAATTACTAAAAGAAAAAATATCACAAATAATAAGATTATTACTGGCATTTCTTCTACATATAATGATGCAAAATTAACTCTCTTGGGAGTAAAAGACAAACCTGGTATTGCAGCCTCTATATTTAAACCTCTTTCTGAGAGTTCTATCAATGTAGATATGGTAGTTCAAAATATTTCATCAAATGGAAAAGAAACCGATTTAACTTTTACTATAAAATTGGATGATTTGATAAAAGCAAAGAGAACTATTTTAGAAAATAAAAAAATTAATTTTAAAAGCTTATTAATTGATAAAAATGTTTCTAAGATTTCCATAATTGGAGTAGGAATGGTTACTACTCCAGGTGTAACTTATAGAATGTTTCAAGCTTTAGCACAAAAAAAAATTAATATTCAAGTTATATCAACTTCAGAAATTAAAATTTCAGTTTTAATTGACAAAAAAAATATAAAAAAAGCAATAAAAACACTTCATAAAGAGTTTAAATTAGATAAATAATCAAATGAGCATCCGACCATTTAGAGATATCAAAAGAAGAAAGACCAAAGAAATAAATGTAGGAGACGTAAAAGTTGGTGGGAATAATCCTATATCAGTCCAATCAATGACAAATACGCTTACCAAAGATATTAAAAAAACAATTAATCAAATAAACAAAATAACAGAAGCGGGTGCAGATATTGTAAGAGTTTCATGTCCTGATGAAGACTCAACTAATGCATTAAAGGATATTGTTAAAAATGTATCAATTCCAGTGGTTGCTGATATTCATTTTCATTATAAAAGAGCAATTGAGGCGGCAGAAAACGGTGCAAAATGTTTAAGAATAAATCCAGGAAATATTGGAAATGAAAAAAAAATAGAAGAAGTTATAAATGCAGCAAAGACTAACGATTGCTCCATAAGAATAGGCGTGAATGCTGGATCTTTAGAAAAAGATATATTAGAAAAGTATAAAGAACCTTGCCCAGAGGCTTTAGTTGAAAGTGCTATAAGGAATATTAATATTATTGAAAACAAAGATTTTTTTAATTTTAAAATTAGCGTTAAATCTTCAGATGTTTTTTTATCAATTGAAGCTTATAAACAACTTTCAAAATTAACTGACTATCCCCTGCACTTGGGCATTACAGAGGCAGGAAGTTTTCTACCAGGAAGCATTAAGTCATCAATTGGATTTGGCACATTACTATTAAATGGCATTGGAGATACAATAAGAGTTTCACTTTCTGATGACCCTGTAGAAGAAGTAAAAGTAGGAAATGAAATACTTAAATCTCTAAACCTTAGAAACAGAGGAGTAAAAATTATTTCATGTCCATCTTGCGCAAGACAAGCATTCCAAGTGATTGATATTGTAAAAAAATTGGAAGAAAGGCTATCTCATATAAAAACACCAATAACCCTGTCAATTATTGGATGTGTAGTTAATGGACCAGGTGAAGCTGCTCAAACTGATATTGGAGTAACAGGAGGTGGAAAAGGAAGCAATATGCTCTATTTGAATGGAATTGAAAGTGAAAAAATAGATACAAATGAAATTATTTCTAAAGTTGTGAAGCTTGTAGAAACGAAAGCTGAAGAAATTGAAAAATCAAGCTAATGTTACCTATTTCAAAAGTTAAAGATTTAATTTTAAAACATTCTCTTCTAGAAAAAGAACTTTCATCTGGAGAAGTTGACAAAAAAAAATTTGCTGAGAAATCAAAAGAATATTCTGATTTAAATGAAATAATAAATGAAGCTGTAGAATATAATAATTTCAAAAAAAATACAGTTGAGTTAAAAAAAATAATTGATGATCAAAATTCAGATAAAGATATTAAAGAGTTGGCCTTAGTAGAATTAGATCAATTAGAAAAAAATAATAAAATAAATGAGAAAAAAATTAAATTATTTTTATTACCTAAAGACGAAGCAGATTCAAAAAATGCTATAATTGAAATCAGAGCAGGCACAGGAGGTTTAGAGGCTAGTTTATTTGCATCTGATCTTTTTAAAATGTACGAAAAAGTAAGTAATAAAAAAAAATGGTTAATGGAAGTTATATCAATATCAAAAAGTGATGCGGGTGGATTAAAAGAAGTAATAGCTAGCATAAAAGGAAAAAATATTTATTCTTCACTAAAGTATGAGAGTGGGGTTCATAGAGTACAAAGAGTTCCAGATACAGAAACTCAAGGAAGGGTTCATACATCAGCAGCTACAGTTGCCGTTATGCCAGAGGCAGAGGAAGTGGATATTAAAATTGAGGATAAAGATTTAAGAATTGATGTTTTTAGAAGTAGTGGACCTGGTGGTCAAAGTGTTAATACTACAGACTCTGCAGTTAGAATAACACATATACCAACTGGAATAGTTGTAAGCCAGCAAGATGAAAAATCACAAATAAGAAATAAAGAAAAAGGACTTAAAATTCTAAGATCTAGAATTTATGAGTTTGAAAGACAAAAAAGAGATGAAAAAAGATCTAAAGATAGAAAAAATAAAATTGGAACAGGAGATAGATCGGAAAGAATAAGGACATATAATTTTCCACAAGGAAGGGTTACTGATCATAGAATAAATTTGACTCTTCATAAGTTACCCGAATTTATGGAAGGTGAAATATTTGATGAAATAACTGAAAGTTTGAATATTCAAGCTCAACAGGATGAATTAAGCAATTTAAATTAAAATGAATTATAGAGAAGCATTGCAAATAGGAAGTAAATTTTTAAGATCAAATAAAATTAAAAATCCAAACCTTGATAGCGAACTAATACTATCAAAAGTACTAAATAAAACTAGGGAGCAAATAATTATAAATGATAATCATTTTATTAATCATAAACAAATTAATAAGTTTAATTATTTTTTATCAAGAAGAAAAAAAAATGAACCTATAGCATATATTTTAGGTTTTAAGTATTTTTGGAAGTATAAATTTTTAACAAACAATTCTGTTTTAATACCGAGACCAGATACTGAAATTATAATAGAGGAAAGTTTAAGATGTATTGATATTAAAAAATCAAAAAAGATATTAGATATAGGTACTGGATCAGGGTGCATAATAATATCCATCCTTAAAGAAAGACCAAAATGCACTGCTACCGCAATAGATATATCTAATAAAGCAATAAAAGTTGCCAAAACTAATGCAAAATTACATCATATAGAAAATAAAATAGATTTTATTAATATCGATATTGACAAATATAATTCAAATAAATATGATTTAATTTTATCTAATCCTCCGTATATTAATAATATAAGTTTAAATAGATTAGATGATGATGTTAAATTATATGAACCTAAATTGGCACTTTCAGGTGGGTTCGATGGTTATAGTGAATTAAAAAAAATTGTTATAAAAAGTAAAGAATTATTAAAACTTAATGGAAAATTAATAATCGAAATTGGTAATAAACAAAAAAACCAAACTTTAATACTTTTAAAAAAAAATGGATTTTATGTTAATAAAATTAGTAAAGATTTATCTGGTAAAGACAGATGTTTAATATGCACAAAAATTAATTGATGAATAATTATAAAAATAACCATAGAAGAAATAGATTTAAATCGAATGGTGAGAGAAACTTTAGAAAAAGAAATGGCCACAAAAATAACGGTGAATTTAGTAACAACCAAGAATTTAGAAGAAGAAACCCAGGCAAAAACAATCAAAATGCTGCAAAATTGGTAGAAAAGTACAATGACCTTGCTAGAGAAGCTCTATCTAATGGAGATAAAATATTATCAGAAAACTATTTACAGCATGCTGATCATTTTTCTAGGATCACAATAAGTCAAGAACTTTTAAATCAGACAAATTTAAATTCTCAAAAAACTAGTGAAACAGAAGTTGAGGAAAATAAAAAGCCCGATTCTGCTTAATAATAAAAATATTTTAATTATAATTTTGATATCAATTCAGACTTTAATACATCAATTTTAATTTTATTTATTTCAAATAATTTTCTCTCATTTCCTTTGAGAATTTTTCCTGAAGGCAATCGAAGTTTTTGCGAATTAATTTTTTTACCGTTTTCAATTACTTCGTAATGCAAATGAGGTCCAGTTGAAAGACCTGTCGAACCAACATAGCCAATGGTTTGACCTTGTTTAACTCTTGCACCTTTTCTTATTCCTTTTGCAAACTTTGACATGTGTGCATAAACTGTCTGGTAAACAGAATTATGTTTAATTTTTACACAATTACCTCCTCCTCCACACCATTTTGCTCTAACCACCAATCCATCACCTGAAGCCATAATTGGAGTACCCATTGGAGCTGCAAAGTCTGTTCCTAAATGCATTTTAGTAAAACCAAGTATTGGATGTTTTCTTTTACCATATGAAGATGAAAGTCTCGCTCCATTAATTGGAGTTTTCATTAAAGTTTTTCTCATGCTCTTCCCATTTTCATCAAAGTAATCAACTTTATTTTTTTTATATTCAAATTTATAAAGTTTAAGATCTTTATTTTGTAAATTTAAATTTGCATAAATTATTTCACCAGTTTCTATCACCAAACCTTCTTGATTTTTAAATTCTTCAAAAATAATTTGAAAACTATCATTTTTCCAAATATCTCTTTGAAAATCTACCTGAAAACCATATAGTCTTGCAAATTCAATAATTACATTTGGTTTAATACCAAGGTTTACAGCAGAATTATACAAACTAGATGTTATTTTTCCTTCTTTATATGTAATTATTTTATCTAAATTTTTTTCAATAACATTAGAAATAAATTTTTTTTCATCAACACTTCTAGAAAATAAAATCTCTTTTTTTTTGCTAATCTCAATTTTAAATTCTAATATTTTAGGACTATTTCTTTTGTCAATTTTAAAGAAAATTTTTTGGTTAAGTTTTAATACTTTTAAATTTTTGTTACTAGTTACAGTTTTAAGAAATAATTCTTTTTCAGATTTAGAGACATCAATTTGTTTAATTATATTTTCAAATGTATCTCCTTGTTTAATATTGTAATCAATATTAAAAAATCTTGGTTCTAATCCAGAGGTAATTGTTGCAAAAGTTTTTTGCAAATAGATATTATTTAATGATTTTTTAAAAACTTTTGACTGTTCTTTTTTATTAGAATCATAGAGGTAAGTAACAAGACTAACTATTAAAATTAAAAGAATTAACCAAATAAAATGCGAGAATGCTTCTATTTTCCGATTAAACTTTCTTAATATCATTTAAATGTCTTTTGAAAATTTGTTGATTTATAAGGGTTTTTAACATATTTTTTATATATCTAATAACTTGATTTATTAATTTTTTCCAATATAAGCGTCACACTCAACATAAGAAAAAATGTTATTTATTAGGCTTTATAAGCCTAATTAGCTATTTAATTTGTTAAAATTTTAAGAAGAGAAGTGTGGACGGTTAAGGTTACCAAAATTTGTCGTACACACTTCATACATATATAAATATTATTCTTAGTATTTATATAGAAGCTAGTGTGCGCCGTTTTTAAACTTGAGAGTTTGATCATGGCTCAGAACGTACGCTGGCGGCACGCCTTATACATGCAAGTCGAACGAAGTAGCAATACTTAGTGGCAGACGGGTGAGTAACATGTGGGTATCTTCCCTTTGGTGAGGAATAACACGAGGAAACTTGTGCTAATACCTCATAAGTCTTTACGGAGAAAGCTTTATGCGCCAATGGATGAGCCCGCACTTGATTAGTTTGTTGGTGGGGTAATGGCTTACCAAGACTTTGATCAATAGCTGATCTGAGAGGATGATCAGCCACATTGGGACTGAGACACGGCCCAAACTCCTACGGGAGGCAGCAGTAGGGAATATTGCACAATGGAGGAAACTCTGATGCAGCGATGCCGCGTGAGTGAAGAAGGCCTTTGGGTTGTAAAGCTCTTTCGTCGGGGAACAAAATGAGGGTACCCGAATAAGAAGGTCCGGCTAACTTCGTGCCAGCAGCCGCGGTAATACGAAGGGACCTAGCGTAGTTCGGAATTACTGGGCTTAAAGAGTTCGTAGGTGGTTAAAAAAGTTGGTTGTGAAATCCCAGAGCTTAACTCTGGAACTGCAATCAAAACTTTTTAGCTAGAGTTTGATAGAGGAAAGCAGAATTTCTAGTGTAGAGGTGAAATTCGTAGATATTAGAAAGAATACCAATTGCGAAGGCAGCTTTCTGGATCATTACTGACGCTGAGGAACGAAAGCATGGGTAGCGAAGAGGATTAGATACCCTCGTAGTCCATGCCGTAAACGATGTGTGTTAGACGTTGGAAATTTATTTTCAGTGTCGCAGCGAAAGCATTAAACACACCGCCTGGGGAGTACGACCGCAAGGTTAAAACTCAAATGAATTGACGGGGACCCGCACAAGTAGTGGAGCATGTGGTTTAATTCGAAGATACGCGCAGAACCTTACCAACACTTGACATGTTCGTCGCGACTCTAAGAGATTAGAGTTTTCGGTTCGGCCGGACGAAACACAGGTGCTGCATGGCTGTCGTCAGCTCGTGTCGTGAGATGTTGGGTTAAGTCCCGCAACGAGCGCAACCCTCACTTTTAGTTGCCATCATTTAGTTGGGCACTCTGAAAGAACTGCCAGTGATAAGCTGGAGGAAGGTGGGGATGACGTCAAGTCCTCATGGCCCTTACGTGTTGGGCTACACACGTGCTACAATGGCATTTACAATAGGAAGCAAGATGGCGACATCAAGCAAATCCTAAAAAGATGCCTCAGTTCGGATTGTACTCTGCAACTCGAGTACATGAAGCTGGAATTACTAGTAATCGCGGATCAGCGCGCCGCGGTGAATACGTTCCCGGGTCTTGTACACACCGCCCGTCACACCATGGGAGTTGGTTCTACCTTAAGGCAAGGTTTAAAACCCTTGACTACGGTATAGTCAGCGACTGGGGTGAAGTCGTAACAAGGTAGCCGTAGGGGAACCTGCGGCTGGATTACCTCCTTTCTAAGGATGATTAGAAAATACTTTCTAATCTAAATAATATAACAGGCTAATGTTGACCGTCCTCATTTCTCTTCTTGAAGCAGTGTTTCTCTCTTCTACTTCTATGTAGGGCCGGTAGCTCAGTTGGTTAGAGCACACCCTTGATAAGGGTGGGGTCGAAAGTTCGAGTCTTTCTCGGCCCACCAAATTAATTCTGGGGGATTAGCTCAGCTGGGAGAGCGCCTGATTTGCATTCAGGAGGTCAGCGGTTCGATCCCGCTATCCTCCACCATGAAACACTTAGTTATTTTATTAGTGAATACTTTTTTATATTATCAATATCTATATCCGATTGTTTGTAATTTATATGAACAATCAAATAATATTCGAATAGATGAATATTTAATAAAAATTTGATTCAACACAGAATTTTTTTCTGTGCATAAATCA
>CACPIK010000002.1:0-7500 GCA_902633885.1 uncultured Pelagibacteraceae bacterium | reverse complement strand
GAGGAGCTGTCCCTAGTACGAGAGGACCGGGATGGACGTACCACTGGTGGACCGGTTGTAGCGCCAGCTGCAGTGCCGGGTAGCTAAGTACGGACGAGATAACTGCTGAAAGCATCTAAGCGGGAAACTCACCTCAAAACTAGTTCTTCCTATAGAGCCGTGGTAGACCACCACGTTGATAGGCTGGGTGTGGAAGTGCGGTAACGCATGTAGCTGACCAGTACTAATAGCTCAATTGGCTTGATTTATGCACTGAAAAAAATTTTTACAAAACTTTGATATTGATATAATGTTAGTTAATATATTGTCATTTTAAGAAAGATATTATGAAAGTTTTGCTTATTGCGCCATATTTTCAAAGAATCACGAGTGGACACATTGTTGTTCCTAGAGGAGATTTTATTCCTTCTGCTGCTCTTTTGCATCTAGCCTCAATTCTTAGACAATACAATCACGAACCAATTCTACTTGATTTTAATAATACTGAAACCGACGAACATCGTGAAAATTATATTGATTATTGTAAGAAAGTTATCAAGAAAACATTAGATGAGAAAAAACCTGACCTTGTTGGTATAAACTGTCTTTTTTCTGGAGCATTTCCTGATGTTTTAGAATATGCAAAAACAGTTAAATCACATTCTCCAAATTTAAAAGTTGCGATAGGAGGAATACATCCAACAACTTATCCAAAAGAAATATTAACTCATTGTAAAGAAATTGACTATATAGCGATTGGCGAAGGTGAGAATTCATTAATTTCTCTTGTTAAAGCATTAGAAAAAAATAGTGAAAACTTATTAACCTCAATTAAGTCTTTTGCTTTTAGGAACAGTGAAGGAAAAGTTAAAATCAACAGAGAGTCAAATTATGTTGAAGATCTTGATACATTACCTTTGCCGGCTTGGGATTTGGTTGATTTTAAAAAATTTGGAATGAACCTAGACCACTATTACAATCCAAAAGATTTACCATTGAAATATATGGCGGCTGTTTTTACCTCAAGAGCCTGCCCTCTGTCATGTAATTTTTGCGATTTATTTATGGTAATGGGAAAAAAACATAGAAAGAGAAGTGTTAAAGCAATAGTTGACGAAATGGAATATTTAAATAAAAGTCATGAAGTAAATTATTTTTCATTTAGAGACGATCAGTTAACTTTAAACAGACCTCTTATTATGGGAGTTTGTGATGAAATTATTAAAAGAAAACTTAATATTATGTTTGATGCAGCAAACGGCTTATGGATCAATTCACTTAGAGAAGATGTTATAGCTAGAATGGCAGAGGCAGGATTCGTATATGCTAACTTAGCAATAGAACATGGTGATGATTATATGAGAAATGAAATTATTCAAAAAGTTTTAGACAGAAAAAAAATTTATGAAGTTGTTAAGTTATTTAAAAAACACAACATTATGGCAACTGGAATGTTTATAATGGGATTCCCTGAGGAAACAAACGAAACATTGCAAAACTCATATGATATGATTGAGGATCTGCAATTGGATAAGGCTACGGTTGCAACGCTAATTCCTTTTCCAGGCACTAAATTATTTAAGCAAGTTGTTAAAGACAGATTGTTTATTAAGGAAACAAATTACGACGAACTTTGGAAAACACCACAAAGTCTTGTACAAAGAGACTTTGTGATCAAGCCTTACAATATGGATGTCGAAGATTTGTATGTTTGGAGAGATAAATTTGATAAATTAAGAACAAAATACTGGAAAACTAACCCTAAACAAGTTCCGGAATTCCAATCAAAAGCTCCTGGGCTAGTGATGCCGGATAAAGTTGTTATTTAAAATTTTATTAGTCTAAAAAAATAAAAAATACTATATAGAAAAGTATGACAGAGACAAAAAAAGAATATGATAAATCTCTGGCACCAGTACATGGATCAAGAATAAATGATTATTCAAGTTTTTTTTTGAATCTTAATAGATATCTAAAATATTTTAATATAGGGGAAATAAACGAAACTTCAAAAGTTTTAGATTGTGGTTCTGCTGACAATACTATGGAAAAAGCATTTAAAATTTATAAGATTAATGTAACATCCTTTAATGACAATAATTGTAATTTTGAAAGCGACAATCTTCCTTTTCCCAATGAAACTTTTGATTTTGTTTTATTTACCGCAGTAATTGAGCATTTGTATAACCCAACAAAGATCTTAAATGAAATTAAAAGAATATTAAAAAAAGAAGGTATAATTATTATATCTACAACAAATTATAATCATCAGGTAAAAGAATTTTGGAACGATCCAACTCATAAACATCCTTATAATCCAATATCTCTAGAAAAATTACTGACCCTACATAATTACAAAAAAATAAAAATAACTCCATTTCTTTATAATAAACCTTCTTTTTATTGGAAGTTACCATATTGGATAGTTTCCAAAATACCATTTAAAAATCACACTTTTAAGTATTTGCCAATTCCAAAATTTTTAAGAGGCCACTCAACAATGATGCTGGCAACAGCTTTTAAGTAAATAACTTTTCAAGTAATTTCCAATCTTCAATATCATCAATGTCCACAGCTTTAGTTTTAGGAAGGATATATCCAAAAAATTTTATAAAATTTTTGTTTTTTAATATATGAGAAGAACTATAAATTATAAAAGATGCACTTTCATAATAGTGTTTAGGAATTTTTTTAGAATCTAAACTTAATTTTTTTTTTTGTTTAGGTTTAAATACACCTTTATTTTCTTTAAAAGCCCATTCGATTGGTGCATCATATTCTCTAAATGACATTAATGGATATTTTTTATTTGTTTTATCAAAAATTTTTTTTGCTTTTATTAAATCTTTGGACTCTATTAATGGAGAGCAAGGATAAATCAACCAAACTTCATCAAAAAATTCACCTGCGCTTAAATATTTATTTGTTACATAATTCATTACTTTGCTAAGTGGTGTGTGATCTCTTGATAATGATTTAGGTCTAAAAAAATCGATATTTAATCCATAACTCTTTACAACTTTTTTTATTTTTTTACTCTCGGTTGAAACATGAATTTTTTTGAACAATTTTGATTTTAAAGCAGTTTTTATAGAATATGAAATTATAGGTTTATTATGAAAAATTTTTATATTTTTATTTTTTATTCTTTGAGAGCCAGATCTTGCTGGTATGATTGCTAATCTTTTAATTTTTTTCATAAAATATTCAATTGTTCAAAAAGTTTAGTGAAAAAGTTAAGTTTGGATCAAAATAATTAGGCTTACGTTCAAAGATAATTACAGATCCAGAAACCGCGGGATTCCAAACATATTTCTTTTTTAAAAAGCCATAAAAAAGTTTTAAGTCTAAATGGCATTTTAAATGAGAAAATTTTTTTTTATCTTTTCTAAAATCAATTGTATAATTGTTAAATATATTCGATTTTTTTTTATCAATTTTTCCATTTTTATTTAAATTCAAACTATTATAAATATAAAAATCTATTTTCCATGATGTTTTAACTTTAAAATTTTTTAAAATTTTAAAATATTTTTCTTTCGACTTATTAAAAATTTTATCCAGATGTGATTTACTTAAACGAATCTTTGTCTTTTCATAAAAGTATTTCTCATTGTATGTTTTATTTATAATTTTTTTTTTTAAATTTTCTTTAATATTAAACTTTGATAATTTTTGCCATTGATTATTTTTAAATTCTAGGGAATTACCTCCCAATATACTAAAAAAATTAATTTTTGTATTTTTGAAAACATCTTTGATTTGAGTCATTGTAGGACTTGCTATGAATTTATTTAATTTATAAAATTTTCCGTAAATTGTGTAAATTCCTCCAGCGTCAAAATAGTTTTTTGTTTTCAAAATTTCCATTTGCTTTACTAGAATTTTTAAATGATGTTTAATTAATCTGTCTTTTTCTTTAATTCTATTGATATTTGTAAAACAATGCGGGTATTCGCTTGCTACACCAGATGGAGAGCAACATAAATCTATATCTTTTTCAAATCTAGATTTAACAAATTTTCTTACAATTTTTAAATCAGATAAGCTTAAAGGATTGTCAACATTGTTATAAAATATTTGTTTAGTTTTATTAGATTGTATTATTATAGATGTGTCTAAATCATAGCTAATTGAATCTGGTTTATTTTCTGAATTTGATGTCATCTGAGGAATAATTGATACAGTTAAGTCTTTATTCAATTTATATTTTTTCCAGGGCTGAAGTTCCAAAATATTTTTAAATCCAAGGTTTTCAATTTTTTTTTTCAATCTTTTGTCTGGAAAATTTTTAATTATTATTTTTAAATTTTTATTTTGGATTTTTAATAAATTTTTTGAATCATAATGATCACAATGTAAATGACTTATATAAATAAAATTTGGCTTTAAGTTGTTCATTAACTTACTTCCATTTTTATATATTGGAAATGATAGCCAGGCGTTTTCATTTCCTAAACCAACCCATGGGTCACATAATAATGATGTCTTATTTTCTTTTATCCCAATGAACGAATTACAGTAATGAGTTATTTTCATATTAATTTAATCTTTTGAATTCTGTATGACAAAATTTCAAGTTAATTTCCTTTTTTGGATTTTTCATTTTTGAAATTTTCAAAAAAACATCATCTAAAACTGATAAATATTTATCTATTAACTTTTTGTTGTGTAATACAGATAAGTATATAACATTACTTGCTAAATATTTTTTTTTCAGCATTTCATAAGTAATAAAAGTTTTTAAATAGTTGTGATGATTTTTGAATCTAAATTGAGGTATTGCGTCTATACCTAAAATTTCAATATCTACTTTGTATTTTTTTGCAATTTTCTTCCAACAATTTTTAATATACGCGCCTCTTTTTTTAATTATTTTCCATGTTTTATTTTTTTCCATTTGTTTTATCGTTTCAAGTGCTGCAGCAAATCCTATTCTTTCTGACCAAAAAGTGCTGCTTATGAAAGTATTTTGACAAGCTTGCATAATTTTTTCTTTTCCAACGATTGCTGTAATTGCATATCCATTGCCTAAAGCTTTTCCATAAGTAACAATATCTGGAATAATTTTATAGTCAGAGTAAATTCCTCCTAAATTTTGTCTAAATCCAGATGTGCACTCATCAAAAATTAAAACCGCGTTATATTTATTTGCTAATGCTCTAACTTTTTTTAAAAAATTTTCTTTAGGTTTTATAGATCTAATTACTTCCATTTTTATAATACCAACATTTTTTTTTTTTAATAAATATTCAAGTTTGTTCAAATTATTATATTCAAATAAAAAAGTTGTATCTTTTAGTTCTTTGTTTACTCCATCAATTTTTACATTTTTACTTAAATGGGTATTGAGATTTGAATTTTTTTTTAAATTTGCAGAAAGATACCAATCGTGCCAACCATGATATCCACATGCAGCAACTTTTAATCTATTTTTCTTATATGCTCTAGCTATTCTTATTGCTATAGCATTTGCTTCACCACCTGACCTTGCAAACTTTACCATTTTGGCCCATTTATTTAATTTCAATAGTTTTTTTGCTAACAAAACCTCTTCGAATGAATTTAGGGTTGTCATATTTCCACTGCTAATGATTTTTTTTACAGCATTGTCAACTTTTTTATTGGCGTAACCTAATACATTTGTTCCAACGGCAAAGATCATATCAATATATTTTTTATTATTTTTATCCCAAACATAAACATCTTTGGATTTTTTAAAATATGTAGGCCAATATTCTGGTAAAAACATTTCAGGCCTTTTTGAGTATAACAGATTTCCACCAGGTATAATTTTTAACGATTTTTTCCAAAAATTATTTTTTTTCATTTTTAATTAATTTTATTTATATTTATCAATAAATTTTTTAATATTATTGACCACATACTTTATTTGATTGTTATTCAGATTATAGAAAATCGGTAAAGACAAGCAGTTTTTATAAAAATTTTCTGAACCTTTAAAATTATTTTTATTCACTGATTTTTTATAGATTTTAAATCTATAAATTGGTTTGTAGTGATATTGGCAAATTATTTTTTGTTTTAACATGTAAGAAAAGAAAAAGTCCTTATTTTTTTTTAATTTGTCAAAATTAAAATTAGCAATTAAAAGATGAAAACAGCTGGTATTATTTTTACTATACTTTGGAAAAGATATGTATTCTGAATAATTTTTAAGATCTCTATTGTATATTTTGGAAATTAAATTTCTCTTTTTTATAAATTTACCAATCTTTTTTAATTGACTTATTCCTAGAGCAGAATTTAAATCACTAATCCTATAATTGAAACCATTGCTAACTATGTCATAATCCCAATGTTTTAGACTATTTCTTTTCATTCCATGATTTTTTAGTTCTAAAATTTTTTCATAAATTTTTTTTGAATTAGTTGTCACGCAACCCCCTTCTCCGGTTGCTATTGATTTTACTGGATGAAAGGAAAATGTTGAGATATCTGAATGTTCATTTGATCCAACCATAGTTTTTTTATTTTTGGAAACATAATATGATCCAAATGCATGGCAAGAGTCTTCAATTAAAGCACATCTGTACTTTTTTTTTAATTTAAAAAATCCTTTTATGTTTTCTGGACTTCCTCCTAAATACATTGTGAGAATACATTTTACTTTTGATAAATTATTATTTTTTATACACTCTTCAACATTCTCTGGAGTCATTTGACCTGTACTTGGATTTACATCTGACAAATAAATATTTGCTCCAATTTTTGATACCATATTAAATGATGAAATAAAATTTATAGAAGGCATAATTACATTGTCATTTTTTTTTAAGTTTATGGATAGAAATGATAAATGAAGTGCTGAAGTACCGCTACTTGTTAATACTACATATTTGCTTCCTAGATAATTTTTTATTTTATTACTAAATTCAATTCCTATATTGCCTCCAGTTAATAATTTAGAATGTAAAGACTTTTTAATTGAATTGAGATCTACATGATCTACACTATGATTGCCATAAGGAATAACTTTCATTTTTTTGTCTTATAATTCTTAACTTGAGTTTTATCAAACATTTATTTAATTAATCAATTTTCATGATTACCAGTAGCTTGGATTAATTAATTTTATTTTTTTATTTTGTTTCATAATTTTGTAATCAATTCCAGTGACATTTGTACAATTTAATATTTGAAGCAATTCTTTTTTATTTAAAATTCCAATTAAAATTTTATCAATAAATTTTTTATCCAATACAAAATTTAAACATGCTTCCAAAGGTGTTAAATTATTTTCTTTTAAAAAATTATGATATTTTTTAAATTCAATATCCCACTTCAAAAATTTTTTTTTTGTTTTTGTGTTAGTTTTTAATAATATACCTTGAAGAAAAATAGATCTTGCGTAGATTTTAATTTTTTTTTCTTTTAATTTATTAATCAAATCTTTATCTATGAATCTTTGATCAAAAATATTTACTGGGATTTGTACAAAATCCAAATTAAATTTTTTTATGGTTTTTAGCAAAATATTTTTATTATAAAAAGAAACTC
>CACPIK010000001.1 GCA_902633885.1 uncultured Pelagibacteraceae bacterium | reverse complement strand
TTGCAAACATCTTCTTTCTTTAGCTATTTTCTTCTTCTCCATACCATGCCAGGTATTTGGGCCACTTGAAAAAAAATATCCGTAATTGTCTCTATAAGGTAAAGTTTTAATTAACTTTAAATTACTATCATAAAAATCTGTTCCAAGATCCTCTGATTCATTGTGTTTATTTACAAATAACAAGCATGACATTTGTTTTTCTTTAATATCACAATGAGGTTTAAGCCAAAATCCTTCCCTATCACATATTATTTCAACTCTAACATATGAGTTTGATAAATCTTTACTAATCAAATTAGATATTTTTTGATGTATTTCTTTTTTTTGAAGTTCTTTTATCAATCCAGTAAGTGCAGGAAATTCATTTGAGTTTTCTTTGGTAACAAAACATCTGAATTTTAATGCTTTTCCACCACTAGATATACCTTCTCTAAACTTTCCCTCACCACCATCGATAGCTCTAGTACCATCATAATTTAAATCATGTTCAATTGGATTTGCAATATCAGCTTTGAGTATTTCTTCAATTTGTTCATTTGTAAGAGGTTCATTTAATTCCCAATGTGTAAAAGGATCTTCAAATTTTGTTGAATTGTTTAAAACTGAATTCAAAAATGACACTATATTCCTATTCTTTCTTTTATGATTTTTCCAACTCTATTTGTTTCGTCAAGTTTTTGATAGCTCCAATTTTCAAATGGTTCACCTAAATTTCTAGTTATATTTAATTCTCTAAATAAATTTCTAAATTTTTGAAATCTTCTATCATTTTTTTTAGGCAAAATATTTGCGACATATATGGGTTTTCCTGTCAAAGCAGCTTCTGAAATCATTGAACTGGAGTCACAAGTTACAATTATATATTCTGCTAAAGCTAATGCAGATAAATAAGCTTTTTTATCAATATTCTCAATAACTGTATGACTTTCTCCAAAAAACTCTTTTGCATATTGAATTGTATTTTTCGGTGTTCTCATTGATGGAATAACTACCAATTGAAAATTTTTTTTTTTATTTAAATTATACAAAATAGAAAAAATTTTTTTCATATTTTTAGTTGAATAATCATAATATTTATTTGGTCCTCCTATAATTAATGCAAATATTTTTCTTTCATCATTTTTTACAAAAGATTTTAGATATTCTGAATTTTCTTTAATTTCACTATCGGTTAAATAGTGAATTGCACCCTTTGTATTTATTACATTGCCAGCGCTAATTCCATCATGTTCAGGTGCAACTATCAAATCAAATAAATCATAATTTACTTTTGGATCTTGAATATGAATATTATAAATTTTTTTTTGTGAAATTTTTTTAAGATAAATTGAAGGTATTACACTTTTTCTTCCACAAGATATTATAATATCAAAATCTGAAGTTCTTAACTCTTTAAAAGAAACATTTGAAATAGGTGTAAGTCTTGGTGGAATAAATTTCCAAAAATGTTTTAGTTCAACTTTATGGTGAGTAAAATCAATATCTAAAGCTTTTGCTAAACCTTCCACTTGGCTTATCATGCCGTGCATTCCCTCAGTCAATAATATCCCTTTTAATTTAGTCATTAATCACTATATAGCTTTCATATGAGTCAAAATCCAACTAAACACACAAAAGTGTTAATAATTGGGTCCGGTCCAGCCGGATACACTGCTGCTGTTTATGCTGCAAGAGCTATGCTTAAACCTATTATGGTTTCGGGCATGGAGCCAGGTGGACAATTAACAACCACAACTGATGTAGAAAATTATCCTGGATTTGCAGAAGTAATACAAGGACCCTGGTTAATGGAACAAATGCGAGACCAAGCGAAAGCTGTGGGCACTGAAATGATTGAAGATCATATTTCTTCAGTAAATTTAAAATCTAAACCATTTGAAGCTGTAGGAGATGGTGGTGAAAAATATACCGCTGACTCAATAATAATTTCAACAGGAGCCCAAGCAAGATGGCTGAATATAGAGTCTGAACAAAAGTTTAGAGGATTTGGTGTATCAGCGTGCGCAACATGCGATGGGTTTTTCTTTAAAGAAAAAACAGTTGCAGTTGTAGGAGGAGGAAATGCTGCTGTTGAAGAGGCAATGTTTTTAACAAAATTTGCTTCAAAAGTTCAGTTAATTCATAGAAGAGATCAGTTAAGAGCAGAAAAACTTCTACAAAAAAAATTAATGGAAAATAAAAAAATAGAAATTATTTGGGACAGTGTAGTTGAAGAAGTAATTGGTGATGAAAACCCAAAAAATGTTAAGGGATTAAAAATTAAAAATGTAAAAACCAACGATATTAAAGAATTAAAAATTGACGGACTTTTTATTGCTATAGGTCATGATCCAGCTACTCAGCTGTTCAAAGATCAATTAAATATGGATAAAGAAGGGTATTTAATTACTAAACCAGATTCTACTGAGACAAATATTCCGGGTGTTTTTGCGGCTGGTGATGTTAAAGATAAAATCTTTAGACAGGCTGTAACTGCTGCAGGAATGGGCTGCATGTCCGCTTTAGAAGCAGAAAAATATTTAGCCTCTAAGTAAGATTAAAATGGAAAAAATAGTAAAACAAATTCAACTTTTAGCATTAATAATAATTTTAGTTTGTACAGTAATAGCTTTTGGAATTGAAATTCTTCAAATGATCTCTGTTAAAAAAATATCTTTAGCTGATTTAATACTTCTTTTCCTTTATTTAGAAGTATTAGCAATGGTTAGAGTTTTTTGGGAAAGTCAATCTATTCAAATTACTTTGCCACTTTTTATTGCAATAACGGCTCTTTCTAGATTTATAATTTTACAAGGAAAAAATATTAATCCTGAAATTCTTCTTTATGAGGCAGGAGCTATAGTATTAATTGCCTTAGCTATACTTATCTTAAGATTTAGAAATTCTCCCTTAGTAGGCTTGGATAAAAAAAGAAAAAAAATTTCTAAATAATTAAATATTTTTTGTGAAAAAATTTTTATTATTTTTTTTTTTAATTCCAGGTATTTCATTTGCTGGTTCGATGAAAATGATTGGTGAAAAAGGTAATCCAAACAAAGTTGATAAAGTTATAGAAATAAAAATGTATGACAATTATTTCATACCTAGCGAAATAAATATAAAAAAAAATCAAACAATTAAATTTATTGTACATAATCACGGTGAATTTGTTCATGAATTTAATATCGCCACTAAAGAAATGCACTTAAAACATCAGCCAGAAATGATAAAAATGGTAGAATATGAAATATTATTGGTAGATAAGATTGATAAAATAAAAATGAAAGAAATATCTAAAAAAGATCACTCAATGAGTCATTCTCACGCTAATAGTGTTTTGCTAGAACCAAATAAAAGTGGTGAAATTATATGGAAATTTAATACGGACTCCAAACTTGAAGCAGCTTGTAATGTACCTGGTCATTATGAATCAGGCATGATTGCAAAAATTAAAAGCTTATAACTCTATGAATTATTTAATTCTACTATCTCATTGGACTCAAAAATAGTCTTTTGAAAATCTTTTTTAGCTACTTTTATCATAGCCCTTGCAACAAATTCTGAATGTATAGGTTTCATTTTCTTTAATTTTCCTAAAAATAGAGGTGAAATTATTTTAAAAAAAATAAGTCCTAACTTTTCTCCAATTCTTTTTTCTTTTCTATTACCCATTAAAAATGCTGGCCTCATTATACCAAGATTATTAAAATTTAACTTTTTTAACTCTTCTTCAACCTCGCCTTTATTTTTTAAATAATCTCCAGAACTATTTGGATCTGCAAAACCAGAAGATACATAAATAAATGATTTAACTGAATTTGATTTTGCAATTTTTGCCACATCAACAGGAATGTTATATTCAATTCTTCTATATTCATTTTTATCGAGTGCATTTTTTTTTGTTGTTCCAATACAAAAATAGCAATCGTCACCCTTAATATTATTTTTATAATTATCTAAATTTTTAAAATCTGTTAAAATTATTTCTACCTTAGGTATGTTGATTTCTTGAGCTGATCGCACAAAAATTTTGATTTTATTATAATTATCATCATTAATTAATAATTTAAGTATTTGATTTCCAATTAAGCCTGATGAGCCAAATATTAGTGCTGTCTTCATTTATAAGTTTTTTTAATTTAGCTTATACTTTCGCAGAATGATTTTATTCTTATCATTGCTTTTTTTAATTTTTGCATTGAAGTGGCATAAGAAATTCTAAAATATCCTGGTAAACCAAATGCAGATCCTTGAACTACTGCTACATTTGTTTTTTCTAGAAGTTTTTCAACAAATTCTGTATCTGTTTTTAGCTTTGTTTTATTTCCTAATAATTTTTTACAACTTGGAAAAACATAAAAAGCACCATTAGGTTTTAAACAACTAATACCTTTTATATTATTTAGACTATTAACTACAAAATCTCTTCTTTTTTTAAATTCTTTAGATCTTGTTTTTATAAATTTCTGATTTCCATTTAAAGCTTCAACGGCCGCTGCCTGACTTACAGATGAAGGATTGGATGTTGATTGTGATTGAACCTTGCGAATAGCTTTTATTATTTCTTTTGGCCCGCCTGCATAACCTATTCTCCATCCTGTCATAGCATATGATTTGCTAACACCATTCATGGTTAGGGTTCTATTTTTTAAATTTGAGATTTGTGCAATCGTAAAATATTTTGATTTATCGTAAGATATATGCTCATAAATATCATCACTCAATATATGAACTTTTTTGTATTTAATTAATACTTTAGACAATTTTTTTATTTCACTTTTTGAGTAGCTTGCTCCGGTAGGATTTGAAGGCGAATTCAATATCAACCATTTAGTTTTTTTAGAAATAGCTTTTTTTAGTTTTGATGGAGTTAACTTAAAATTATCAGCTTCACTACATTTTATAATTTTTGGTTTTCCACCAGCCAATAAAACCATATCAGGATAAGACACCCAAAAAGGTGCAGGAATAATTACTTCATCACCTTTATTCAAAGTTGCCATAAAAGCATTATAAAGAACTTGCTTTCCACCTGTTCCAACAGTTATTTCTTCTAAAGAATATTTTAAGTTATTTTCTTTTTTATATTTTTTTATTATTGCATTTTTTAAAGCTGGAGTTCCATCAACTGCTGTATATTTTGTATCTCCCGCTCTAATAGCTTTTATAGCTGCATTTTTAATATTGTTAGGTGTATCAAAATCTGGTTCACCTGCTCCTAAACCAATAACATCCTTTCCTGCCGCTTTTAATTCTCTAGCTTTTTGTGAAACGGCTATTGTAGGCGAAGGTTTTATCCTATTTAAACTGTTAGATATTATGCTCATTGAAATATGTTTTTATTCTAATACTTTAATAATATATGGAAAATACATATCAAGATTTAATTACAGATATACAGAGTAAAAATACAAAAATTAGTGGAAAACTTGAGGGTGGTAAAAAATTCAAAATTAAATCTGATTTTAGGCCCGCTGGAGACCAGCCAGAGGCTATTAAAAAATTAGTTCAGGGTGCAAAAAAGAATGAATTTAATCAAGTTTTGCTTGGAGTAACTGGGTCTGGAAAAACCTTTACAATGGCTAAGGTTATAGAAGAAACTAATAGGCCAGCATTAATTCTAGCACCAAATAAAACATTAGCAGCCCAACTATACGGTGAAATGAAAAGTTTCTTCCCAGACAATGCAGTGGAATATTTTGTATCTTATTACGACTACTATACTCCAGAAGCGTATGTTCCAAGATCAGATACTTATATTGAAAAAGAAGCTTCTATTAATGAGCAAATTGATAGAATGAGACACTCTGCAACAAGATCTCTTCTTGAAAGAGATGATGTTCTGATTGTAGCAAGTGTATCTTGTATTTATGGACTTGGTTCAGTTGAAGCATATAGCAAAATGACTTTAACCCTTGAGAAAAACCATGAATATAATCGAGAACATATAATAAAATCGTTAGTTGCTCTTCAATATAAAAGAAATGATCAAAATTTTTTTAGAGGTACGTTTAGAGCTAGAGGAGAATATTTAGAAATTTTTCCCTCCCACTTAGAGGATAGAGCATGGAGATTAAGTTTATTTGGAGACAAACTTGAAAAAATTGAAGAGTTCGATCCATTAACAGGAGATCAAGTAAGAGAATTAAATATGATAAAAGTTTATGCAAATAGTCATTACATAACTCCAAAACCAACTATTGAACAAGCAATTATAAAAATTAAAAAAGAATTAGAGATAACTCTAAAAAAACATAAGTCCGAAAATAAATTACTAGAAGCTCAAAGATTAGAAGAAAGAACTAAATTTGATTTAGAAATGATTGAAGCGACAGGTTCGTGTGCTGGAATTGAAAATTATTCAAGATTTTTATCTGGAAGGAAACCCGGAGAACCTCCTCCTACCCTATTTGAATATTTTCCTGATAATACATTAATATTTGTTGACGAATGCCATGTTACAGTTCCACAACTAAATGGAATGTTTAAAGGTGATAGATCAAGAAAAAGTACTCTAGCTGAATATGGATTCAGACTTCCATCTTGTATGGATAATAGGCCATTAAAATTTGAAGAGTGGGATATGATGAGAACACAAACTGTGTTTGTTTCTGCAACTCCTGGTCCTTGGGAATTAGAACAAACTAAAGGTAAATTTATAGATCAAGTAATTCGTCCAACTGGACTAATTGATCCACCAGTAGAAATTAGACCTGCAAAAAATCAAGTTGATGACTTAATGCACGAATGTAAAAAAACAGTTGAAAAAAATCATAGAGTATTAGTTACAACTTTAACGAAAAAAATGGCTGAAGACTTAACAGAATATCTTCATGAAAATGGTATTAAGGTAAGATACTTACATTCAGATATAGATACTCTTGAAAGAATAGAAATTATGAGAGACTTAAGGTTGGGAGTATTTGATGTTTTGGTAGGAATTAATTTATTAAGAGAAGGTCTTGATATTCCTGAATGTGCTTTAGTTGGAATATTAGATGCTGACAAAGAAGGTTTTTTAAGATCTGAAACTTCACTTATTCAAACAATTGGAAGAGCTGCAAGAAATTTAGAGGGAAAAGTAATTTTGTATGCTGATAAAGAAACCAAAAGTATAAAAAAAGCTATTAAAGAAACAGATAGAAGAAGAAATATTCAATTAGAATACAACAAAAAAAATAAAATTAGCGCGACCACTATTAAAAAAGAAATAAGTGATATTCTAGAGAGTGTATACGAAAAAGATTATGTACAAGTTGGGACCGGAGAAAATATTGGTGGAAATCTAAAAAAACACCTTAAAGTTTTAAATAAACAAATGAAGGAAGCTGCCAGTAATTTAGAATTTGAAGAAGCTGCAAAAATAAGAGATGAAATTAGAAAACTTGAAAGTTCTGAACTAGAGATTACATTAAATCCCAAGGTAAAAAAATATAGCAAAAATAACAAAATGTATCCAAAAGGAAGATCTACTATGGGAATGCCGGGTACAAGAGCTCAAAAAGGAAAAAAGAAATGGAAGCAAATAAAATAATTATCACAGGAGGTGCTACAAGAATTGGTGCTGTAATTGCAGAAAAATTATCTGGCCCAGGAAAAGAAATAGTTATTCACTATAATAAATCCAAGTCCAAGGCTGAAAAATTAAAAAAAAAATTATCTAAAATTAAAACAAAAGTTTATTTAGTGAAAGGTGACTTGAGTAAAGAAAATGATGTAAATAAAATTGTAAAATTTGCTAAATCAAAATTAAAATACTTTGATTGCTTAATTAATAATGCTTCACTATTTGAAAACGATAAACTTGAAAGTTTTACTACTGATAGTTGGGGACGTCATTTAAGAACTAATTTAAGAACACCTGCCCTTTTATCAAAAGCATTTGCAAAAAATATCAAAGGTAAAAACAACAATATAATAAATATTATTGACCAAAGAGTTTTTAAACTAACTCCATATTTTTTTTCATATACAATTAGCAAAACTGGACTTTATACTCTTACTAAAACAAGCGCTATGAGCCTTGCCCCAAATATAAGAGTAAATGGTATAGCTCCAGGCCCTACTTTAAAAAATAAAAGACAATCAGAAAAACACTTTAAAAAGCAATACATGGCAACCCCTCTTAAAAGACAAGTAGATGTTGAACAAATCTGTAATGCCGTTGACTTTTTTATTAAAAATAGATCTATTACAGGTCAGGTAATTTCAGTTGATAGCGGTCAAAGTTTAAACTGGCAAACACCCGATATAATGGGAAGTAAAGAATGAAAAAAATATTTTTATTAATTTTTTGTTTATTAATAATTCCAAAGTTTGCTTTTGCATACGATTGCAGTGCAGTTGGTGGTAAAAGAATAAATAGCAGTGGTTTTGTCTACTTTGATGGTCAAAAAGGAAAGTTTATTAAAGGTTTCGAAATTGAAGATCCTGCAAATAAAATAATTATGATTTTTAACTTTGGTGGATGGGGTAGTAAAAAAAAAGATAAAGGATTCTGTTTTCAAAAAGAAGAGGTGGAAGGTGTTTTAGGACAATTATCAGGAAGAAAAGTTAAAGGAAAAGAAATTGTTGTTTGGGCAAACCAAGAACTTTGGAAAGCTGGAGATACAATGGGTATTACCACTAAGTGTGGAATGAAACATAAGTATAAAGGTAAAATGTTAGGCCATACTCCGCCATGGTATGACTGCATTTGGGGACCTCCAACTTATTTAAAAAAAGTAAAAACCTCAAAAAAAGATATATTGCAAATACCACCTTATGTAAGTAATTTTGCTTACAAGAATAGGGCAGCTTTAAATACTGCCATAGCAGATATTTTTGTTCAAAAGGGAACTCCGAGAAATCAACTTTTCATTTCAGGTCACTCATGTGGTGCAATGGGAAGTTTAAGAATGGAATCACTATATCCTGATGTATTTAATTCAGCTATAGCTTTGATGCCAAACTGCTGGGACAAGTCAGAACATTCTCAACTTAGAAAATGGGAATTAGATGAAATTAGAATTGCAAAAAAAATTGATGCCTTAATTTTTCATTCCGAAACTGATGGAGAAATAGATTATCAAAGTGACTCTAGATATTTAAAATGGATGGCAGATATTCCTGGAGCAAAATGGATTGAATTACCAAATCATAATAGTGAAGATGGTAAAGAAATCATTATTGACGGAAAACAATGCAAAATTAAGAAGAGAATGAGAGGTGGCTGGAAAATAAAACATAATCAAGATCTTGGGCATAAAAAGAAAGCCTGGACAATTGTTGATCCTAATGAAAAAAAGGAAATGATGAAAAAAGCTAGCGGACATTATATTCCCTATCGAAGTTGTTTTACCCCTTATCTTGATGATATAGAAAAATTTATTGAATCAAAAATTTAGTATGAAAAAAAATAATTTAAAAATTGTAAAAATAGATAAAAATAAAATTTTATTTAATTACGAAAAAAAAGTTTTAATTAAAGATTTAGTATTAGATTTAAAACTTGGATATTTTGATTTTGAGAAAAATAAAACTCAAAAAGTTAAGTTTTCACTCGAAATCGATTACAAGGATAAAAAGCCATCAAATGATAAAGATATTAAATCGATAGTAAACTATGATAAAATTGTAAAATTAATAAAAAAATTAGTTAAAAATAAGCATTATAACTTTCTAGAAACATTGGCTGAAGATGTTTTTGATGAGCTATTTAAAGACAAAAGAATTGATAAAATATCTCTTCAAATTGAAAAATTAGAAATTATGAAAGATTGTTCGTCAGTTGGTATACAGATTTCTAAAAAAAGAAGCCATGATAAGTACTGATATTGGAAAAGAAGTAATAAAAAAAGAGCTCCCTTTAATACCTAAACTTCCAGGAGTTTATAGGATGCTTAACTCTAAAAATGAAATTTTATATGTTGGAAAAGCTAAAAATTTACCAAATAGACTTAAAAGTTATATATCTGAAAAAAATCACATTATCAGAACAGAAAGAATGCTATCTCAAACAAGAAAAATTGAGATAACTAGCACTTCAAATGAAAGTGAAGCTCTACTTTTAGAAGCTAATTTAATAAAAAAATACAAGCCAAAATTTAATATTCTTTTAAGAGATGATAAATCTTTTCCATTCATTTTTATTGGTAATCAGGACAAATGGTCACAAATTAAAAGGCATAGAGGAAAAAAAACTAAAGAGGGTTTTTACTTTGGACCTTTTGCTTCCGCGGGATCTGCAAACTGGACGATAAAAATGATACAGAAAATATTTCAACTAAGAGTATGTGAAGACTCAGTTTTTAAAAAAAGAGAAAGGCCCTGTATTTTATATCAGATAAAAAGATGTTCTGGTCCTTGCGTTGGATACATAGATAAAGATGAATACAAACAATCTGTAGAAAATGCGATCGAATTTGTTTCTGGTAAATCAAGAAAAATTCAAAAGAATTTGTCAAATCAAATGGAAAAAGCAAGTGAAGATCTTGATTTTGAAAAGGCAGCAATTTTAAGAGATAGAATAAAATCACTTAATATTATTCAATCGTCTCAAAGAATAAATGAAGCAAATTTAGTAGAGGCAGATGTTATAGCTGGTTATAAGGAGTCTGGAAAAACTTGTATCCAAGTTTTTTTTTACAGATCTAAACAAAATTGGGGAAATCAAGCATTTTTTCCAAAACATGACCCAGATGAAAATATAAAAGAAATTTTAAATTCCTTTGTCTCACAATTTTATGAAAATAAGAATGTTCCTAAATCAATCATCTTAAGCGATGATATAAGAGAAAAAATTTTAATTGAAAAAACTCTTTCACAAAAAGAAAATAAAGAAATCAATATTTCTATTGCCAAGAAAGGCACTAAACTAAAAGTTATAAATCAAGCACTTAAAAATGCAAAGGATAGCTTGAATAGAAAAATATATGAGAGTCAAAATAATAAAGATTTGTTCGATAATGTTGCTAAAAAGTTTGATCTAGAAACAAATATAAATCTTGTTGAAGTATATGATAATAGTCATATACAAGGAACAAATAGTGTCGGTGCCTTGATTACCTTTGGTGAAGAAGGTTTTATAAAAAAAAGGTATAGAAAATTTAATATTAAAATAAAGAAAAACGAACATGATGATTATGGTATGATGCGTGAAGTTCTTAATAGAAGATTCAAAAGAGCCGTTCAAGAGAAAGATAATTATTTAAGTATACCAGATTTAGTTATTATTGACGGTGGAAAAGGACAATATTCAGTAGCAAGAGAAACTTTAAACGAATTGGGTCTTCACCATATTCCAATGATAGCAATTGCAAAAGGTAAATTTAGAAATAGTGGTAATGAAACTTTTTTTTACAATGGTAAAGAATTTAAGTTTGCAAAAAATGATTCTACACTTTTCTTTTTACAAAGACTAAGAGATGAGTCTCACAGATTTGCTATAAGCGCACATAGAGCAAAAAGAAAAAAAGGCATTAACAAGTCACTTCTTGACCAAATAGATGGTATAGGATCAGTAAGAAAAAGGTCATTATTAAATCATTTTGGCTCAGCAAGAGCAGTGGAATCTGCCAGCTTAGATGAGATAAAATCAGTCGAAGGAGTTGAGGAAAAAGTGGCAAAAAAAATATATAATTTCTTTCACGAATGAAATTTAAAATACCAAACTATCTTACTATTGGAAGAATTATAATAGTTCCTATTTTTGTTATAACTTTTTATCTTCCAGGATTTTACGGTGATTTAATTCCTTTCTTATTATTTGTGATAGCATCATTTACTGATTTTTTAGATGGACTATTAGCAAGGATGTACAAAGAAGAGTCTAAATTGGGAGAATTACTTGATCCAATTGCAGATAAAATAATAGTAGCAACAGCATTGATACTATTGGTCATGGATGGAACAATAAAAAATTATGAAGTAATTGCTGCAATTATTATTTTAACTAGAGAGATTTTAATTTCAGGCCTAAGAGAATTTTTAGCCAAAGGAAAAATTAAACTTCCAGTGTCAAGTTTGGCAAAAGCTAAAACTTTTTTACAAATGTTTTCTATTTCATTACTCTTAACCGGAGAAACTGGAAATAAATTAATAAATTTTCAAGATTATAATGCTCAAACAATTGGTATTATTCTTTTATGGTTGTCTGCTTTTCTCACGCTCTACACGGGATATGATTATTTAAGAAAAGGTATAGACCACGCAATTTCTGAGGACAATAAAGCTTAGGCTGCTTTTTTTTTCCTTACTAATTTACCGTAACTTTCAGATAAATCTAAAATACGATCACACACTTTATATTTATTTTCTGCAATAAGAGAAACAGGAGTTATCTCTGCAGCTGTTCCTGTTAAAAAGCATCCAACAAAATCTGATAATTCTTCAGGTTTTATTTTTCTTTCATGAACAACAATATTTTTTGATTTTGCAATTTCAATTACTGTTTGTCTAGTGATGCCATTTAAAAAAGAATCTGGAATTGGGGTATGCAAATCCCCTTTTTCATCCTTAAAAAAAACATTTGCACTTGTAGACTCTGCAACATTACCTTCATGATCTAACATAAGTGACTCGCTATACCCTTGTCTTTCAGCCTCATGTTTTGATAATGTACAAATCATATACAATCCTGCGGCTTTACTATCCCAAGGGATTGTATTTGGTGCCGGTCTTCTCCAATTTGATATATTTAATTTTATACCTTCAGTTTTTAATTTTGGATCAAAGTAATCTCCCCACTCCCAAGTTGCAATTGCTACATTAATTTTTGTTTTTTGAGCAGATACACCCATCATTTCACTTCCTCTCCAGGCAAATGGTCTTACATATCCATTTTGAACATTTTGAATTGATATAATTTTTTTACAGGCTAAATTAATTTCTTCTTTGGAATATGGTATTTTAATATCCAGTCTATTCGCTGAATGAAAAAGCCTATCTGTATGCTCTTCGAGCTTAAAAATTTCACCTTCATATACTCTTTCTCCTTCAAATACTAAACTTGCATAATGGAGTCCATGGCTTATGACATGCAATTTTGCATCTTGCCACTCAACAAGCTCATTGTTGAACCATATTTTTCCTTCTCTTTTATCGTAAGGTATCATTAGCTTTTTTTATTAAAAAATATCTTTGTATATATAATATGTCAATATAACTTACCATTATGAAAAAACTTTTATATTTAAAAGATCAACAATTAAAACAATATATAGAAAAAATATTCACAGGATATAGAGAAACTGTCGCTGATGCTAAAAAGATATTAGACAAACACTCCATAGGAATTGCACATAATAAAGTAATTCATTTGATATCTCTTTATGAAGGCATAACTATTTCTGAGCTTTTAAAAAAGCTTAAAGTAACAAAACAAAGTTTAAATCGAGTTTTAAATGATTTAATAAAATTAAATGCAATTAAATATAAAAGAGATGAGGTTGATACTAGAATAAAACATGTTTTTTTAACAAACGAGGGTGAAAAATTATTTGATGAGATTTTTTCAATTCAAAAAAAAAGAATTTACAAAGCATTCATAGGCTCAAACTCAAATGATGTAATTAGCTTTGATAAAGTATTAAAAAAAATAATTAATGAAAAATTTTAAAGCCCACATATTAGTTGTTGATGATGATGATGGTATAAGAGATTTAGTAAAACAATATTTAAACCAAAATGAATATCTAGTCACTACAGCAAAAAACTCGGAAGATGCTATAAAAAAAGTAAAAATAATTAAATTTGACCTAATTGTCTTAGATATAATGATGCCAGGAAAAACAGGATTAGAATTTACACAAGAACATAAGAAAAAAATTGATACTCCAATTTTGCTTTTGACTGCAAAAGGAGAGGCATCTGAAAGAATTCAAGGACTTGAAATTGGAGCAGATGATTATTTATCTAAGCCTTTTGAACCTAAAGAATTAATTTTAAGAATAAATAATATTTTAAGTAAAACAAAACTAAGAGTATCAAAAAGAGTTATTGAGTTTGGATTTGTAAAAATAGATTTAAAAAAATTATTTATTTATAAAAAAGATCAAAGTTTAAAAATCAATAATACAGAAAAAACTATTTTAGAAAAAATGATTAATTCTCCTGGTAAAATCTTTAAAAGAGATGAAATTGCTAATTTAATTGAATTAGATAAAGAAAGATCAATAGATGTAATAATTACAAGATTGAGAAAGAAAATAGAAGAAAATCCAAAAAGTCCTAAGTATTTACAAACAATCAGAGGAGAAGGATATGTCTTATGGATTGAGTAAATTATTAAAAAATTTACTTCCAAAAAGATTATTTTACAGAGGACTCTTAATAGTAGCCCTACCTATAATAATTCTTCAAATAACTATTTCTTTAGTTTTTTTTGATAGTTTGTGGATAAAAACAAACAAAGGTTTAACGAAAGCTTTGGTTAGTGAAATTGTTACAATTATAGATATCTACAATAACGAAGATGATTACAACAAAAAAATTGTAACTGATTTATACAATAAAAATTTCAGTTTTTCAGTTAGATTTTTAGAAAACGAAAAACTTCCAGATATAAAAGTTGAAAGATGGTTTAGTCCGATGGATAGAACCTTAAGAAGAGAGTTAAAACCTAAATTTAATGAATATTGGTTTAATACTATTTCATATAAAGAAGTTGTAGATTTAAGAATTAAATTTGGAAATGGAGTTTTACAAATTTTTTTTCCAAAAGAAAGAATACAAAGTTCCTCAATTCGAATATTCGCTTTTTGGATTACAATTCCAGCAATTTTAATGGTTACAATTGCAATTATATTTTTAAAAAACCAAACAAGGCCAATCAGCAGATTGGCACAAGCTTCGGAAAAATTTGGACGAGGTGAAGAAGTTGAAGAATTTAAACCCTCTGGAGCCCTTGAAATAAGACAAGCTGGATTAGAATTTGACAGAATGCGAAAAAGAATTCAAAGACATTTAAATCAAAGATCTGAAATGCTCTCAGGAATTAGTCATGATTTAAGAACACCTTTAACAAGAATAAAATTACAACTAGCTATGATTAAAGATAAAGAGTTATCAAATAAATTATCTATGGATGTGGATGAAATGGAGAAAATGTTAAATGAATATTTACAGTTTGCAAGAACTGGTGCAAAAGATAAAACCGAGACTTTTGATATATGTGAACTTTTATCAATAATAGTTGAAAGATACAATAATTCTAATATTCAAAAAAATTTTAAAGGACAAATTTATTTTGATGGAAGAAAAAATTTAATTCAGAGATGCATAAATAATCTAATAGATAACTCACTTAAATATGGAAAAAATGTTTTAATCAATATAAATAAAAAAAATTCAAATATTATTTTATCTATTGAAGATGATGGTCCTGGAATATCAAAATCAGAATATCAAAATATCATAAAACCCTTCTACAAAATTGATAAAAGCAGATCTGAGTCAAAATCAAGTGTTGGCCTAGGCTTATCAATATCTTCGGATATTGTGAAATCACATGGAGGAGATATAAACTTTGATGATTCTAATATGGGAGGATTAAAAGTTATTATCTCTTTGCCATTTTAGTTTTTTTTTTTTTATCGAGTTGTTGTACTTTTTTTTCTAGTTTGTTTATTCTCTTATTTAAAACCTCTAATTGTTCTTTGTCAGCTATTTTCATTTTAAAGACTATTTCATCTCTTTTTGATTTTAAAATATTTAAAATCTCATCACTTATATCCTTATAGCTAACTAAGCCATGTTCAATAAGTTTAGCAAATTTATCTAGTACAAATCTTGATTTTGACATAAAAATTAATTAACAAAATTATAATTTAATATTTATACTAAAATTTATTAATGTTTATCAATAATTTTGACCCTGTAGCACTTCAATTATTTTCTCTAGAAATAAGGTGGTATTCTTTGGCATATATTTTTGGGCTTATATTTGGTTGGATATACTGTAGAAAAACTCTAATTAAGGATGAAATATTAAAAAAACTCTTTGAAGATTATATTACATATATAATTATTGGAATTATCGGAGGTGGGAGATTGGGTTATGTATTTTTTTATAATTTCTCATATTTTTTAAAAAATCCAATTGAAATTTTTATGATTTGGAATGGCGGAATGTCATTTCATGGTGCCTTGATGGGCATAATTATAGCTAGTTATTTTTTTTCAAAAAAAAATAATAAAGAAATTTTTATTTTTTTAGATTTAGTTGCCGTCACTGCACCTATTGGAATTTTTTTTGGTAGAATAGCAAACTTTATAAACGGTGAACTGATAGGAAAAGTTACAAGTTCCAATTGGGGAGTTGTTTTTCCCAACTTTGACAATAATTTAAGACATCCATCACAATTATATGAGGCATTTTTGGAAGGAATTATTTTATTTATAATTATGAATATATTTTTTTTTAGAAAAAAAAATAATGTTGGAACTTGTTCATATATGTTTCTAATTTTTTATGGATCTTTTAGAATTTTTTCAGAATTTTTTAGAGAGCCTGATATACACTTAGGATATCTTTTAGGGCCCATTAGTATGGGAATGTTACTAAGTACATTTATGATTTTAGCAGGAATTATAATTTATTTTAAAAAAAAAAATGAAACATAATTTTAAAATATTTGATTTAAAAACAGATAAATTAATAGCTGTAGATAAATTTATCGACAAAGCTCTTTATCATCCAGATTTAGGCTATTATTCAAAAAATATTCCTTTTGGTAAGCAAGGTGATTTTATTACCTCGCCAACTATTTCAAATTTATTTTCTGAAATTATTACAATTTGGCTTATATCTTCTTGGGAAAAATTAGGAAAACCAAAAGTTTTTAACTATGTTGAACTTGGTCCCGGAGATGGAAGTTTAACAAAGGTTTTAGTAGATACTATAAAAAATTTTCCTGAATTTAGTAAAGCAATAAAAATCTATTTATATGAGAAAAGTGATTTGTTAAAAAAAGTACAAATTAAAAAAATTAATAATTCCAGAGTAAAATGGATTAGAAACTTTAAATCAATCAAAAATGGACCTATTATTTTTTTTGGCAATGAATTCTTTGATGCTATACCTATTAAGCAATATTCTTATTTTAAAAAAAATATATATGAAAAATTTTATTTTATTAATCAAAAAACTGAGTTAGATGAAACTTACCGTAAAGTGCCTTCAAGAGAATTGTCGCAAATTAAATCTTATAAAACTTTAAAAAATTTGAATTTTATTGAGTATCCAAAAATTGGCTTTGAAGAATTAGATAAAATAGTTAATAAAATTTCTGAGCTTACAGGTGGAATTATATTAATTGATTATGGATATCTAAATCAAGCTAATAAAAGTACTTTACAAGCAGTAATAAAAAATAAAAAAATAAATATAAACAGTCTTCTTAAAAATTTAGGTAGAGTAGATATTACTTACTTAGTAAATTTTAGACTTTTAAAAGAGTATTTTTTAGCAAAAAAATTGAAAGTTAAGGATATTGTGTCTCAAAAATTTTTCTTAGAAAAAATGGGTATTATCCAAAGAGCAAAAATTTTAGAAAAAAAAATGACACAACAAGAAAAGAATTACATGTCATTAACTTTAAATCGACTACTTCATAAAGATTTAATGGGAAGCTTATTTAAGGTAATATTTGCATTTAATAGCAGCAAAAGTAATTTTTTAGGATTTAAGTAATGTATTACTCAACAAAACTTGCAAAATTTAAAAATATTAAACATAGTTTCTTCAGCCAAAAAGGTGGTTTTTCTAAAGGAGTATACAGAAGCTTAAATTGTGGCATTGGATCAAAAGATAAAAGAATAAATATTAATAAAAATTTGCATAAAGTTTGTAAAAAAATTGGTTGTTCTAAAAAAAATCTTGTTTTGTTAAAACAAGTTCATAGTAATATAGTTCATAATCTTTATAAAAATCCTAAAAGGAAATTGATTGGTGACTCTATTATAACTAATAGAAAAAATGTGGCATTAGGAATTCTTACTGCAGATTGTGCTCCAGTTTTCATTTATGACCCAGCTAATAATTTAATTAGTGCTACTCATGCTGGATGGAAAGGAGCATACAAAAAAATAATATCAAAAACATTAAATAAATTTAAGTCAAAAGGTTGTAATTTAAAAAATTTAATTGCCGTTATAGGTCCTTGCATTGGAAAAAACAGCTATGAGGTAAAAAAAGATTTTTTGAATAAGTTTTTAAATAAGAACAAAATGAACAAAAAATTTTTTCATATTAAAAAAAATAAAATATTTTTCAGCTTGAGCGAATATATCAAAAGTGATCTAATAAATATGGGGGTTCAAAACATAGAAATTGTAAGGAAAGATACATATTTATCAAAAAATAAATTGTTTAGTGCCAGACGTTCACAAAAAAAAAAATTAGATGACTATGGTAGAAATATATCTATAATCATGATTAAATAAATATTCATAAAAATGAAAATTCTCACAGGAAATAGCAATAAAGATCTAAGTGAAAAAATATCTAAAAATCTCAAAAATAAAATTGTTAATTCTAGTATTAGAAAATTTTCTGATGGTGAGATTTATGTTGAGATAAACGAAAATATAAGAGGTAACAGTATATTTATTATCCAGTCAGTTTCTTCTCCAGCAAATGATAATTTAATGGAACTTCTTTTATGCATAGATGCTTTGAGAAGATCATCAGCAAAAAATATTACTGCAGTTATACCTTATTTTGGATATGCTAGACAGGATCGAAAAGTTGTTCCTAGAACTTCTATATCAGCAAAATTAGTTTCAAATTTAATTACAAACGCTGGAGCAGATCGAATTGTAACAGTTGATTTACACTCAGGACAAATACAAGGTTTTTTTGACATTCCAGTAGACAATCTTTTTGCAACACCAATTTTCTCAAGACATATTAAAAAAAAAATAAAAAGCAAAAACTTAATTTGTGTTGCACCCGATGTTGGTGGTGTTGAAAGGGCAAGGGCCTTAGGAAGAAAGCTAGATGTTGGATTAGCAATAATTGACAAAAGAAGACCTGCGCCGGGTAAATCTCAAGTGATGAATGTAATTGGAAATGTTAAAGATAAAATATGCATAATGGTTGACGATATTATTGATTCAGGTGGAACAATTGTAAACGCAGCAGATGCTTTAAAAAAAAGAGGTGCAAAAGAAGTTCATGTTTATGCCACCCATGGAGTTTTAAGCAATGATGCAATTGTTAAAATTAAAAAATCAAAAATTAAAAATTGTGTTATTACTGATACTATAGACAGCTCAAATAAGTTAAAAAAAGTAAGAAATATAGAGGTATTGTCTATATCAAATTTGTTAGCAGAGGCTATAAAAAGGATTTCTAACTCTACTTCAGTGTCAGATCTTTTTAAATAATTCTTGTAAAATTTACATTCATCAGTTAAAAACCCACCACTTTATGAGTTTAATACAAGCAACAATTAGAAAAACTAAAACAAAGGGCCAAGTTAATGCTTTGAGAAATAATGGTGAAGTGCCTGGCATTATTTATGGTGGAGAAAATCCTAATGAAAAAATCTCAATTTCTAAAAAAGAGGTAAAAATTTTAGTTAACAAAGAAAATTTTCTTTCAAATGTAATTTTAATAAATTTGGACGGAAAAGAACAAAAAGTTCTTCCAAGAAACATAGATTTTCACACAATTTCGGATGAACCAATACATATTGATTTCTTAAGAATTGTAGAAGGCTCAAAAATTATTTTAGAAATACCTGTTAAATTTATTAATAACGAATTATCTCCAGGTTTAAAAAGAGGAGGAGTTCTTAATATTGTTAGACGTAAAGTTGAGCTAAAATGTCCAACTGAAAATATTCCAACAGAACTTACTGTTGATTTAGATGGTTTAGATATAGGATCAAGTATAAAGATCTCATCAATAAAATTACCTGAAAATGTTACACCCACGATACAAGGAAGAGACTTTGTTATAGCAACCGTAGCAGCTCCTACAGTTGTTAAAGAGCCGGAAAAACCAGCAGCAGAAGGTGCAGAGGGAGAAGCTGCAGAAGAAGGTACGGAAACAGCAGCAGCAGGTGCAGAAAAACCAGCAGAGGAAACTGATAAATCTGAAGGTGATAAATCAAAAAAAGTAGAAGATAAAGCATCATCAGAGAAAAAGTAATAATCAATCGTGAAAATTTCACAAATTTAAATTAATATGTTGTTGCTTGTTGGTTTAGGAAATCCCACTCCTAATAGTCAAAATAATAGACATAATATTGGTTTTAAAATTGTAGATGCAATAAATCAAAAATTTGGATTATCAAAACAAAAACCAAAATTTAAAGGTCTACTTACAACTGGAAATATTGGAGAGAAAAAAATATATGCAATAAAACCTCTCACATTTATGAATAATTCAGGAATCTGTATTAGAGAATTATTAGAGTATTTTAAAATAGATCCTGAAGATGTAATTGTATTTCATGATGATTTAGATGTTGAATTTGGAAAAATAAAAGCAAAATTTGGAGGTTCAAGCGCGGGCCACAATGGTATAGCTTCTATTGATAAATTTATAGGAAAAGAATATTCAAGAGTAAGAATTGGAATAGGAAAACCAGATAATAAAATATCGACCTCAGATTATGTTTTAAATGACTTCAATGAAGATGAAAAAGAACACTTAGAAACAATTACTAATAATATTATTAATTCTATTTCAATATTAATTGATAAAAAATTAGACTTATTTTCAAGTACAGTAAATAATAATTAAATGGGTTTTAAATGCGGTATTGTTGGCTTACCGAATGTTGGCAAGTCTACTTTGTTTAACGCGTTAACAAACTCAAGCAAAGCTCAAGCTGAAAACTTTCCATTTTGTACTATTGATCCAAATATAGGATTGGTACCTGTGCCAGATATTAGGTTAGATAAATTAGTCTCAATATCAAATTCTAAAAAAAAAATTTATACAACTATCTCTTTTGTAGATATAGCAGGTTTGGTGGAAGGGGCATCTAAAGGTGAAGGTTTGGGAAATAAATTTTTATCTCATATAAGAGAAGTAGATGCAATTATTCATATGATTAGATGCTTTGACTCTGATGATATTCAAAATGTGAACTCAACTGTAGATCCAATTAGAGATCTTGAAATTATAGAAACTGAAATGAAGTTGGCAGATTTAGAGTCAATTCAAAAAAGACTTGATAAAAAAAACAAAAAAAATGTTGATGAAAAGCAAAGAAAATTACTAGAAAAAGTTATGGAAATCATTAATAACAATAAAGAATTAAGTCTTCTAGATGAAGAATTTGAAAAAAAAGATTTAAAAAATATTGGTCTATTATCAACCAAACCTAAGCTTTTTGTATGCAATGTAGATGAGGAAAGTATAGAAAAAGGAAACAATTATACTGAAAATTTTATTAATAAATTTGGACAAAAAAATACATTAATTATTTCAGCAGATATAGAAAATCAAATAAATCAACTTAGTGATGAAAAAGAAAAGGTAAATTATATGAAAATGTTAAAAATTAATTTTACTGGTTTAAATGTATTAATAAAAAAAGGATATGATTTACTTTCTCTTCAAACTTTTTTTACTTCTGGTCCGGAAGAATCAAGGGCATGGACTATAACAAAAAATTCTACTGCACCTAAAGCTGCTGGAGAAATACATACAGATTTTGAAAAGGGATTCATAAGAGCAGAAACAGTTTCGTACGATGATTTTATAAAAAATAATGGTTGGATAAAATCTAAAGAAGCAGGAAAAATGAGATTAGAAGGTAAAGACTATATTGTAAAAGATGGAGACATATTAAACTTTAGATTCAATACGTGACCAAATTTTTTTCATACTGAAGTAAACTAATACAGTCAAAATTAATAAATAAATAATAACTCTAAATCCTGTTTTATGTCTAGCTTCTAGATGAGGTTCAGCTGACCACATCAAAAATGTTACTACATCTTTTGACATTTGCTCTTTTGTAGCTTTAGTGCCATCAGTATATTCAATGATATCATCTTCCAAGGGGGCTGACATTTTAATTTTATTTCCATACATGTATTTATTATAATAAACTCCATCATCTAATTTTATTCCCTCAGGTGGATCTTCGTAGCCCACCAATACAGAATAAATATAGTTTGCTCCTCCCTTTCTAGCTTTTACTAAAACTGACATATCTGGAGGATATGCTCCGCCATTAGCCACCTTTGCTTCTTCTATATTTGAATAAGGTGAAACAAATTTATCAGACAATTTTCCAGGTCTTTCAAACATTTCTCCATCACTATTAGGGCCGTCAGTTACCTCAAAACTTGCCGCTATAGCTTTGGCTTCACTCTCAGAAAATTCTGGTCCGCCTTTTTCAGCAAGATTTCTATAGCTTAAATATTTCATTGAATGACAAGAAGCACAAACTTCAGTATAAACTTGATATCCTCTTTGAAGAGATGCTCTATCAAATTTTCCAAAAAAACTTTTAAAAGACCAATCTACTTTTATTGGATCTTGAGCTTTTTCGGCTGACAGTGATTTATTAGTTAAATTAATTATTAAAGTTAATAAAAATAAAATTTTTAAAAAATTTTTCACAAATTACTTTTTAAGTTAGAGTTATTTTTTGTCATTTCCGGTTTCGGATTTCCACCTAAAACAGGCTCGGTTATGTTTAAAGGTAAATCTATTGTTTTTTCCTTAAAACCTAGAAACGGAAGAATTATAATAAAATGTGCAAAGTAGTAAAAAGTTGCTATTCTTGCGATAAGTAGGTAGGTGCCCTCTGCTGGCATTGCGCCCATATAGCCTAAAATTAAAACATCAGCAACTAGAAACCAGTAGAATTGTTTATAAATTGGTCTAAATATTGCAGATCTTACTTTGGATGTGTCAAGCCAAGGTAAAATTACAAGAACAAAAATTGCTGCAAACATTGCAATTACTCCAAGCAATTTATCCGGTACAGATCTTAAAATAGCATAAAAAGGAAGTAGATACCATTCAGGAACAATATGTGCTGGAGTAACTAAAGGATTTGCTTCAATGTAATTATCCGCATGCCCTAAGATATTAGGAGAAAAAAACACAAAAAAAGCAAACACAATCAAAAATATCAATAAAGCAAATAAATCTTTTATTACGATATATGGATGAAAAGGAACCGTATCATTGGAAGGTTTTTTAATATCAATACCAATTGGATTGTTATTTCCTGGAACATGTAGAGCCCAAATATGAAGAACAACCAAACCCAAAATTAAAAAAGGAAAAAGATAATGTAAACTAAAAAATCTTGTTAGAGTAGGATTGTCAACAGAATAACCTCCCCATAACCAATTTGTAATACTTTCCCCAACTAAAGGAATTGCGCTAAATAAATTTGTAATTACTGTAGCTCCCCAAAAACTCATTTGTCCCCATGGCAGAACATAGCCCATGAATGCAGTCGCCATCATTAAGAAGTAAATAATCATTCCTATAATCCAAATAACTTCTCTTGGTGACTTATATGAGCCATAATATAAAGCTCTAAAAATATGAATATAAACCGCAAGAAAAAACATTGAAGCACCATTTGCATGAACATATCTTATTAACCACCCATAGTTCACATCTCTCATTATATGTTCAACACTCTCGAAAGCTAAATCTGCATGAGCTATATAATGCATTCCAAGTATGACTCCCGTAATAATTTGTGTAATCAAACAAAAAGTTAGAATCCCTCCAAATGTCCACCAATAATTTAAATTTTTTGGAGTTGGATAATCAGTAAGATGATTTGCAAGTGTAAGCAACGGTAGACGATCATTAAACCATTTTCCAATTTTAGACTTAGGAGTATATTCGTGGTCGCTCATTATGTTATCCTATTTTTATAGTATTACTATTAACAAACTCATATTTAGGAACTTCCATGTTAGTTGGCGCTGGACCTTTTCTAATCCTGCCTGAAGTATCATAGTGAGATCCATGACATGGACAAAACCAAGCATTATAATCACCTTTGTCTGTTAAAGGCACGCATCCTAGATGAGTACAAACACCAAGCATAACTAACCACTCTGGATTTTTTGCCCTATCTTCATCTTTTTCAGGATGCTTCAAATCTTTTAAATCTACTGATCTAGCACTTTTTATCTCGTCCTCAGTTCTTCTCTTTATAAAAACTGGTTTACCCCTCCACAATACTGTTATTGATTGTCCTGGCTGTATTGAGCTTACATCTACTTCGGTACTTGCAAGAGCTTTTACCGAAGCATCAGGGTTCATTTGATCTACTAAAGGCCAAACTGCCGCCCCTATACCAACTGCTCCGGCCGCTGTAGTTGCGGTTAAAATAAAGTCTCTTCTATTGGGTTTTTTTTTATCAGAATCTGACATCTTTATGTTTTAATTTTCCCTTAATATATGATTTCTTATAAGAAAAAAGATAATTTTCCATGGCAACAATGACACACAAACATCCAAATTCAGTACCAAAAATTGCTCTTTATGAGCCTGATATTCCTCAAAATACTGCAGCTATCGCCAGAACATGCTCTTGTTTAGGTGCAATATTAGAAATTATTGAACCATGTGGTTTTTTATTTAATGATAAACGTTTTAAGAGAGTAGTAATGGATTATTTAGATGTGAATATGATTAAGATTTATAAAAACTCAGATGAATTTTTTTATAAAAAAAAAAATAATAGAATTATATTAATGACAACAAAAGCTAAAAAAAATTATATTGATTTTAAATTTAGAGAAAATGATACTTTATTGTTTGGAAGAGAAAGCGCTGGAGTCCCAGAAAAAATACATAAAAAAATAAAAAATAAAATTAAAATACCTATGTTAGAAAAAAAAAGATCTTTAAATTTGTCATCTTCAGTAGCAATAGTATTATCTGAAAGTATAAGGCAAACAAATTATTTATGGATGAAATAATAAAAAAAAAAATAACAAAAAATTGGTTTAAGACATTACAAGAAGTTATTTGTCAAGAAATTGAAGAATTAGAAAAAAATTCTAATTTATTTAGAATTACTAATTGGGAAAAAGGCAATGAGTCAAAAGAAGGAGGAGGACAATTTCGTATTTTTGAAAATGGTAAGATCTTTGAAAAAGTTGGTGTAAATTTCTCTGAGGTTTATGGAAAATTTTCAAAAGAATTCAAAAATAAAATTCCTGGAGCAAATAAAAATCCTAAATTTTGGGCTTCAGGTATATCTGTGGTTATGCATATGAAAAATCCACATGTTCCAGCAATGCATTTTAATACTAGATATATTTATACTACACACGGTTGGTTTGGAGGAGGTATAGATGTTACACCATGTATTGAAGACAAAAAATTAGAAAAATGGTTTCATACTGAATTAAAAAAATCCTGCGATAAACATAATAAAAATTATTATAAAAAATATAAAAAATGGTGTGATAACTATTTTTATTTGCCACACAGAAAAGAAACCAGAGGCATTGGAGGAATTTTTTTTGATTACAAAAAAGAAGATTGGGTCAAAGATTTTTCTTTTGTTAGAGAGGTAGGAATAAATTTTAAAAATTTATTCAGACATATAATTATGAAAAAAAATAAAAAAAAATGGACAAAACATCAAAAAAATATTCAAAATGAAAAAAGAGGAAGATATGTTGAGTTTAATCTACTTTATGATAGAGGAACAAAGTTTGGTTTGCAAACAAATGGAAATGTTGAAGCAATATTAATGTCATTACCACCAGTGGCAAAATGGAAATAAAATAATGGAAAAAGAACCAATAACAATAAATGGTCTTGAAGAGCTAAAAAAAGAATTAATATTCTTAAAAGAAAAAAAAAGACCTGAAATTGTTGAAGCAATTTCAGAAGCTAGATCGCATGGAGATTTAAAAGAAAACGCTGAATATCATGCAGCAAAAGAGCAGCAGTCTCACAATGAAGGAAGAATTCAGGAAATAGAAGATATAATTGCAAGAGCAAATGTAATTGATGTTTCAAAAATAAATAATGATGGCAAAGTAATATTTGGTTCAACTGTATTATTGCAAAATTTAGATACCAATGAAAAAATTGATTATAAGATAGTAGGAAAAGATGAAGCAGATTTAAAATTAAAACTGATTTATTTTAAATCTCCAATTGGGAAAGGATTAATTGGAAAAAATAAAGGGGATTTAATTGAAGTAACTACTCCAGCAGGAATTAAAAATTTTGAAATAATTGATGTTAAATATATTTAATTTAAAAATACTTTATCAACATCTTTATCTGAAATTTTAAAACTATTCTCTATCCATAAATTTTCTAAATATTTCAACTTATTACCAAGTTCTTTGCCTTCTTTGATTTTATATTTTTCCATAATAACATTTGCCTTTATAGGAAATAAAGGTTTTTCTATATTTTTAAAATATTTTTTTAATTCAATTAGTTTTTTATAATTTTTATTTGATTTAAATAATTTAAAATCAATTAAATCAATTAAATAAGATTTCCCGTAAAAATAAAATATTTTTTGGAAATTTTTTTTTGAAATAAAATTTTTTTCAAATGAAACTAAATAATTTTCTCTTAAAAAGTTAATTCTTTTTTTATTTTCTTTAGATAAGTTAAATTTATATAGGAAATAATTTGAGTTATCAGTTTCATCAATTATTAGTAAAGATAACAAAAAAATAAAGCTTTTATTGTCAATTGAATTTTGAGAATGTTTATTAAGTTTTTTAAAAATATCAATATATTTAAGTTGTGGAAATATAATTAATATTATTTCTTTACAGAATTTATCTTTGCATAATTTTAAAAAACCTTTTGAAATAATAATTTTCTCTAATTCTCCTATTAATCTTTCTTTAGATAAATTATTTATGCCATTAAGATTTTTTTTAATAGACTTTTTTACATATTGCTGATGCTCTTGCCTACTATAGTTTAGAAAAAATCTTATATATCTTAATATTCTTAAATAGTCTTCTTTAATTCTTTTTTCGGAATCACCAATAAAAGTTACTTTGCCATTTTTAAGATCTTTTTTTCCATCATAAGGATCAAACAAGTTTCCTTCTTTATCTGCATATATTGCATTAATTGTAAAATCTCTCCTTCCCGCATCATTCATCCAATCGCTTGTAAATTCAACAACCGCATGTCTTCCATCAGTTAATACATCTTTTCTAAGAGAAGTTATTTCAAAATTTTTATTATCAATATTAGCTGTTATAGTTCCATAATCTAATCCTGTTTCAAAATATTTAATATTGTTTCTACTTAAAGCTTCTTTAACTTCTTGAGGATTTATGTTTGTTGCTAAATCGATGTCATCAACTTTTTCATCATTAATTATTTTTCTTACGCAGCCTCCTACATATCTAACTTTACTTTTTTCATTATAATTCGAGATAGCTTTAAAAATCCTCTCTACTTTTGTATCTTTTAAAACTTCTTGAAATAATAATTCTTTTGAAGTTAATTTTTTTTTTATTTTAAATATATTTTTAAAAAAATTGTTCATAATTGGCTGGGGCGCTAGGATTCGAACCTAGGATGGCGGTACCAAAAACCGCTGCCTTACCACTTGGCTACGCCCCAAAATTTAGATCCTATATCACAATAAAAAAATCTTATATAGTTTTAGATAATATACTCAAATAATTTTTATATTTTTTTTTCATGATTTTTATTGCGTTTATAGAGGATTTTTTTGAATTAAAATAAGCAATCATGCAAGAACCCGAACCAGTCATTCTTACAAACTTTACATCTTTAAGAGTATTCATAAAATTTTTTAAATTAGAAAGACTTGGGTAAATTTTAAATGCTGGATTTTCCAAGTCATTTTTTAATTTAATTAAATTCTCAACTTTAAGGTTTTTTTTTATTTTGCCGTTTAAACTATTTCTATTGAATTTTTTTAATTTTTTGTAAATTAAAGCTGTTGAACATCCAAAATGTGGTTTTGAAATAATAATATGCAGTCCAACTTTTTTATTAGAATTAATAATATTTTTTTTAGATAGCAATATTGTTTTTTTATCTTGTAATCCAAATATTACATCTGAACCGATCTTTTTAGATATTTCCAATACTTCTTTTTTATTACATTTGATTATCTTTTTTTTAATAAAATATTTTAATATAGTTCCAGAATTTATTGAACCCCCTCCTAGACCTGCCCGACAAGGAATGTTTTTTTTTATTTTTATAGTATATTTAATTTTATTTAATTTTTTTCTTTCATCTAAAATTTTAAGCAAATTCGTAACTGTATTATTTTTACTAATTCCAGAACTAAATTTCCCATAAAAAAATACATTATGATTATTTTTTTTAATAGGTTTAATAAAAATATCATCACTTAATTTAATAAAAGTAATTAATGTTTCTATTTCATGTAAACCTGTTTTTAATTTTCTAAATACATTTAAAGAAAGATTTATTTTTGCAAAGGATTTTATTTTATTATATTTCATATTTTAAATTTTTTTTGGTCCAAGAAGTAATTTTTTCTTGATTTTTTTTTTCATTTCATCTTCTGTTTCCTCTAACTTTAAAACATTCTTCCAAAAATATTTTGCTTGTAATTTTCTATCCAACCACCAAAGAACATCGCCATAATGATCATTTACTATTGGATCACTTGGCATCAGTTTAACTGCTTTTTTTAAATATTTTTCTGCATTAACATAATCTCCAATTAAATAATAACCCCAGCCAACAGAGTCGGTTATATATGGATCATTCTCTTTTTTTTTATAAGCTTTTTGTAGCATTTCAATTGCTTCATTTATTTTATAATTTCTTTCCAACCAACTATAAGCCAGGTAGTTCATTGTGTAAGGATCACCAGGATTTATTTTTAATGAATTTAATAAATCTTTATCAGCTTTTTTATATTCTCCCTGTCTTTCAAAGCAACTTCCTCTTCTGTAAAGAATCCTTGAGTAGGCATAAGAGTTTTTTTCTATCTTTTTTAATAGTTCTGTATAATAATTTATCGCTTTTTCACATATCTTAAAACTTTTATAAATGTTTGCCATATCATATAAAATTTTGACAGAAGGTAAATTTATTGATTTAAAATTTTCTTCAGTGAATTTTAATGACTCATTATCATTTACATTTTGAGATAATATTTTTCCAATTTTTTTTACTCTATACCAATTGTAAACTTCGTCTTTATTTTTTAATTTATCCAAAATTATTTTTGAATCATTAAAATTATCATTTAAATAATAATTTTCTGCAAGAAGTGATAAATTAAAATAAAATTTAGGATTTAGATACTGAGATATTCTTAAATAAAAATTTGACTCTTTAAACATTTCTTGTGAAGAAAATAAATTTGACATTAAAAAGAAGAATTCACCTAAAATATCATTTTCATTGCTGCACGAAAAATATTTTTCAAACTTCTCAAATTTCTCATTTTCAATCCAATATTTAGATTGAGAAATAAGTAAATTGTCAGCAAGAGGTTCTATTGAATTAGAAAAATCTTTTACTTTATTTAATTCTCCATTTTGAACTAAGTTCGAAAAATAAAAAAATAAGTATCTTGAGTAATCACTATTCTTATCGTTAATTAAATTTATAAAATATGAAGAAGTTTTTTTAGAATTAATATAACAATTTTGAAAACTGCTTGTTATTAAATTCAAGTTACCAAAATCATTTTTTTGTTTTTTAATTTCTTTATTAACAAATAAATAGTTATAATTTTCTAAAATTTCAAAAATAACAAATTCGTATGTACCATCATCTTTTGAAAGGCTTAGTTCTTCAAGTCTTTTCGAAGCTTGTTTAAAATCTTTTTTTTTTAAACTATCTATTGTTAATAAAAGATTTGATTCGAAAAAATTTGCATTTTTTTCATTTTTTGAAATTTTAATTTGATCTATGGCTTTATTTACCTGGCCGTCTAAAACTAAAGAAAAAACATACTCTTTTAAAAAATTATCATGTTTTTTAATTAAAAATTTTGAAGATTTAAAAAATTTTAGAGCATCTTTATTGTTTTGATTTAAAGAGGAAACTAATGCTGAGAAGTAATCTGATAAATACTTCTGGTTGAATTTATTTCTTTCAGATATATTTGAATATGTGTTTGTTTGAAATAATAAAAATGATAAAATAATAATTATTAATCGCATTTAATATATTATGACTTCAAACGAAAAAAATCAAAATGACATAATAAACTCTGAATTTATTAATTCCTATAAAATTGATTATATTTTCAGTGATAAACCAATAAATAGATTTAAAATTAAACCAAAAGTAGAAGATAAATTAATTCAACTAAAGAATCTAAAAAAAGAAATTGAAAATATAAAAAATTGTGAACTAAAAGATAATTCTAAAAAACTTGTTTTTAGTGATGGAAATAGCTTTAGCAAGGTTATGATTGTTGGTGAAGGACCGGGGCAAAAAGAAGACGAAATAGGCAATCCTTTTGTAGGGGATGCAGGAAACTTATTAAATAAAATGCTAAAAGCGATAAATATTGAAAGAAAAAAAATTTATATTACAAATGTTGTAAATTACAAACCTCCAAACAATAGAAAACCGGAACAAGCTGAAATAACAAGATATGCAAATTATTTAAGAAAACATATCTCAATTATCGATCCTAAAATTTTAATTTTAATGGGAAGTACTGCAATGGAATCTTTGTTTGGATCTAAAATTAAAATTTCCAAAGAAAGAGGCATCTGGAAAAATATAATAATCAATAATAAATCATATCTCTGTATAATTACTTTTCATCCTGCTTATCTACTGAGACAGCCTGAAAACAAAAAGTACTCATGGACAGATTTAAAAGAAATAAGAAAAAAAATTGATCAATTAAATATAGTATTATAGATTATTAAAATGATTGAATGGCACAAAGAAAGAATTTTTTGGTTTAAAAACAAAACTGGTATTTCTGATTATGGAATAGCATGGATATCTTTTATTAAGGGATTAATAATCGGCTTGCTAATTTATCATTTCTTCATTATTTAATTTAATAATGAAGAAGATCATTGCCGGTGTAGACGAAGTAGGAAGAGGAAGTTTAATTGGCCCTGTTTATGCTGCAGCAGTTATTTTAAATAACGATATTGATAAAAAAAAAATTAAAGATTCAAAAAAATTATCAAAAACTAATCGTGAAAATTTAGAAAAATATATTAAAAAAAATTCTTACTGGGCGATAGGATCTGCATCTTTAATGGAAATAGAGAAACTTAATATTTTAAATGCAAGCTTGTTAGCAATGAAAAGGGCAATTAAAAAATTAAATAAAAAACCTACATTGGTATTAATTGATGGAAATAAAATTCCAGAAATGAAAGATTATAAACTTAAAAGTATTATTAAAGGAGACCAAAAAATTAAGGAAATATCAGCAGCATCAATAATTGCAAAAGTTTCTAGGGATAAAATAATGTTTAAAATGTCAAAAAGTTTTAAAAAGTATAAATGGGATTTAAATGCTGGTTACGGAACTAAAGATCATATTAATGCTATTAAAAAATATGGAATAACACGATTTCATAGAAAAAAATTTAATCCAATACACAATATATTGAGTCTTAAAAAAAAATAGTAACAAGTAGACTCAAAATAATTCAATCTCAGGTTGACGAATACTCATGTCTGGAGTCTAATTAATATTTACAAAATGAACAAACAAACTTTAAAAAATAAGATTGTTAATGGAGATAGCTTAAAGGAATTAAAAAAAATTCCTGACGAAACATTTGATCTTATTTTTGCAGACCCCCCATATAATCTTCAATTAAAAAAAGTGTTGAGTAGACCAGATAGATCTAAAGTTAATGCTGTTGATGATAAATGGGATCAGTTTGAAAGTTTTAAAAGCTATGATGAATTCACTTTTGATTGGTTGAAAGAATGTAAGAGAATTTTAAAAAAAAATGGAACAATTTGGGTAATCGGAAGCTACCATAACATATTTAGAGTAGGTACTAAAATTCAAGATTTAGGTTTTTGGATACTAAATGATGTTATTTGGAATAAAAATAATCCAATGCCAAATTTTAGAGGAACAAGGTTTACCAATGCGCATGAAACACTTATATGGGCATCAAAGAACGAGGGATCTAAATACACATTTAATTATCAATCTCTCAAATGCTTGAATGATGACCTACAAATGAGATCTACATGGAACCTTTCTATCTGTAGTGGAAAAGAAAGACTAAAAAATAATGGTAAAAAAGTTCATTCTACGCAAAAACCAGAATCATTGTTACACAGGATAATATTAGCTTCATCAAATAAAAATGATTTTATTCTAGATCCATTTTTAGGTTCAGGTACTACAGCTGTTGTTTCTAAAAAATTAGGTAGAAATTATTTTGGAATAGAAAAAGAGAAAAATTATTTTTATGCTACAAAAAAAAGATTAGAAAATACAGATATTATTAAAGATGAGTATCTAGATACACTTCAAAATAATAGATCTAAACCTAGAATTCCTTTTGGCTCATTGGTTGAAATGGGTTTAATTAAACCTGGTACAGAAATTTACGACCAAAAGAAAAAAGTAAATGCTAAAATCATGGCAGATGGAAGTATAAAATATCAACAATCAGAGGGATCAATACATAAAGTTGCAGCGAAAATTATTGGTGCAGAAAGTTGTAATGGATGGACATTTTGGCATTATAAATCTGGAAATTCTTTAAAACCAATTGATGATTTGAGACAAAGATTAAGACCTACAAATTAGCTTCTATAAATTTTACCTAAGTAATTTTCAAGAAATTTTTTATTTTTTGAAAGATATTGCAAAATTTTATTTCTAATAAACACATTTAATGGATTTGATAATTGAAATGAAAAATTATTTAATTTTGATTTTTCATTTATAGAAGAAATATTTTGAATTCTTTTTTTATAAAATTCATTTGAACCACTTACAATACTTTTTAATATATCATTTGCGGTTTCTATGCTTTGAGAAGCACCTTGGGCAAATGATGGAGGGAAAGTGAATAAAGCATCTCCAGATAAAAATATATTTTTTTTATCTAGACTTGGAAAACTGCTACTTACATAAATGGGGAACGATTTTAATTCACTTAAATTTTCAAAACTTATTTGGGATGTTTTTTGCAAACTTAATATTAAAGAATTTAAAAATTCATCAGATTTAAATAAATCATAATTTTTTAAATCATTTGATGTTAATTTCTTTTTTATAATAGCTACAAAATTGTGTTCATTTTTTTGATTTACTGGATAGATCACATAATGACTATTTGAGCCCATATTTATTGAAATATCTTTACCAAAATTTCCAATTAGTTTGCCTCTAAGAGCAACATTAAGATTATATTTTGGATATATATTTTCATTTAAAATAAATGATTTCGTTTTTGAAAAAATACCATCAGCAATTATCAAATAATCAAAATCTTCATGTATATTATTTGAAAAAGTAACTCTAATAACATTTGTATTTACCACATTCGTTATATTTGAATTAAATTTAATTTTTTCTTGTGGAATATTTTGAAATAAAAATTTTAATAATGTTGATCTTTTAAGTGTTGTGTACCTATTAAAATTATCATTAAATTGAGTAAGGTCTATATCACAAATTTTTTTAGAATTTTTTGCTTGTATGAAATTCACTTTAGAAGGATAGCTTACCTCAGAGGCAGATAGATTTTTAAATCCTATATTATTTAATAACTTAATGCTATTTACTGATAATTGAATTCCATAACCTTTAGAGAAATCGTATTTTTCTTTTTTCTCAAATATTTTATATTCATAATTCTTTTGATTATTTAAAAGATTTGCAAAATATAACCCCGATATTCCTCCTCCAATAATTCCAATTTTTTTCATTTATTTATTTGATGCTATTAAGTATTTTTTTTGTAAACGAAGGCAAAGTCCAATTACTTAAATCTTTTACATCAACAAAGAACCCATTTATTTTTTCAGGTAAATTATCTTTAATCTTAATTGCTATTTTCATATCCATATTAGACATTTTGATGTTAATTCTTTTGCCTGTGTGGTTTTTAAATTTAATTTTAGGAATCTCATTCATTGGAAATATAGGCATATCTTTTAAAAAACTAAATTTTCTATTTTTTAAAAGATAGTAATTTTTTTGTTTATTTTGAAAAATACTAGCTTCAAAAAACTTTTGTTTATTAAATTTATTTATTTTAATAATTCCAAAATCATTTTTTTTAAAAGATTTACAATTTTTTGAAATAGGACATTGAGCACAAAGTGGGTTAACTGGTTTGCAAATTAAAGCACCTATTTCCATGATTGCTTGAGCATAATCGCTAGCTCTATTTGTTTCTTTAAAAAAAGACTTTTTCTTGTGTAAATTTTCTTTAGCAATTTCTTTTTCTTTTTTTAAATAAAATACTCTTTTTAAAACTCTTTCAACATTTCCATCTAATGGAATTATTTTTTTGTTGAACGCAATTGCCATGATTGCTTTTGATGTATAATCTCCAATTCCAGGTAATGATTTTAAATCTTCCTCATTATTTGGAAGCTGACCCCCAAATTTATTAATAATATGTTTTGCTGAATTTTTGAGATTTCTTGCTCTTGAATAATATCCCAATCCTTCCCAACATTTCATCAGTTTAGCGTCTCTTACTCTTGATAAACTTTTTAAATCTGGAATTTTCGATATAAAATTTTTAAAATAAGGTATTACAGTTTTAACTTGAGTTTGCTGTAACATAAACTCACTTACAAAAGTAAAATATTCTTTTCGACTTCTTGAGACATTTTTTCTCCAAGGAAGGTCTCTTTTATTATTATCGTACCAATTTAAAATTTTATTTGGTATGTTTTGACTTGTCATATGAATTTTAAATATAATACTAAGCAGAGAAGCAAATCTGTTCAAGGACTAAGATCTTTTAAAGATACTTTGCCCCAAGAAGCAAAAAGAATACTAAGTAAAAAAGGAGAAATTTATAATAATACTCTTGATAATTGGAAATATATAGTTGGACCTGATTTATTTAAAGTTTGTTATCCAAAATCTTTTAAAAGTTCAAAAAAAGTTAAAGGTAATAGCTTAAATATAATGGTAAAAAGAGGTTCGGAAGTTGATGCAGAATATTCTAAGAGTAAAATTATAAAAAAAATTAATGCATTTTTTGGCTATAATGTTGTTCAAAATATTAAGTTAAATACTTTTGATGGACAAAATAAAAAAATAAGTGAGAAAAAAGCTATTAGTGTGACAAAAAAAGGATATGTAAAAAAAATAAGTAATATTAAAAATGATAAAATTAAAAAATCATTATTAGAATTAAGTAAATTAATAAAAACAAAATGAAAAAAATATATATATCAATTCTTTTTATAGTTTTATTTTTACTTCCTTTAAAATTACAAGCGGAAATAAAACCAATAATAGAAGGTAGTGTTGATGCAAAAATAAAAATTATTGTTTTTGAGTCTTTAACCTGTAGTCATTGTGCCGATTTTCACAAAAATATTTATCCAGACTTAAAAAAAGAATTTATAGATAAGGGTCTCGTTACTATTAAATTTAGAAACTTTCCGCTAGATATGGCAGCGTTAAATGCTTCAAAAATAGCTCATTGTAAAAATGATGGTAAATCAGAAATGCTACATCATTTATTCAAAAATCAGAGTCAATGGGTAAAAGGAAATTCAATATCTGAACTTAATAAGAATTTGAAAAACTTTGTTAAAAAATCAAAATTTAAATTAAATTTCGATGAATGTCTTAATAACACTGAAATTGAAGATTTTATTTTAGATGACCGAATCAAGGGTGCTAAAAAGTTTAAAATACAAGCAACACCAACATTAATTATTAACGGTGAAAAGTTTGAAAATGCTTCAAACTATAAAAAATTAAAAAAATATCTAGAAAAACTGATATAAGTTAGTTGATGGAGTTTAAAAAAATCCAGTTAAATGGGTTTAAATCATTTGCTGAAAAAACCAACTTTCTTATAGAAGAAGGATTAACAGGAATAGTTGGTCCAAATGGATGCGGAAAATCAAATATAGTAGAGTCTTTAAGATGGTGTATGGGAGAAACATCAGCAAAAAGTATGAGAGGATCTGGAATGGAAGATGTAATTTTTTCTGGAACTTCAAACAAACCTTCAAAAAATATTGCCGAAGTAGTAATTAGTTTAACAAATCAAAATAAGGATGGTCCTAGTCAATATAACGAATTAGATGAAATTGAAATTAGGAGAAAAATTGAAAAAGATAAAGGTTCAAAGTTTTATATCAACAATAAAGAAGTTAGAGCAAAAGATGCTCAAATGCTTTTCGCCGATTTATCAACTGGCGCTCACTCTCCATCTTTAATAAGCCAAGGAAGAATTGGTGCGTTGGTGACTGCGAAACCGGCAGATAGAAGAGCAATCTTGGAAGAAGCTGCTGGAATTTCCGGATTACATGTAAGAAGACATGAGGCAGAATTAAGATTAGGAGCTGCAGAGAATAATCTGAAGAGAGCAGATGAGTTAAGAAGGCAACAAGAAAAACAATTGGCCAATTTACAAAAACAAGCAGAAGAAGCAGCTAAATATAAATTAGTTTCAGAGGAAATTAAAAAAATTGAAGCAGGCCTTTACTTTTTAAGATTATCAGAAATTGATCATGAAATAAAACTTGAAAACGAAATTAACAATGAGGCTGATGATAAAGTTAAAGATTTCAATGAAAAACTTGAGAAATTAGAAAATGAAATAAAAGATAATCAAACAGAAGTAACTCCAATTAGAGAAAAAAACATAGAAAACCTATCCAAAATTCAAAGATTAAATCTTGAACTTAAATCTCTCGATGAAGAAAATGAAAGAATTAAAGAAGAAATTGAAAATATTAAAAATTCTTTGAGTGTTATAAATGAAGATATTGATAGAGAAAAAAGCATTGTCATTGATGCTAATTCTAACGAAAAAAGACTTAAAGAAGAAAAAAATGATTTAATTGAGACTGACTCGAAATATTATGAAACAGAAAAACTTTCTAGTAAAGATTTAGAACAAGTAAAACTTAAACTTAAAAGTGAACAAGAAAGAATGGATGTTTTGATACAAAGTTTTGACTCTGAAATTTTACAAAAAAATATTGAAACTATCAATTTAATTAAAAATCTAATTGAAAAAGCAAAAAGTTTTATTTCAGAAAATAAAAATAAAGAAACGATAGATATTTTAGATGAGTGTAAAATTAATTTGTCTTATTTAAATATGAAAGTTAAGGACAGAGATGGTAATGAATTGATTTTAACATTAAACTCTAAAAATGATAATATTAAAACACTACAAGAAGACTATGCTGAAATATATAGCCAAAATCAAAGTATAAAAAAAGAATCAATAAAAAGAAATCAAAGAATTAAAATAATTGATCAAGAAATTGAAAGTTGGAAAAATTTACTTAATAAGTCAGAGAAAATGGTAAATGAATTAAACGATAGAAAAAATAAACAAAATTTAAAATTAAGCGAACTAGAAAAACAACCACAATCTCAAGCTGAAAAAAAAAGGTCAGATTTCTGAAAGTTTAAGAGTGTCAGAATTAGAAAAAAATCAAAATGAAATTAAAATTGAGGAAATTGATAACAAAATTATAGAATTTAGAAATAAACTTAAGGCAACAAAAGAAGACTCTATTGAAATAAGAGAAAGAAAAGCCAGTTCAGGCGCAACTATTGATGGATTAAATAGAAGAAGAAATGATTTGTTAGAAAGAATAATGACAGAGCTTAACTTAAAAGAAGATGCCTTATTTGAATTTTCTAACCTTGAAAAAAAAGAAGATATTCCTGATGCAGTAACTCAAGAAGAATTGTTAGATGAAAAAAAAAGAGAAAGAGATAAATTAGGTTCAGTAAATTTGAGAGCAGATGAAGAGACTTCAAAATATGAAATTGAAATAAAAAAAATGGAACAAGATAGACAAGATCTTGTGAACGCAATAATCAAATTAAAAGAAAGTATTGCAGAATTAAATCAGAAAGGGCGTGAGAGGCTCATTGAAGCATTTGAAAAAGTTAATAGAAAATTTAGTGAAGTATATACAAAATTATTTAATGGAGGTAATGCTAAACTTGAACTAGTTGACTCAGACGATCCTCTAGACGCAGGATTAGAAATGCTTGTAAGTCCACCAGGAAAAAGACTTCAATCAATAACTTTACTTTCAGGAGGAGAACAAGCTTTAACTGCTTTATCTTTAATTTTTGCAGTATTTTTAACAAATCCTTCTCCTATATGTGTTTTAGATGAAGTTGATGCTCCATTAGATGATGCAAATGTCACTAGATTTTGTGGGCTTCTTAATGAGCTTACAAAAATTACCTCTACAAGGTTTATAATTGTTACTCATCATGCTTTAACAATGTCAAAGATGGATAGATTATATGGAGTTACCATGCCTGAAAAAGGTATTAGTCAGCTTGTTGCAGTAGACCTTCAAAAAGCTGAAAGCATGGTAGCTTAAAACAGATGTCTGAAGACCAATTTAAAACTCGCCTAAAAATTGCAAAAAGTAAAGCTGAGGCTAAATATTCAACAAAAAGTAACAAATCTAACTCTAATATGGGAACAGCATTCAAAATGAGTACTGAATTAGTTGCGGCTGTTGCTGTTGGGACAATTATTGGGTTTATTTTAGACAATTGGTTTGGTACTAAGCCCTGGTTAATTTTAATATTTTTTTTTGTAGGTGTAGTTACGGGTATAATGAATGTAATCAAATCAGCAAAAAAAATGCAAAAGTAATAAGAAATAAATATGGCATCAAATCCAATGTACCAATTCAATGTTTATAGAATTGGTCCAGAAATAAAATTGGGTGAAGTAGATATTTCATTCACAAATGCAAGTTTGTTTATGGTAATAAGCTCTCTGGCTATACTAATTATTTTTAACCTAGGGACTAAAAAAAAATCATTAGTTCCTGATAAAATTCAGTTAATGGCAGAACTTAGCTATTCTTTTGTATCAAAAATGATAAGTGATACAGCTGGCTCCAAAGCAAAACCATATTTTTCTTTCATATTTTCACTATTTATGTTCGTACTTTTTTGCAACATGTTTGGTATGATACCTTATTCATTTACAGTAACGAGTCACATTATAGTAACTTTTGTATTAGCGGCATTTATTTTTGTTGGGGTAACAATAATTGGATTTATGAAGCATGGACTAGGTTATTTAAAACTTTTTGTTCCAAGTGGTGTTCCAATGGTTTTACTACCACTTATAGTAGTAATTGAAATTATTTCTTATTTAAGTAGACCAATTAGTTTATCAGTAAGATTATTTGCAAACATGATGGCTGGTCATACAATGATGAAAGTATTCGGGGGTTTTGTTATAAGCCTTGGAATAGTTGGTGGATGGCTTCCACTAAGTTTTTCTGTTGCTTTAACTGGTTTGGAGATATTAGTTGCTTTTCTTCAAGCATATGTTTTTGCAATTTTAACATGCATATATTTAAATGATGCATTAAATTTACACCATTAATTAAAAAAAGGAGGAAAAATGGAATTAGAAGCAGCAAAAATGATCGGAGCAGGTCTCGCAGCTATAGCTTTAGCAGGTGCTGGAGTTGGAATAGGAATTATATTTGGTAATTACCTATCTGGAGCAATGAGAAATCCATCTGCAGCTCAAAAACAATTCCCAAATTTATTATTGGGATTTGCTTTAGCTGAAGCGACTGGATTATTTGGTCTAGTTGTAGCGCTAATTATTTTATTTGCTTTTTAATTAATGGCAAAAAAAATAGTTTTTAATATTTTAATTTTAAGTTTTATGCTTTTAAGTTCTGCATATAGTGCAGAAACTGGAGGTATGCCACAATTAAATCCTGAATTTTGGATATCTCAGATATTTTGGCTAGTTTTAACCTTTGGTATTCTTTACATTGTTTTATCTAAACTGATATTACCGAAAATTAGTAAAAATCTTGAAACAAGAAAATCACAAATTTTAGAAAATATTGAGGCAGCAGATAAACAAAAAGAAGAGAGTGAAAATAAAATAAAAGAATATGACAAAATCATTTTAGAAAGCAAAATTAAAGCTAAAAATTATTTTAATGATGCAAGAAAAAAAGTTTTGGAAGATATAAACAAAAAAAGGATTGTACTAGAAAAAGAAATTGATGAAGAAATAAGTGCAGCAGAAAAAGAGATAGATGATCTTAAAAAAAATTCAGACGAAAAAATATCAAAAATTGCTGTCGCAACTTCATCCGAATTAATAAAAGAGCTAATTAGAGAAGATGTAAATAGTAGTAGCATTTCTGCAATAGTTGAAGATCAATCTAAAAAGAACAAGGAGAGAAAAAATGTCATTTGATGCAACTTTTTGGGTAGCAGTATCATTCTTTATTTTTTTTGGAGCTCTAATTTATTTTAAAATTCCTCAAAATGTTAATAATTTGCTTTCAAAAATGATAGTAGACATAAAAAATGAAATTGATGAAAGTGAAAAATTAAGAACAGACTCAAAAAAACTATTGGATGAAGCTCAAAAAAAAATTAACACTGTTAGTATTGAAAGTGAAAAATTGCTAGACGAAGCTAAAAAAGAATCTGAAAAATTGATTATTGAAATGAATGATAAATTTCATAAAACATCAGAGATAAAAAAAAGTTTAACACAAACAAAAATAAATCAGATGAAAGAATTAGCAATAAAAGAAATAAAAGATACATCTATCAAAATAGCTGTGGATTCGGTAAAAAAAATTATAACAACAACTGTAGACAAATCTAAATTAGATAATTTGTTTGAAAAAAATCTTGAAGAAACTAAATCTGAACTTAAAAAGATAAATTCGTAATAATTCTTAGATAATTTCGTTACTTTTTATAAAAATAATATAAAATCCTTTATATGAATTCACTGGTAATCGGTTCTGGTTTTGGAGGTATTGCTGCAGCACTAAGATTAAGAGCAAAAAATCATAAAGTAATTCTTATAGAAAAACATAAGGACTTGGGAGGTAGAGCTAGAGTTTTCAAAAAAAATGGTTTTATTTTTGATGGAGGCCCTACAGTTATAACGGCTCCTCATTTAATTTATGAAATTTTTCAATTATTTAACAAAAATCCTCAGGATTACATAAACATAAAGCCTTTAGATACATGGTATAGATTTGTTTTCGAAGATGGGACTAAGTTTGATTATTCTGGTGATGAGCAAAAAATGAAAGACCAAATAAAAAAAATTAATTCAGAAGATGTTGAAGGCTATGAAAAGTTAGTCAATTTTACCAAAAAAATTTTTGATAAAGGGTTTACTGAACTTTCTGAAGTTCCTTTTGATAAACCTTCGTTTATGATAAAACAAATTCCTGCTTTACTAAATCTAAAAAGCTATAAATCGGTTTATGCTCTTGTATCTTCTTATATTAAAAACGAAAAATTAAGAAGATTACTTAGTATGCACCCATTACTAGTCGGAGGAAATCCTTTTACCACGACTTCAATATACGGTTTGATTTTATACTTAGAAAAAAAATGGGGTATTCATTATTCAATGGGAGGCACAGGTCAAATTATTAATGGATTAGAAAAATTGATGATAGAGGAAAATATTGAAATTATAAAAGACAAAGAAGTTACAAATATTATTTTAAAAGATAATAAAATTATTGGTGTCAAATTAGATGATAATAAGGAAATTACTGCTGATAATGTTATTTGTAATGCTGATCCACCCGCTGTTTATTCAAAATTAATAAATTCAAAAAATACATTTTCAATCTTCAATTGGAAAATGAAAAGAATGGAATATTCTATGGGTTTATTTGTGTATTATTTTGGAACTAAAAAGAAATATGAAGATGTGGAGCATCATACAATAAAGTTTGGAGACAAATATAAAGAACACTTGGATGATATTTTTAATTATAAAAAATTAAATAGAGACATAAGCTATTATCTACACAGACCTTCAGCTACTGACAATTCAATGGCCCCTAAAGGTAATGATTGTTTTTATGTTCTTGTTCCTGTGCCAAATAATCAATCTGGCATTGATTGGTCAATAGAAGGAGATAAAATTAAAAATCTTGTAATAGATAAAATGGAAAAAGATTTATTACCAGAGCTTAGAAAAAATATTGTTGAAGACTTTTATTTAACGCCAGATTATTTTGAAAAAGAACTCAATACAAAGTATGGCTCTGGTTTTTCAATTCAACCAAAATTTTCACAATCAGCTTACTTTAGATTTCACAATAAATCAGAAATATATAATGGATTATACTTTGTTGGTGCTGGAACTCACCCTGGTGCAGGTGTACCAGGTGTACTATCTTCTGCTAAAGTATTAGATAAAATTTTATAATGTCTAACAACAGTTATCTATCTATATACGCAAAATCTTTTAATTGGGCTGGATTTTTTTTACCAAAGAAAATTTATTTAAAATGCTCTAATTTATATGATTTTTGTAGAACCGTAGACAATATAGTTGATGATGAGGGGGAAATTGAGTTAAAAAAAAAGAAATTTCTAGCTTTTAAAAATAATTTTAATAGTAAAAACTATACTGATCCTATTATAAAAAATATGTGGGATCTAATAGAAAATTATGGAATTTCAAAAAAAATAGTAGAAGATTTATTTGATGGAGTTGAGTCTGATTTAAAAAGTAAGGTAGAAATAAATTCAAAGAAAGATCTACTAATATATTCTTACAGAGTTGCTGGAACTGTTGGATTAATGATGGCTAAAATTTTGAATGTTAAAGATAAAAATTCTCTTAAATCAGCAATTGATCTTGGTATAGCAATGCAACTAACAAATATATCAAGAGATGTTATGGAGGATTCAAAAAACAATAGATTTTATATATCTCATAGTTTTGAGTCTATTAAAGAAACTTTAGAAATATCAGATTTATTTTACGAAAGTTCTTTTGTATCTATAAAAAAAATTCCATTAAGTTTCCGGTTTTCAATATTGGTCGCAAGAAGAGTTTACAGAAAAATTGGACATAATATTCTAGGTAAAAAGACATTAGATAATTACAATAATTCAGGAAAAATCTATGTGACTAAAATTGGAAAAATAATTCAAACATTTTTATCTTTGTATGATTTTATAAGACTATTATTTATTAGAAATGAAGATCACCTTAGATATAAAGAACATCAAATAATAAATGAAGAAATAAACTTAAATGAAAGACTTTGACTATATAATTATTGGTGGAGGTTGCGCAGGTTTATCTTTGGCATATGAATTAGATATTCATAAAAAGTTAGAAAATAAAACTCTAGCAATTATAGAGCCAAGGGATGAATACAAGAGGGACAAAACATGGTCCTTTTGGAAAATATTTCCTCACAATTTTGATGATTGTGTGAAAAAAAGTTGGAACAATTTTTCTATAAATATCCCAAATAAAACTCAATATTTAGAATGTAAAAGTTACCCCTACCAAAGTATCGATAGTGGATTATTTTATGAAAAAATAAATAAAAAATTAAAAGAAAATAAAAATATAACTTTTTATAAAGATATTAGTGAAGTAAATTCAGAAAATTCATTTATTTTTAATAGTGTTCCTAAACTTGATACAAATAAAAATGGTCTTTGGCAGCATTTTTGTGGTGTGGAAATTGAAACTAAAAAAAATTTTTTTGATGATGAAATTATGAATTTAATGGACTTTGATTGCGAACAAAGAGAAAGTGTTCATTTTTTTTATACGCTTCCTTATTCAAAAAGTATAGCACTAGTTGAAACCACTTGGATATCAATGATGAATGATGAATCCGAAAAAGATTATGATAATCAAATTAAAGATTATGTAGAAAACCATTTAAATCTTAAAGACTACAAAATAACTTACAAAGAAAAAGGAGCTATACCTCTTTTTTATTTATCAAATAAGCGAGAAAAAAATAAAATAAATATTGGAACTGCAGGAAACATGACAAGATTAAGCACAGGATATACTTTTCTAAATATTCAAGAACAATGCAAATTGATTAGAGAAAATATTGAAAATATTGATAAAATTAAATTATTTGAAATAGAAAAAAAATATCAATTTTTAGATAAAATATTTTTAAAAGTTATTAAAAGAAACCCAAAAATAATGCCAGATATATTCTTTAAAATGTTTGGCGGTTCTCCAATTACTGTTATAAAATTTCTATCAAATAAAAGTAATATTTTTGAAGATTTTTCAATAATTTTTAAAATGCCAAAATGGATTTTTATTAAAGCTTTATTTAGAAATTAAATGATAAAAGTAAATTATTACCATTCCTTAATTTTTTTCAATTTGTGTGTTTTTATATCAGCATTTGAATATTTAAGAAGTAATAGTTTATTAATGATTTCTTTATTTTTAATTTTAAGTATTGGAATATCTCATGGTTCACTTGATCATGTAAAAGGAAAAAAATTATTAAAAATTTTAGGAATAAAATCATCAGCTATTTTTTATTTAGGATATATATTTGTTGGATTAATAACAATATTTATTTGGTTTTTATTTCCTAAATTTTTATTGCTTTTATTTTTAATTGTAGCAGCATATCATTTTGGCAAAGAAGACTCTGAGTTTATAAATAAATATAAAAATTTTGAGTTAATTTATTTTCTAAAAGGATCTTTGGTTATAATTGCACCATTAGTTTTTCATAAAGAAGAAACATTATATATTTTTAAATCCTTAAATTTTGATATCTCAACAAATATTTTAATTAGTAATGAAATTTTATATCTACTTATTTTACTAAGTTTTATTGCAAATATGATTTTATCTTTAAATAAAAATTTTGATACAAAATCACTTTTATTAATGGACTTTTTATCCTTAATTATATTAAATTATTTTCTTAACCCAATTTTAGCATTTACCGTTTATTTTTGTTTCTTACACTCTATAAGACATTCAATTTCATTAATTCAGGAAATAAATATAAATTTAAAAAAAGGTTTGCCTATATTCATTAAAAAAGCGCTACCTTTAACAATCATCACGATTTTTGGCTACCTTTTAGCTTTATTTTTTTTGAATAATTTTAATGATCTAAACGAGTCGATATACAAAATTATTTTTATTGGATTGGCCTCTCTTACTTTTCCTCATATATTGCTCGAATATTTAATTGAAAAAAATGAGCAATAAAAATATAAATTTTTTAGGATGGGTTCTATTTATTGTATCTGCAATAGGATTTACAATATCTAGTATAGGAAGTTTTTGGGCAATGTTTGGAAGTCTATTTTTTCTTTTTGCATGTTTCATTTTTTTAATTCCTTTTTTTAGAAAAGATAATAATGAAAAGTAAAAACTTAAAAATTTTATTAGCATCTCCAAGAGGCTTTTGTGCTGGTGTTGATCGTGCGATTGAAATTGTAAAAAAAAGTTTAGATAAATATGGATCACCTGTTTATGTAAGACATGAGATTGTTCACAATAAACATGTGGTTGATAATTTAAAAAAAATAGGAGCAATATTTGTTGAAGAATTAAATGAAATAGAAGACAAAACTAGACCAGTAATTTTTTCGGCACACGGAGTACCAAAATCAGTTCCTGAGGAAGCATCAAATTTAAATATGACTTTTGTCGATGCTACATGTCCGCTAGTGTCAAAAGTACATAGAGAGGCAGAAAATTTAAATAAAAAAGGCGTTCATGTTTTATTAATAGGACATAAAAATCACCCTGAAGTAGTTGGAACAATGGGTCAACTTCCAAATGGAAACATTGATCTAATAGAAACCGCTAAAGATGCAAAAAACTACCTGAAAAAAAATAATAAAAAATTAGCTTATATTACACAAACAACTTTATCAGTTGATGATACAAAAGATATTATAGATATTCTAAAAAATAAATTTCCAGAGATTAATGAACCAAAAAAAGAGGATATTTGTTATGCAACAACTAATAGACAAGCAGCAGTAAAAAAAATAGCTGATAAGTGTGATGCTTTTTTTGTTATTGGGAGTAGAAATTCATCAAATTCTTTAAGATTAGTTGAGGTAGCAAAAAATAATGGTTGTAATGAAGCTCAATTAATTCATTCTGAAAGTAGTTTTCCCTTAGAAAAAATTTCTGAATGTAAAACTATAGGCATCTCGTCTGGTGCTTCAGCTCCAGAAGTTTTAGTAACAGAATTTTTAGAAAATATAAAAAAAGAATTTACTGTAGAAATAGAAGAGGTAGAAATAGTCAAAGAAGATATAACTTTTAAAATTCCCGGAAAGTTAAACTAATGGCAGTATATACAAGAATAAATCAAAGAGAATTAAAGTATATTGAAAAAAACTTTAATATTGGAAAAATTCGATCTTTTTCAGGTATAAAAAAAGGTATTGAAAATACTAATTATTTAATAAGAACAAAAAATAAAAAAATAATCTTAACAATTTTCGAAAAAAGAGTTCAGAAAAAAGATTTGCCTTTTTTTATGAATTTAATGTCTGGCCTATCTAAGCACAAAATAAGATGTCCAGAGCCCATAAAAAATAAGAAAGGTAAGTATTTATTTAAAATTAAAAATAAAAGTGCATGCCTGGTAAGCTTCCTTAAAGGAAAAGATAAGAATAATTTAAATTATAGAGAATGTTTTACTGTTGGGAAAAAAGTTGCTAAATTGCATTTGGCTTCAAAAAAATTAAATTTATATAGAAAAAATGACCTCTCAGTTAATTATTGGGGAATCTTGCTAAAAAAAATAGACGAAAGAATAAATAAACTTTCTAGTAATCTAAAAAACTTAATGAAAAGTGATTTAGCAGATATTAGAAAAAAGTGGCCAAAAAAAATTCCCTATGGGATAATTCATAGTGATCTTTTTATTGATAATATTTTTTTTAATAAAGGTAAATTTTACGGTTTTATAGACTTTTATTTTTCTGCTAATGACTTTTTAGCTTATGAATTAGCAACTTGTATTAATGCGCTTTGTTTTAATAAAAAAAATAAACATTTTGTATTAAATAAAAGAAAATCATCTCAGTTTTTAAAAGGTTATCAATCAATAAGAAAACTATCTTTAAAAGAAAAAAGTAATTTAAATACTTTATGTAGAGGATCAGCTTTAAGATATTTACTTACAAGATCATATGATTATTTAAACACACCTAAAAATGCGATTATTAAGATTAAAGATCCAATTGAGTATCTAGATAAATTAAATTTTCATAGAAATGTAAGTTCTTTTAAGGATTATAGCTAATGATAAAAATCTACACTGATGGATCTTGTATTGGAAACCCAGGTAACGGTGGATGGGCTGCAATAATTATCAATAATCAAAAAAAAACTAAAATTAAAGGAAGTAAAAAAAATACTACCAACAATCAAATGGAACTAATTGCTCCAATCAAAGCCTTAAAAAAAATTCCAAAAGGAAGCAAAGTTCAAATTTTTACAGACTCTAAATATGTAAAGTCAGGAATAACAGAGTGGATCCACAATTGGAAAAAAAATGGATGGAAAACTACAAATAAACAACCAGTTAAAAATAAAGAAATTTGGACAGAGTTAGATAATTTATCTAATGAATTTGAAATAAGTTGGAATTGGGTAAAAGCGCACTCAACTGATAAATTAAATAATGAAGTAGATATGATAGCTAGAGAAGCAGCAAATTTATAATCGAGGCACCTGGCAACAGAACGCCCCTTTAAACTTTACTTTTAACAAAGTTTTTTATTTCTTCTGTATTGTTTTTTAATACTTGAAAATTTTCGTCTTTATTAAGCACATGCTGAAGTTCTTCAGGCAATTTTTCATGCTTATTTATTGCATTGTTTGTGGCATCTGGAAATTTGCATGGATGTGCTGTTGATAAAACTACACAATCATTAAAAGATAGTTTTTTTGCAGCCCCTACTCCAACGGCTGTGTGAGGATCTAAAATTATGTTATTTTTTTCATAATTTTTTTTAATAATGTCCAATGTTTCTTGTTCATTGCAACTCTCCGATAAAAAATCCTTTTGAATCATATCTAAATTATTTTTTTCAATTTGATAAGAGTTTTGCTTAACTTTTTCCATAATTTCTACTGTCTTCTCAGAGTCAGAATTATTTACATAATAAATTAATCTTTCAAAGTTACTTGCTAATTGAATATCCATACTAGGTGATGATGTTTCTTTAACTTCTTTTGAAATATAATCTCCTTTTGAGATCGCTCTATGCAAAATATCATTTTCATTTGTTGCAACAATTAACTTATCAATTGGTAATCCCATTTTCTTTGCAAGATATCCTGCAAAGACATCTCCAAAGTTTCCTGTTGGAACTGAAAATGAAATGCTTTCTTTGTCTAATTTAAAATAAGAGTAAAAATAATAAACTGTTTGAGCAATAATTCTTGCCCAATTAATTGAATTAACTCCTGACATATTTATAGATTTTGAAAATTCTAAATCAGAAAACATACTTTTAACTATATTTTGACAATCATCAAAATTCCCTTCTATTGCAATATTGAAAACATTTTTTTCATCAACGGTTGTCATAATTTTTCTCTGAACTGAAGAAATTCTATTGTTTGGATGTAAAACAAAAATATTTAAATTAGACTTTCCTTTTATTGCATCTATAGCCGCAGCACCTGTGTCTCCAGACGTTGCAACAACTATATTAATTTTTTTATCATTTTTATTTAAATAATATTCATACAAATTTCCAATAAACTGCATGGCCACATCTTTAAAAGCTAAAGTTGGACCATGAAACAATTCTAACAATTTAAGTTCTCCAATATCTGAAATTTTAACAACTTCTTTTTCTCTAAATGTTGAATATGATTTACTAACTAAGGATGAAAGTTCGTCTTTTTTGATAAAATCTGATGAAAATTGATTTATTATTTCAGTACTGAGTTCATTATAACTTAAGTTTTTAAGCTTTGATAATTCTTGAAGGCTATGTTTTTTTAATGATTGAGGCACATAAAGCCCCCCATCATCAGCCAAACCTTTTATAAAAACATCCTCAAAACTATATTCTTTGGAATTATCTCTAGTACTTACATATCTCATGAATTTTTTTTACCATTTTCTAATAAAATAAATAGAACTATTTATCTTATAATCTGGTCTATCAAAAATAATACAAATAGCAAAAATAAGTAGAAAATTGAGTAAGAAAATACTTTTTTTGCCTTTTTTAATTCAAATTTATTCTTTTTAAATTTGAATAAATCATAACAAATATAATTGTAATAAAGCGTCAATAATAAAGAAGTACCTAAAAATACTTCGCCTACAAAACCTATATAATAAGGAATAATAATTATTGGCAGCATGAAAAGAGAATAAACAAATATTCTTTTCTTAGTTTCTTCAATTCCATTTGTGATAGGCAACATTGGAATTTTTGCTTTTTCATAATCCTTGGCTTTATAAAGGCTCAAAGCCCAGAAATGAGAAGGTGTCCAATAAAATATAATTAAAAAGAAAGTAATTGGTTCTAAAGTTAATGTATTAGATGCTATAGTCCATCCTATTACAGGTGGCAAAGCTCCTGAGGCTCCGCCAATAACAATATTTTGAGGAGTCTTTCTTTTTAACCAAATCGTATAAACAAAAACATAAAATGTAATTGTTGTGAATAGCAATAAAGCTGATAAGAAATTTGAAAAATAATATAATCCAATAACTGAAACTACAGATAAAACAATTCCAAATATTAAAGCTTGGTCTTTAGTAATTTTTCCTGTTGGAATTGGTCTAAGACAAGTTCTAGTCATTAATTTATCTAGGTCTGCCTCATACCACATATTTAATGCACCAGCAGCTCCTGCTCCAATTGTTACAAAAAAAATACAAATCAAAGAATCAAATAAAGGAATTTTATTTGGAGATGTTAATAATCCTACTGCACACGTGAAGATAACTAGAGACATTACCCTAGGTTTCATTAATTGTATTAAAGATTTTAAAAATGAAAAAGTATTAATAGAAAAAATTTTTTTATTTAAAGTATTTGTAGTCACTTTTATTCAACATTCAGTGATACAAAAATTACTATTAAAATAAGACCGATGATTAAAATATGATTACCAAGATCAAAAATTCCTACTTTGCTATTTTTTTTATCTATTAATTTTCTATGCAAGGGAACTTGATCATAAGGATTGATTGATATTTTTTCTGATTGTTCTTTTTGATTTTCAACTTTTACCGAAAAACCAAACCATGTGATATAAATAAAAAAAACAAATAATAATAAAAATCCAGCTAAATAGTCATAACCATCCATAAACTTTAAACTCCTCCTCCAACAAAAAAGTAAAATAATCTTGAAAATAAAGTGTATTTAAATTCAGCTGCCATTAAAAAAATAAAACATGCGATAGCAGTCATGGGCCATAAGAGTACATTAACCAATGCATATCTTTCCCAAAATAAGTGCATAAAAAATGCCATAATTAATCCAGCTTTTAAAAACATAAAAAATAATATTAAAGACCATCTAAGCATTCCTTGAAATTGATACCAGTCAACCATGTACGAAAAGAAACTTAAAACGAACAACAGAACCCATATCCAAAGATAGATACCTATTTTATGAGTTGAAGCTTGTTCTTTATTATTTGTGTCAGTCATAATTTTATTTTACCATAAATAGAAAAATGCAAAAATAAATACCCATACTAAATCTACAAAGTGCCAATATAGACCAAGTATTTCAATTTCTACATAATCCCCTCTCATAGTTGTAAACCAACCTTTTTTTCCTCCATTTTCGTAGTGTCCTGCTAACACTTTGTATGCATAAATAAATAAGAAAATAACACCAATTGAAACATGGGTTCCATGGAATCCAGTTATCATAAAGAAAAATGAACCAAACTGTGCTGCTCCAAATGGATTTTCCCAAGGTCTAACACCTTCATGAATTAATTTTGACCATTCAAATGCCTGCATACCAACAAAAGTTAATCCGCCAACTGCAGTTGCCATTATAAGCCAACCACACATTTTTCTATTTTTTTCATAACCGTATTTAACTGCTAGAGCCATGGTTCCGCTACTTGTTATTAAAACAAAAGTCATAATCGCAATTAGTAATAAAGGTACTGGTACACCAAAAGCATTTAAGGCAAAAACTTCGCTAGGATTTGGCCATTCAACAGGGGTTGATCCTCTGCCCTTCATGTAGGATATTAGAAAACAACTAAATACAAATGTATCACTTAAAAGAAATATCCACATCATAGCCTTACCCCAATGTACACCTTTAAACATTGTTTGGTCTGAAGCCGTATCAGAGGCCATTCCCTTAAATCCTGGTTTAAGTTCTAGACCTTCTATTTTTGGATCAGACATTTCTTTTTAAGTTTTTTCTACCTTCGTATGAATTACTTCACTTGGAGGTGTTGTTTGTGCAATAAAATCATCTTTTGCTCCTGGGACGCTAAAATCATATGGCCATCTATGAACAACAGGCAATCTATCACCGAAGTTACCATGTTCGGGTGGAACTGTAGAAGTATACCATTCTAAAGAATTTGCTTTCCAAGGATTTTTACCTGCTTTTTTTCCTGTTTTAAGAGTTTTAATAATATTAAATATTAAAATAAATTGTGCAGCTCCTACTATGAAAGCTGCTAAACTTATAAATTCGTTCATGCCAACTGCTGAAGTCATATAAGGACTGTCATACATTTCAAAATATCTTCTTGGAACTCCAATAAAACCTAGATAATGCATTGGGAAATATATTGAATAAGCTCCTAAAAAAGTAATCCAAAAATGCCATTTACCAAGTCCTTCATCTAACATTTTTCCAGCTACAAGTGGAAACCAGTGATAAACTGCACCCATTATAACCATAAGTGGCGCAATACCCATAACCATATGGAAGTGGGCTATCACAAAATAAGTATCTGATAATGGTACATCAACAGAAACATTTCCTAAGAAAATTCCTGTAATTCCACCATTTACAAAGGTTACTATAAATCCTAAACACCACAACATAACTGTATTAATTCTGATATTTCCTCTCCATAAAGTTAATATCCAATTGTAGACCTTCATGGCGGTTGGAACTGCAATTATAAGAGTTGTTGTAGCAAAAAAGAAACCAAACCATGGGTTCATGCCACTAACATACATGTGGTGAGCCCAAACAAAAAAGCTCAAAGCTCCAATTCCAACAATTGCCCATACCATCATTCTATAACCAAATATATTTTTTCTTGAATGGACAGAAATTAAATCTGAGACTATTCCAAAAGCTGGTAGTGCAACAATATAAACTTCTGGATGACCAAAAAACCAAAATAAATGTTGGAAAAGAATTGGACTTCCACCTCCATACTCTAGAACCTCTCCAGCTTTTAATATTGTAGGCATAAAGAAACTAGTTTGAAGAACTTTATCCAAAGTCATCATAATTGCACTTACTAATAGCGCTGGAAAAGCTAACATTGCAAGTACTGTTGCTGTAAAAATACCCCAAACTGTTAAGGGCATTCTCATTAAAGTCATTCCCCTCGTTCTCGCTTGAAGAACTGTAATCAAATAATTTAAGCCACCCATTGTAAAACCAATTACAAATAGTGATAGCGATATAAGCATTAGAAGAATTCCCATGCCTGCTCCTGGTGTTCCTTCTAATATTGTCTGTGGAGGATATAGAGTCCAGCCCGCACCCGTAGGTCCACCTGGAACAAAAAAACTTGCCATTAAAACTGCAACTGCTACAAAAAACATCCAAAAACTTATCATGTTAACATAAGGAAAAACCATGTCTCTTGCTCCAACCATCAAAGGAATAAGATAATTTCCAAATCCTCCGAGAAATAAAGCGGTTAGAAAATATACAACCATTATCATTCCATGCATCGTAACAAATTGATAGTAGTGCTCCGCAGTCATAAATCCAGCTAATCCTGGAAAACCTAATTGTAAACGCATTAACCAAGATAAAATTAAACCTACAATTCCTGTAAAAACTGCTGTAAGAAAATATTGAACTCCAATTACTTTAGCATCCTGGCAAAAAACCCATTTGGTAATAAAACTATGACCATGATATAATTCCTGATCGGGTATTTCTGCTGGTCTAACATAATCAATATCAGGGTTTACTCCTGATGAACCACCCATTACCTCTGAAGATTGCGCTTGGTAAGATTTATTCTTATCTAATTCGTCTGACATAGTTTTTATTCCTTATATATCTTTCTAAAAGTTAATTAAATTATTATTTTTTTGCTAATTTTGTATCTCCAATTTCTAAAGTTTTATTTCTAGCTACTAAATCCGAAAAAGTTTCTTGTTCACTTAGCCATTGTTTATAATCTTTTTGATCTTGTACTACAACGCCACCTCTCATTGCATAGTGTCCTACGCCGCAGTATTCAGCACACAATACCTCGTACTCTCCAGTTTTATTTGGTTCAAACCAGTAATAGGTTACAACACCTGGAACAGCATCCATTTTAGCTCTAAACTGTGGCACATACCAGTTATGAAGTACATCAACTGATCTTAATAAAATTTTTACAGGTCTATTATTTTCTAAATTTATAACATCACTCTCAATCATGATGTCATCTTTTCCGTATGGATCATCAGGATTAATTCCAAAAGGATTATTATCACCAATATTTCTAACTTGTGTAGTTCCTAATTTTCCATCTTCACCTGGTAATCTATACTGCCACCCCCATTGCCAAGCCATAACATCAACATGAATTGCATTTTTTGGAACATTAACATATTGATTCCAAACAATAAGTCCCGGAGCTAAAAGAGCGGCTACACCCAAAGTAGTTGCCCATGTTAAAATTTTTTCTAATTTTTTGTCTTCTGGCTTATATTCTGATCTTCGCCCTTCTTTATGTTGGAATTTAAATACGCAGTAAACCATAAATAAACAAACTGCTACAAAAACACCACCTCCTACCCAAAAAGTTAGAGTAATAGTATCATCCATGCCTTTCCAATTTGAAGCGATGTCTGTCCAATACCAGGGTGTAAAAATATGAAATAATACTGACCCAAGAATTACAAGAAAAAATATAATACCCGCATGCATAGCTGTTTATATAGAATAATAATTCTATAAATACCTATGACAAAATGTCATAAAATCTTCTTAAATAAACTACTATATTCAACAATATTATGTTTGGCAAATTAGGTATCTTAATTACAATACTCGTTTTAGTTTTACTTTTCTATTTAGTCATATCTATAGGAGCTGGAGCATTTTCAAAAGACAAGGTCAAACCCGAAACTAAGAAATATTTAAAATCTGTAAATATACTTTTAATAATAATAGCTGTTGTTGGATGTATTTTGGTTTTATTTTTGTAAAATTTTAAGAAATTAAAGATTTACAAAACTCAATTACTGTATCGTTGTAGACAAACATTATAGCAAAAAATACAAACCAAACAATAAACAGAAAAAACCAATATAAAGATAACGCATTTATATTTTTTTCTTCATTTTTATAATCTACTTCTTGCATTTTAAAAATTCTTGAGCTTACTTTTCCCCAGAAAAATAAACCTCCAAGCAGATGAATTCCATGTAATGCAGTAAAAAAATAAAATGATGAAAAATAAGTATTTGTAGATACAAAATTTCCGCTTTTCATAAGCTGATACCACAAAACGAGTTGTAAAAATAAAAATAAATAACTTAACCCACCAACATAAATTAAATTTTTCTTTATTTTTTCAGTAATATTTTTTTTAAGATCACTACTAATTTTATTAAAGAAAAAAGTAACTAAAATTAAAACCAAAGTATTAATCCACACCAGATTAGCTTTTAATATTAATGTTGTGTCCTGTTCAGGAGGAAGTGAGTATAGATATCCAGTAAATATTAAACTAAACAAAGTGGTACTTACTCCGAAAATTATTATGACAGCTGACATTTGGTTTGAAATATCAAATGTTCTTCCTGAATGAGTATTATCAGCAATTGATTGTTTTTCTTCCCATGGTTTTTCAGCCAGTGTGCTAAATAATTTCTTTAAGAGTGACATAATATTTATATAGTTAGTTAATAAAATTTTACAATAATGAAATTAAAAACTTCAATAGCAATTTTAACTGGTTGTCTAACAATATTCTTATTTTTAATGCTTCCAGTGTTTCTTTCCATGAAAGAAAAAAAAGATCAAACGGTCGCAGCATTTAAAGGATCTGATTTTGAATTAAAAGATATGAATAATAATTCTATAAATCAAAACTCTTTTGATGGTCCTCTTACAGCAATTTTTTTTGGTTTTACGAATTGTCCAGATATATGCCCCATGACATTAAATAAAATGGATATTGCACTTAATAGAATTAAAAAAAATAAAAAAAAAAATTTAAAAGTTTTTTTTATAAGCGTTGATCCAAAAAGAGATACTCCACAAGTTGTAAAAGATTATTTAAGTAATTTTGATAATGATTTTATTGGAATTACAGGAGACCCTGGTGAAATATTTTTATTATCTCAATCTTGGGGAATAATTAGTCAAAAAATATTTTTTGAAAATGGTGATTATAATATTGATCATAGCTCCCCTGTAATACTTTTAAAAGATGGAAAGTATGTTGCTAAAATTTCTCATAGAGACGACATTAAGAAGACTATTAAATTGATAAAAAAATATTTATAAATTTAAAATATAACTTAATATTGAAATAGAAGATATTGCGGCAGTCTCTGACCTAAGAATATTTTGATTAATCTTAACTGAATTTACTCCTTTGAAATCTAAAATAGCTTGTCTTTCATTCTCTGAAAAGTCACCTTCGGGTCCAATTATTATACATAAAGGTTTTTTGCTATTTTTATTAAGTTCAATTTTTTTATTTTTAGTATTTAAATCAGTAAAAATTAAATCTATTTTTTTTTCATTGTTTTTAATAAAGCTTTTCAAATTTTGAGTTTTTTCTAATATAGGGATATTTATCCTATTAGATTGTTCAGTTGCTTCAATGATTATTTTTTCCAATCTTTCAGAATTAATTTTTCTAACAATTGTTCTATCAAATATTATCGGAATAAATTTAGTAACACCTAATTCAGTAGCTTTCTGGATCATAAAGCTAGAATAATTAGACTTGATAGGAGAAAATGCTAACCAGATTTCGATTATATTTTCTTTATGTCTTAGTTGTTCTTGAATACTAAATTCTACTAACCCTTTTGATATATTATTAATTTTAGCTAACCATTCTCCATTATTATTAAAAAGTGAAAAATATTCTCCGATCTTTATTCTCATTACTTTGGTTAAATAATGAGATTGAGGTTTTTTAAGTTTGGAAATGAAATTAATAGATAAACTTTCAGGAAAAAATATTCTAATATTACTCATATTATGAAAGTAATTTATGAAAAATATTAAAGCAATAATTTTCGATGCTTACGGAACTTTATTTGATGTCAACTCTGCAGCAGAAAAAAGTAAAGAAAAAATTGGCGACAAATGGGAAAATTTTTCGAATTATTGGAGAACTACACAGCTAGAATATACTTGGCTTAGAAGTTTAATGAGTAAACATAAAGATTTTTGGCAAGTTACTTGTGATAGTTTAGATAAATCTATGCAAGTTTTTGATATTGATAATAGTATGAGAATCGAATTATTAAATCTGTACAAAAATCTTTTACCGTTTCCAGAGGTAAAGAAAGTTTTAAATAATCTAAGAGAAAAAGACTATAAAATTGCAATTCTGTCTAATGGCACTTCTTCACTGCTGAATGAATTAGTTAAAAGTAATAATTTAGATAATATTTTCGATGATATATTTTCTATCGAAGAAGTAGGGATTTTTAAACCAAGTTCTAAAGTCTACAATATTCCAATTGAAAAATACCAAATACTAAAAGATGAAGTTTTATTTTTAAGCGCGAATACTTGGGATGTAAGTGGTGGTGGAAATTATGGATACAATACCATTTGGGTAAATAGAAGTAATAATGTTTTTGATAAACTTGATTATAAGCCTCAAAAACAAATTAAACACCTTGAAGAGTTACTTGATTTAATTTAACTAATTAATAAATCATCAAATATGAAAAACATTGAAATAAATAAAATAATTGATCCTGTGCCAGCCTCGGATGGCGCCGGAGTAAAATTAAAAAGAAGCATTGGAGTTGAGCCTGATTATTTTGACCCATTTCTAATGTTAGATGAGTTTGGATCAGAAAATAAAGATGATTATATTGGTGGTTTTCCTCCTCATCCTCACAGAGGAATAGAAACTGTAACTTATATGCTTCAAGGAGAATTCGAGCATGAAGATAGCACTGGAGCTAAAGGAAGAATGTCATCTGGAGATGTTCAATGGATGAAAACTGGAAGTGGAATTATTCATTCTGAAATGCCTACAATGTCCGAAGGTAAACTTCACGGATTTCAATTGTGGTTAAATATGCCAGCAAAATTAAAAATGAGTAAACCTGATTATATTTTTATAGACTCAGATAAAATGCAGATACATAAAGATATTGAAAAAAAAGTAAAAGTAATAGCTGGCAAATTTGAAAGTGTCGAAGGTCCTGTTAAAAGACACAACTTAGAACCTATTTATTTTGATGTTGAGATTCAAAAAGATAAAGAATTTAATTTTCAAGTTCCTCTCACGCACAATTCATTTATTTACCTAGTAGATGGTGAGATTAAAATAGGAGAAAAATCTCATGATAAAATTAAAAATTCTAAATTAATTTTATTAACAAAAGGAGAAAAATTAAGAGTTTTAGGTATTTCAAATGCAAAATTTCTTCTAATCTCAGGCAAACCAATTGGCGAGCCAATAGCTAGAGGAGGTCCGTTTGTAATGAACACTAAATCAGAAATCTTGCAAGCAGTTGAAGATTATCATAAAGGTACATTTGTAAAAAAATGAAAGAAGTAAAAATTCAAAAAGCAGGAGGGCCTGAAGTATTAAAACTAGAGGAAATTACCCTAGGCAAACCTGGTAATGATGAAGTGCTTATAGAACATGTTGCTATAGGATTAAATTATATTGATACTTATCATAGGTCTGGGCTTTATCCTTTAAAACTTCCATCTGGAATAGGTATGGAAGCTTCTGGAATCATTAAAGAACTTGGACCAAATGTTTCGAATTTTTCTGTTGGAGATAAAATAGCTTATGCCGGACAACCACTTGGTGGTTACTCCACACATAGAATATATCCAACAAAAAATATAGTTAAAGTTCCAGAAAATGTAGATTTAAATATTGCAGGAACTCTTATGACAAAAGGATTAACAGCTTTTTATCTATTATATAAAACTTACCCTGTTAAAAAGGGAGAAACTATCTTATTTCATGCTGCTGCAGGTGGAGTTGGACAAATATTATGCCAATGGGCTAAAAGCTTAGGTGTTAAAGTTATTGGAACTGTTGGTAGTGATGAAAAAGTAGATTTAGCAAAAAAATATGGTTGCGAAGAAGTTATTAATTATTCTAAAGAAGATTTTGCAAAAAAAGTATTAGATTTAACAAATGGTACAGGAGTTCCTGTGGTTTATGATGGAGTTGGAAAGTCTACTTTTGAAAAATCTTGTGAATGTTTGGAGATAAGAGGTACAATGATTTCTTTCGGCAATGCTTCAGGTGCACTTGATCCAATTAATGTTGCAAAAGTATTACAACCAAAAGGTTTGTATTTTACGAGACCTTCTATGCAACAATATTTAAGAACAAATGAAGAAATAAATGAAGCCGCAAGTGCATTATTTGAAAAAATTAGCTCTGGTGATATTAAGATAGAAATATTTAAAAAATATAAATTGGATGAAGTTGAAAATGCTCATCGTGATTTAGAAGCAAGAAAAATAATTGGGCCTGCTATAATTATTCCTTAAACTGAACATCCATATCTGATAAATGAAGTTTCAATGCTTTAGTTGAAATTTGTATTTCTCTAATAAAAAATACAATAGATATCATCATAGACAAACAGCATGATCCGAAAATTATCCTGGCTACAATTAAACTTTCTAAATAAAGTGCAAATACAGTAAGCATGTTAAATAAAAAGCCAAACGCTGCAGACATAATTGCATATTTAAGGACACCAATTCTATTGTTTAAATTTAATAACTGATCTTTCCACTCAGGAGGAGTATGTTTTTCAAACACATATTCGTCATGAATTTTTCTAATAAGACCGCTTAAGGTATGAAATCTGTTACTATAAACACTCATTATAAGGGGAATAGCTGGAAACATTAGTGCTG